>CAYUNL010000319.1:569-3075 GCA_964446055.1 uncultured Alphaproteobacteria bacterium | reverse complement strand
CGCTCGCCAAGCGAATCCTCGTTGCACACCGAGAGGGTGGGCGGCATGCCGTGAGAGAAATCGAGCGGGTTCGCCACGTCGAGAAGGACCTTGCCCTTGAGGTTCTCGGCGCCCGCGGCCTCGAGCGCCTCGAGCGCGGACATTCCGTTGGTGCAGTTCAAGACCGCCTCGCCGAAGGCGGCGGCCTCGGCGAAGGTCCCACTCGAGGCGCCCGCGCCGGCGCCCTCGGCCCAATCGGTCGCGTTCTGGTTGTTGGCCTCACGGGCGCTGATCCGGACCTCGTGACCGAGGGTGAGGAGCTTCGAGGCCAAGGTCCGACCTACCTGTCCGGTTCCGAGCACTGCGAGCTTCATCGCGTCCCCCCTTGCCGGTGCGTGCCGAGTATGGCAATCCCTGAACTCGGCACTATGGCGTGGGCGGCCGCGCGCTGACCAGTGGATTCTCAGCGCCGCCTGCGCGTGGCGCGGCGCCAGCCGAGGAGCGGCCGCGCCCCGATCCGAGATTCGTCAGGATTGACGTGCGCGGGCTTGGTCTAGAGGATCGCCGGGTGCTGATAGTCTGTGGGAGCGAATTCGATGACGGCATACGTGATAAAGCTGGTCACCATTACGGAGGACGCGACCTGGATCGAAGAATATGCGTCGAAAGTGAAGGCCATGGTCGAATCCCGTGGTGGCCGTTACCTGGCGCGGTACCCAGAAGTGGAAATGTTGGAGGGCGAGATGCGGCCGCCGACCATCGCGGTGTTGCTCGAGTTCCCCGACGCTGAGGTCGCCAGGGACTGGCACGGATCGGACGAGTACAAACCGTGGCGCGAGAGCCGCCAGGCCGGCGCCATCAGCGAGATGTTGTTGGTAGACGCCCTGTGAGGCCTGACGCGCCTTTCGATTGACGCCATGGACGACCTGCCCGCGGCGCCCGGCGCCTATCTGCTGGTCATCGAGCTCGACGAGGCCCTGGACCTCGACGTGCCCAGGGCGGCGCCGGCGAGGCTGGCGCCCGGCCGCTACGTCTATTGCGGCAGCGCCTTTGGGCCCGGCGGCATCCGCGCCCGGGTCGCCCGCCACCGCAAGCGCGACAAGGCGGTGCGCTGGCACATCGACCGTCTGACCGCCGTGGGCCGCGTGGTCGCCGTCCGCGCCGAAGCGGAGGGCAGCGAATGCGACCTTGTGGCCGAAGTGATGGCGCTGCCCGGCGCCTTGGTGCCGGCGGCCGGCTTTGGCAGCTCCGATTGCCGCCGCTGCGCCGCGCACCTGGTCAGAGTGCCCCAGGGAGCACGCATCGGCGCGAGGCAAGGAGGACCGCATGAGCTGGGTACGAACCGTTCCCTACAACGAGGCCGAAGGTCGTCTGAAACAGCTCTACGACCGCATCAAAGGCCCCGCTGACAACGTCGACAACATCATGATGCTGCACAGCCTGCGCCCGCACACCATGGAAGGGCATATGGCGATCTACAAGGCCGTGCTGCACCATTCGGGCAACCACCTTGCCGAATGGTTTCTCGAAACCATCGGCGTCTGGGTCAGCCTGCTCAACGGTTGCGATTACTGCATCGAGCACCATCGTCAGGGATTGGCCAGGCTGGTCGCCGACGAGGCGCGGGCGGGTGCGATCTGTGCAGCGCTCGAGCGTGAAGACCTCGCGGGCGGCCCGTTCGATGAGATGGAGAAAGCCGCACTGCGCTATGCCCAGGCCTTGACCCGCGCGCCCGCGAGCGTCACCGAGGCGATGATCGCCGAGCTTCGCGAAGTCGGCTATGAGGATGGCGAGATTCTCGAGATCAACCAGGCGGCGGCCTATTTCAGCTACGCCAACCGCACCGTCTCGGGTCTGGGGGGCACGACCGAGGGCGACGTGCTCGGGCTGTCGCCGGGCAACGCCGCCGACCCTGAGGACTGGTCCCACCGCTAAAAGCGGCTCACCAGCGGCCCTGAATCTCGCTCAGGAAATCGTAGGGGTAGTCGAGCTCCGCCGCGCTGACTTCGTCGAGCCGGCGCATCGCCTCGGGCGGCAGCACCAGCTCGGCGGCCTTGAGGTTGTCTTCGAGCTGCGCCGGCGAACGGACCCCGAGGATCACGGACGCGACCTCGGGCTTATGGAGGAGCCAGGCCAGCGAGACCTGGGCCGGGCTGGCGCCGAGCTCCTCGGCGAGTGTGGCGACGGTCTCGACGACGCGCCAGTTCCGCTCGGTCGCGAAGTCGGGCCAGAGCGGCGGCCGATTGCCGTAGCGCTCGGTCCATTTGGTCACGCGGGCGCCCGGCGGCGGCGTCCGATCGCGCCCGTACTTGCCGGAAAGCAAGCCCCCGCCGAGCGGCGAGTAGGGCAAGATACCGAGGCCGTGTCGGGCGCACAAAGGCAGGTGCTCGCGTTCGATCTGGCGGGCCACCAGGTTGTAGCGCGCCTGGAAGCTGACGTAGCGCGCCAGACCCTGGGCGGCGGCGATGCCCAGACTCTCGGCCAGGCGATAGGCGGCGTAGTTCGAGGCGCCGATGTAGAGCACCTT
>CAYUNL010000319.1:0-559 GCA_964446055.1 uncultured Alphaproteobacteria bacterium | reverse complement strand
CCCTGTCGCACCAGATCCTCGAGCGCGCGCAGCGTCTCCTCTTCGGGGGTCTCGATGTCCTGCACGTGGACCTGGTAGAGGTCGATGCGGTCGGTCTTGAGCCGCCGCAGGCTGTCCTCGGCGCAGCGCATGACCCGGCGGCGGCTGGCCCCGGTGCCGAGCGGCCCGGGCGCCAGATGGAAGCCGAACTTGGTCGCCAACACCACCTCGTCGCGCCGGCGCTCGGCCTCGAACCAGCGGCCGATGATCTGCTCGGACAGGCCCTCGGGTCCGTAGACATCGGCGGTGTCGAAGAAGTTGATGCCGGCATCGAGGGCCTGGTTCATGATGCGGCAGGCGGTCTGCTCGTCGCAGCCGACTTCGTGGAACATCGAGCTTTCATCGGGCTCGCCGAACGTCAAGGCGCCAAGACACAGCCTCGAGACCTTGACGCCGCTTGCGCCCAGATTACGGTATTCCACGAATTCCCCCCTCCCGCGATTTCGCCCTCAACCTAATCGGTGCCGAGTCCGATCGCTAGGCCAATGTTGGGATGGGGTAGTATGCCGGCCGCATGTGC
>CAYUNL010000318.1:0-3088 GCA_964446055.1 uncultured Alphaproteobacteria bacterium | reverse complement strand
CCCGCAAGCGCTCTTCGATCTTACGAAAGTCCTTCGCATACTCGTCGGGGAACGATTCTCCCTCTGACTTGAAATTGTTCCTCTCCAACCAGTCGAAGTATCGCCGCGTGCCGCGGGCCCCCGCATAGTGCATCGCCAGCAACATCCCGCCGCGGCTCACGCTGAACTTCCCGACCTGACCCACGACCTCGACGGGATCTTCGTCATCGATGTACACAGTGAGTCCTTTGTCTCCGGCGTATCCCCAGAGTATTCCGACCCAGTCCTCGAGGGTGGCGACCTGCGCCCAGCTGTTGTTCTGGAAGTCCCGCCAACTGTTGGCGCCGTACTTTCCGGTCCATTCACCTTGCCGGTTCAGCATACCGATGTCGATGAGCGCCTTCGTTCGGAACTGGAAGCGGCCGACGACGTTGCCATCTTCATCTCTGCCTGACCCCCAACCGCCGTTCGACTCGCCCCCTGTCTCCAAGCGCGCCAACATCTTGACCCAATCAGGCGAGAGATCGATGAAGGACATCGCTGTCCGCAACGTCGAATCGATCACCATCGGCAGGACCGGGACGATATTCGTGAGTTTCTCGTTGTCCTCGCCCGAGGGCGGCGCACCCGTCTCGTACGCGAGCGTCTGAGGTTCGAAGTCGTCGAGGGTGCGCGACGGGACGCCTTGATCGTCGCGCGCCAACAGTCGGTCTACGTTGTCAATGATTGGCTGGGCGTAGCGCCCGCCGCCTTCCGGGAAGACATCGTTTGCTTGCAGTGGCATACCGTCCACGCCCTGCTCCGCGGCCAGGGCCGGGGCGGTGATCGGGCGTCCCGGCGGGCTTCCGCCGTACGCTGCCGCATTGAGCGCGCCCGCCTCGGGGTTCGACGAGAATTGGTGGTTCAGCGCCGCGAGTGTCGGTCCGTTCGGCAGCATCAGTGCGTCGGGTTTCAGGCCTTAGGTGTTCTGAAACCCGAGTAACCCCGCGTTGAGCTCGGGCGTCGGCAAGCCGGTCCGCTGTAGCCAGCCGTTTAGCCCCAGCCCGTTCAGCGCCCGCAAGCCCTCCTCCACATCGGCCACGTCCTGCGGACGGTTTTCGGCGCCAACACCCACCGAGCCCGCCAATGTGATCGGGCGCCCCAGCGTATAGGGATCGGGTGCGGGCCAGATTTCGGGCGCGAGGTGGCCCTCGAACAATCGGTCGATCATCGGCGCATAGGCGCCACGGTCGGGGTGGTCGGTGTCAAGGTAGCGGGGATCGTCGGCAAGATCGTACACTTGCTTGAGGCTAATGATTCCCGGTGGAATAACCATCATGCTCTTCATCCTAGGTGCTCTTTGTGGGTTGTTAGGATAATTATGATATCCGGGTGCGGTTTTGTCAAGAACAAAAAGAGAACTCCATTTTCCCACCGCCCAAACTTCCGAATCCGACGCCATTCGCCTCGCGTCTTCGAATCACGCCGATGCCGCGCGAGCTCTACCACGCGGCTCCAGCGCGACACCGCGAGCGCGGCTGCGGAGCGCGGGGTCCCAAGCTTCCCCTGCGCCTAGCCGTCGACGGTGGATCGGTTCAGCTCCGGCGCGGACCGGAAAGCGCGGCGATGACGCCGCGCAGGATTCGCACCTCGAATTCGCGCAAATTCGCGCGCTGCAGCAGGTTGCGGATCTTGCGCACGGTCACCGGGCGGCGCTCACGGTTTTTCAGGAAACCGCTGGCGTCGAGCTCGGTCTCGAGGTGCTCGAACAAGCCGATCAGCTCGGCCTTGGTTGCCGGCGGATCGTCCAGCGCCTCGCTCACGTCTTCGCTATTCCCGGCCCGGAGCCAGGCGTGGCCCACCAGCAGCACGGCCTGAGCCAGGTTGAGCGAGGCGAAGGCGGGATTGAGCGGCACCGTCACCACGGCATCGGCGAGCGCCACGTCATCGTTTTCGAGCCCCGCCCGCTCGGGCCCGAACACCCATGCGCAGGCCCCGCCGCGCGGCGAGAAGGCCCGTATCTCGGCCGCCGCGGCCTCGGCCGTCAGCACCGGTTTCGCCATGTCGCGGGGCCGCGCGGTGCAGGCATAAAGGCGTCGGACATCGCCAAGCGCTGCGGCCAGGTCGTCAAAGACCTGGGCGCCATCCACCACCGCATCGGCGCCGGAGGCGGCGGCGCGCGCGGCATCGCTCGGCCAGCCGTCGCGCGGGCGCACCAGGCGCAGCTCCGTCAGCCCGACGTTCAGCATCGCCCGCGCCGCGGCGCCGATGTTCTCGCCCAGCTGGGGCTCGACCAGAATCACCGCTGGGCCGCCAAGGTCCGCCTCGCGGCTGTGGTCGGTCCCCGCCATCGCGCGTCCGATCAGCCCTCGTGGCGCCAGATGGTCTTACCGTCGGGCTTGTCCTCGAGCACCACGCCCTCGGCCGCCAGGTCATCGCGGATGCGGTCGGCCTCATCGAACTGCCTGCGGGCGCGGGCCGCTGCGCGTTCCTCGATGAACGATTCGATGCGGGCCGGGTCCAGCGCCGCGCTCGGTGGCCGCCAGGCGAACCAAGCGCTCGGCTCCTGCGCCAGAACGCCCAACACATCGCCGCCCGCCTTGAGCTTGCGCTTGGCCGAGAGCGCACCCCCACCGCCTGAAAGCGAGACCTCGTCGGCCAGCCGGTGCATCTCGGCGATGGCCTTGGGCGTATTGAGGTCGTCTTCCAGCGCGGCAATGAATCCGGCGTCGTCTTCGCCTGCCGATTCGCCCAGGCCATCGACGGCCCGATACCAATGGTCGAGGGTGCGCTTGGCGCCGCGTACCCCTTCCTCGCTCCAATCGAGCGGCTGGCGGTAGTGGGCCGATAGCATGTTGAGGCGGATGGCCTCGGCCGGCCAGCGGCCGAGGAGCTCGCGCACGCTCAGCACGTTGCCGAGCGATTTCGACATCTTTTCGCCGTTGACGGTGACGAAGCCGTTGTGCACCCAGGTCTGGGCGAAGGAGCCCGGCCCGTGCACGCAGGTGCTTTGAGCGACTTCATTCTCGTGGTGGGGAAAGATCAGGTCGCGGCCGCCGCCGTGAATGTCGAAGCGCGCGCCAAGGTGCTTCTCGCTCATCGCCGAGCACTCGATGTGCCAGCCCGGCCG
>CAYUNL010000317.1:0-3120 GCA_964446055.1 uncultured Alphaproteobacteria bacterium | reverse complement strand
AGGCGGCCTCGGGCTCTTGGTCCGCTTGCGCGCGCTCGGCGGCCTCGGGCAGCGGCGTGTCGAAGGCATAGCCGGGCTCGTCTTTTTGCTGCCACCAGGCTCGGCGCATCTCGACCCACGAGCCGACCCAGGAGCGCGGCTTGGGCATGTCCGCGGCCACGGTGTGGTGCAACTTTTTGAGGTTGTAGCAGGGCACGGCCGCGAACATGTGATGTTCGAGGTGCCAGTTCATGTGCCAATACAGGAATTCGGAAAGGGAAGGCAGCGTGATGGTACGCACGCAACGCCGGAAATCGGGCACATCGGCGTGCAGGCCGGCGTGCATCGGACAACCGATCAAGTATGCGTGCCAGTTGGCGATAAAGGGCGCCACGCTCAAGAGCACGGGGATAATCCACAGCCCGAACGCGATGCAGACGATGGCGATGCCGACGTGGAAAACCAGCACGATGCGGGCCCAGTTGACCGCGTCCCTTCGCGCCTCGGGCTTGTCCGCGTAAAGGGCCTCGAGCCAGCCCGGCGTGCTGAGGACCGCATAGCGGCCGAAGGCGGTCTTGATCAGCGCCCACGGCCAGTTGATGGAACCCCGCGTCATGTAGCCGCCCATGAGGTTGAGCGTGAACAACTGGGCCAGGTAGTGCCACCGGAGCGACGGCTCCACCGGCAGCGTCACCTCCAAATCGCCGCGCCGGTGGCAGGTGTAGACGTGGTGGTGGTAGTGGCTCATCCCGTACTCCGGGAAGTTCCACCACCCAAGCAGGCTATAGACCTGCAGGAAGAAGGTGTTCAGCCACTTGGCCCGGAATACGGTGCCGTGACCGAGCTCGTGACAGCCGTAAATGAAGTGCGAGGCGACGGTGCCGTGGGCAAAGAGCGCGATGGCGAAACCGACCCAAATCTCGGCCTCGAAGAACAAGTAGCTGGCCGCGCCGGTCGCGGCGAACAGGACCAGGTGCCCGAGCGCCTGGAACCAGCCCTTCAGGTCGTCGGGCTGCATTAGCTCGAGCAGGGCCGAGCGCTCGATCGGGCAGCGGTACCAGCGGACCTTGAGGTTCTTGCGGACGTGGTCCAGCGTCTCGGGTTCGGCGGTCATCTCCGGCTTCTCCTCTTGTCGAGCTCAGGTCCGCAAACGGCGGTCGAACAGGGCGAACATGCGCTCCCAGTGCCGTTCCGCGGCCGCCTTGCTATAGACCGCGCGCTCGGGAAAGGCAAAACCGTGCTCGGTATCTGGATAGACCTCGACGCGGTGCGCAACACCGGCGGCACTCAGTGTGGCGGGCAGCGCATCGACGATCGATTGCGGCACGTGGGGATCGTCCGAGGCGAAGGCGAGGTAGAGCTCGCCGGCGATCCGCTCGGCCGCCAGATGCGGCGAATCCTCGGCCTCGGTGATCAGGCCGACGCCGTAGTAGGACGCGATCGCCGCGAAGGCCTCGGGGTAGGCGGCCGCGACCGAGACCACGAACTGGCCGCTCATGCAATAGCCCACACAGCCCATGGGCCCGTCCGCCGCCGCATCCGCCCCGCGCACGAAATCCAAGAGCGGCTGGGTATCGGCGACAATGCGCGCGTTGGTCAGCGTGTTCATCACGGCAATCATCTTCGCGCTCTCGTCATTGCCGTCGCGAATGCGGCTCAAGTCGAAACCGTAGGCCCCCTCGCGCCCGGTCCGGTAATAGAGGTTGGGCAGCAGCACGTGATAGCCGACCGTGCCAATCCGCCGCGCCATGTCCCTAAGCTCTTCGCGGATGGCGGGCGCGTCCATGTAGATGACCACGGTGGGAAACGGGCCGCCCTCGTCAGGATGACAGACGAAGGTGTCCATCGCCCCGTCGGCGGTCGCTATCTCGGTCTCGTATTCGTGCATGACGCCCCGTCCTTTTCAGCGCTGCGACAGCGCGGCCCTCACGCGCAACTCGGCGACATTATCACGTTCCGGCCTCCTCAGGCGCGGCGCCGGAGCCAGGCCGAGGGCAGATACGTGAGATCGACGGCGCTCGCGCTCTCATCGAAGGGGCGGGGCGGGGGCTCGATCACGAACTCGGGGTGGCGGGCGGCGAAGTTCTCGGCCGCGGTCGCGGGGTTGTCGGTCTTCCACGACGGATCGCCGCCCGGAACATCGTGCAGCTCCCGCATCACACCATCGGCGGCGACGATATACGAACCCCGACTCACCAGCGGCGCGTAGGCCTCGAGCTCCTCGGTCACGTGGGCAGCCGTGTGATTGCCGTCGAGCAGGACGAAGACGGTTTCCTCGCCCGCACCGACCTCTGCTTTGACTCTCTCCACCACTTGCGGGGCGATGGAATCGCCCTCGATCAACGTGATGCGCTCGGCCAGCGGATGGGCTTCGATGGCGGCGCGGTTGTCGGGGCGGATCTCGATGTCGACCGAGATCACCCGCCCCCGCCCGGCCAGCGCGCACAGGCTGGCCATGAAGACCGCGGTCCCGCCGTGGGCGGTGCCGGTCTCGATGATGACGTCGGGCTGCAGCCGCCAGATCAGCTCTTGCAGCCGGATGACGTCTTCGGGAAGCTGAATCAAAGGCCGCCCCAGCCACGAGAACCGGTACGAGTACTTCTGGCTCCAGCCGGTCTTGAGCCAAACCGCGGCGATCTTCTCGAAGGCCTCGGGCGAGTAAAGATCGAGCTGGCGGCGCCCCGAGTCGTCTTCGACTTGTGCGGTGCCGGCGGCGGTATCGATCGCTATTTTCATGGCTGGATCATGGTCTCGTCGGTGAGCGTCATGTCAATGCCGGCATCCTCGAGCATCGCGGTGATCTCCGGGGTGTAGTTCGGGTTCATCACCATGGCCGAGCGGACGCCGGCGGCGCTGGCCGCCACGGGGTCGAGGATCCGGTGCGCGCTCAGCGGCACGAAGCGGTTTTGCTTTCGCGGGTTGATGTCGATCAGACAGGCGATCCGCTCCCCCGTTGGATCGATCATGTTGGCCAGAGTCGCGCCCTTGGCGCCGGCGCCCCAAAGGGCCACGCCGCCCTTGGCGGCAAGCGATTCGAGCGCCGCGGTCCAGGCGCCGGCCGCGCGCGGCTCGTCGCCCACGTAGGCGCGCGCGAGCGCCAGCGGCGCCCCGCCCTTGGGCTCTTGCGCTGGCCTGCCGAGG
>CAYUNL010000316.1:414-3146 GCA_964446055.1 uncultured Alphaproteobacteria bacterium | reverse complement strand
GTGCTGGACGAAATCATGTGCGGCATGGGCCGCACCGGCGCCATGCACGCCTGTGAGCAAGAGGGGATGGCGCCCGATCTGATGACCGTTGCCAAGGGGCTCGGCGCCGGCTATCAACCGCTTGCCGCGGTCCTGGTCTCCAGCAAGGTGCATGAGGCTTTCCGCCTGGGAAGCGGCGTCTTCCAACACGGGCTGACGTTCATGGCCCACCCCGTCGCCTGCGCCGCCGGGCTCGCCGTGAGCAAAGCCATCAAGTCGCGCGATCTCTTGGCCAACGTTCGTCGCCAGGGCGAAGTGCTGCGCGAGCAGCTCGAGGAACGATTCGGCAACCACCGTCACGTGGGCAACATCCGCGGACGCGGGCTGTTCTGGGGCCTCGAGCTGGTCGCCGACCGCGCCAGCAAGGAGCCGTTCGACGCCGACCTCAAGCTCAACGCCCGCGTCAAGGCCGAGGGCATGAAGCGGGGCCTCATCTGCTATCCCGGCGGCGGGACCACCGACGGGATGCGTGGCGACCACGTGATGGTCTCGCCGCCCTTCATCGTCACCGAGACCCAGGTCACCGAGATCGTCGAGCTTTTGGGCGACGTCGTGGACGCGGCGCTCGCGGAGGCGACGCGCTGAGCCAGGCGGCGTCGGCCTTCGTCGGCAATGACTGGGAGAGATTCTTAATGCGGATCGAGGATCATCTGGAGAAGGCAGGACGGATCGATCGGCTGCGCGAGAAACTCGACCCGCTGGAGGACTACGAGCTCTGGTACTGGGCTTCGCTGGTCGTCGCCATGAACCTCCTCAACGCCGCCCTCCACCGTCTCGAAGCTACCGTCGACGAGGACTGCTTCGCGCACAATCTTCCCGTCTACATCCGCCCGGGCAAGAACCCCGGGACGTTCGAGCCCGTGGTGCGGACACCGGGCGACCTCGAACACGTCGAGGGGGAAGAGAACATGCGCCTGATTCCGGCCGAACTCGACGAGGCCACCCAAGCCCTTGTCGAGCTCGAGGCGGTCCGTGATCCCGGCGTTCGAGGGGACCTAGAGATGACGCAAGAGCTCATGCTTAGGGTGGACGAAGCGTACCGTTCGTGCGTGACGGTTACGCGGGAAATCCTGGGCCGTGGGACCGAGGAGGACCGGCCATGACGCCGGAGGGTCACCGCACCAAGGCCGAGCGCATCGAACGTTCGCTTCCGAATTGTTCGCCCGAGTACTACGAGATGGTGATCGAAGGGGCGATGCTGGCGGTCAGTCACTGGATCAACTACGTCTTTCATATTCTGAGGCTGACACCCCACGAGAAGGACGTGATGCACGCGTACCACGAAACCGTCTTCACCCATCAGTATTTCGGGCTCGTCGCCGGGCCCGAGTTCCTGGACGGCCTGGAGGCGATCGAGACCCTTCGGGCTCTCCACGTGCGCGGCAACGTCGAGGGCGGCGAACGGGCGGCCACGCGGGCCCTCGAGATCCTGGGGGGCGTCCGCCAGAAGGCGCTGGCGTCCGGAGCCGGGACCTCTCGGCGACCACCCGAATGACGGGAGCCGCGGCATCGTCGTTGACGGTGTCCGCGGGGTGTGGGTAGGGTGAGACGGGTTATCCGCATACTCGCTCCCGTGCAATCTTCACAGGAGGGCAGGCCATGACCAAGATTCCCTTTGGACGTTACCCGGCACCGGTCGCTCCATTCTCGGAGAAGGGCGATTTCATGCCGGACGCCTTTACCGAGATTCTCCGCTACTACCTCGACAACGGGGCCAAGGGCTTTCTCATTGCCGGCGATAACGCCGAAGCCTGGGCCCTCAGCCTCAAGGAGATCGCCCAGATGACCGAGATCGCCACGCGCGAGGCCGAGGGACGCCCGGTGTTCGTAGGCGCGTGGGCGATTAGCGAGCGCGAGACCATCGAGCGCGCCGAGGCCGCCGCCAACGCCGGCGCCTATGGCCTCTGCGTGAAGCCGCCGCATTACATCCACAGCTGGGCGGACGCGGCCAAGGAGGACATCGTGCGTCGCTTCGAGGTGGTGGCCAAGGCGGTGCCGCTGCCCATGATGGTTTACAACTCTCCCAATCGGACCAACGTGGTAATCACGCCGGAGGCGCTGGAGGCCATCTGCGACGTCTGCGAGGTGGAGGCGCTGAAGGACACCAACCATGACGCCAAGCACCAGCTGGAGAACGTTCTCCACTTCCACGATCGCATGGCGGTGCTGGTGAGCGGCGCCGCTTTCATTCCCGCAATGCTGCTGGGTGCCGGCGGCACCATCGGCACCGGCATCGACCTGTTCGGCGACAAGGCCGACCGCATCTTCGAGTTCGAGGGCATGACGCCCGAGGAGAGGCGGGGGTTGCAGCAGTGGTTGTTCGACGTGGGCCGGGTCATCAATACCACCGGCACCATCCCGGCGGCTTACAAGGCGGCCTTCAACATGATCGGACTTCCGGCAGGCTACCTGCGCGAGCCGTTGCCGCCGCTCAGGCCCGACGAAGAGGCCCGGGTGCGCGATCTCCTGGTGCGTTACGGCGCATTGGAGGAACCGGCGGCGAAGCGAGTCGCATCCTAGCCTGACGCGCAACGCGCCGATGCTCCACGTTTGCTTCAGGCTTGCGAGCGGACCAATTTCAGGGAATGCGCCTAGTTCCGGTCCGGACCCATTGTGGACTTCATTTATAGAGGAACTATGAACCGATTAGGCATTCTTAAAGCAATCTATTCTAACCAATTAATTGGAACCTT
>CAYUNL010000316.1:0-404 GCA_964446055.1 uncultured Alphaproteobacteria bacterium | reverse complement strand
GTTATCACACTTGGATCAATGGTTGGTATGACTCCACATAGCAGACCTCTAACTGTGACTGGAAGTAGCACTAATCCAGAACTCGCAGAACGTTTGCATCTAGAAAAGCCTTCCTATCAAGGGCCAACCGGAATAGTTGGCGTGCTTCACGATGCGCGGTACAAAGCGTCGCTGCGAAAATGATTTTCGCCCCAACCCAGGTCCAGGAATCCGGCTGTTCTCCGAAAATGGCGGCGAAGAATAACTCCGAATAGTCGAAGGGCAGGACCGCCGTGGCGTCGGCGACACCAAGAACCCGCGACAACGTCAGCTGCGACAGCGTCGCCACTAGGCCGACCTCCGCCAGCCACGCCAATGTAAAGAGCGACGGCATCGCCGAGATGGAGAGCCGCTTCGGCTAAACC
>CAYUNL010000315.1:0-3178 GCA_964446055.1 uncultured Alphaproteobacteria bacterium | reverse complement strand
CTCGCGCGAGGCCGCGATCGTGATGAAGGACCAGGGCGGCGGCGTGATCGTCAACATGGCCTCCGACCTCGGCCTCTTCGCCGAGCCCGAAAAGATCTCGTACTGCACGTCTAAAGCGGCGGTCGTTCAGATGACACGCGCGATGGCGCTGGACCTGGCGCCGGACAATATCCGCGTGACCGCGATCGCGCCCGGCGACACCTTTACATCGATGATCGAGCACAAGATCCGGACCCTCGGGCGTTCGCTCGAAGACGGTCGCGCGTGGTTGGCGGCGCCGGTCGCCATGAAGCGGCTTGCCGAGGTCGATGAGATCGCGCGCGCGGTCCTCTTCCTCGCCTCCGACGACGCCTCCTATGTCACCGGCACCACGCTTTCGGTGGACGGCGGCACGTCCGCATCCGGCCCCGGCGGCCAAAAGCCCGCGTAAGGTGGAATAGGCCGTGGTCTCACAACTTGAAGGTCTGCTCTTGACCCCGCGCGAACTCGCCACCTATCACCTGGACCGCGTCGTCTTGCACGCGCGCCGCCGCGCCGCCGCGCCGCCGAAATGGCCGAGGTGGCCGAAACGCTCAGCGAGATCGGGATCGAGCCGATGATGGCGGAAGCCGCGGTCAAGCGCGAGGCCCGGTGCGCGAGCCTCGATCTGCTCGAACGGTTTCCGGACGGTATTCCCGACGAAATGGGGGCGATCCTCGCGGCCTTCGAGGCGGCCGCCCACGAGCGCGAAGGCTGAGCGCTTACGCGCGGGCGAGAACGCCCAACAGGTAATCGCGGCTTTCCAGCGTCGCGCGTACCGGCCGGTCGGGCGCGAATATCTCGAGCACGAGAATCCCGCCGAACGTTCCCATGAAGTCCGCGATCACGGAAAAGTCCGCACGGCCCTCGCCGAGCGGCAGGTGCTCGCTGACGCCGTGCGTCTTACCGTCGTTGAGGTGGAAGTGGACGATACGGTCCTTGAGCACGGCGAATTCCTCGGCCAGCCCGCCACCGATGATGGCGTGGCCCGTATCCAGATTGACGCCGACGTCGTGCCGGCGCATCTCAGCGATCATGTCGGCGAGGATCTCGGCCGTGGCCGCCGCCGTGTGGCGGACGTGGACTTCGTTCTCCACCGTCAGCATCAGTCCCGCCTGGGCCGCCATTTCGGCCCAACGGCCGAGGGTTTCGACGGCGCGCATCCGCGCTTCCTCCACCAGCCTTAGCGGGTCGTGGCGCTCGGTCGCGAACCGCACGCCGTGGCGCTCGAGGCCGAACAGGGTGTGAACGACTCCCGGGTGGACGCCCAGGACCGGGCTCGAGAGCCGCTCTGCCCAATCCACCAGTCGCTTGATGATCTCGTCGTCGCGCGCCATTCCTTCCGGTAGGGACGTAGCCGGATTGAGGGAGTCGGGCGCGTGGATCGCGTATCCGATTCCTTCACCGTCGCCGATCGCCGCCAGCTCCGCGATCGTCGAATCGGGGACCGCGGTCGGCCAGAATTCGATGGGCTCGTCGCACGCCAGCTCGATCCCGGCGAATCCCTCCTTGGCGCTGAACCGCGCCGCTCCGACGGCGTTCATCGAGGGGAACAGCGTCCAGCTGCTGGTATAGATGCGTGGCATGGTCATTTCCGGCCTCATCAACGGCTCGTCATCGGCTCGCCCCGTCGGCGTCGCCCGCCGCCTCCCAATCAAACTCGATCCAGACGGGATAGTGATCGGAGCCCTCCGCCGCGTGGTCGACCCGCGCGCCGGTCACGCGTTCCGCCAGGTCCCGGGTCAAGAACGCGTAGTCGAGCCGTTGTCGTTGCCGGTTGTCCATGGAAACGAAGGATATGCCGTCTTCGCCTTGGTTGCCGGCCGCGACCCAGGCATCGACGAGCGTTTTCCGGGCGTCTTGTAGCGGGGTCGTGGTGCGTCCGTATTCGGCGGAATTGGGCTCGAAATTGAAGTCTCCCGCAAGGATGACCGCTTGCGACAGCGACGGCGACGCCGCGATCCATTCGGGATCAAGGAACGCGCCGCTGATCACGGAGCCTTGTTGCGGCAAGGCCGTGAGAAGGTCTCGCACGGCCTCGACCTGGAGCATGCGTGTGGCCGGCGACAGCGAGCACAGATGCGTCGAATAGGCGCGCAGGCCCCCTCGGGGCGTCTCGATGACGGTCTCCAGCACCCCGCACTGAATACTCATTCCGGCGCCGTCGCGCGATTTCGGCAGGGGGAAGTTGCGCGCAGAAAGGATCGGCCGGCGCGAAAGGATCATGTTGCCTATCTGGCGCCACCGGTACACGGGCCGGCCCTTTGCGTCGGTGGTATCGCCGCTGACGTCTAGGTTGGCGCCGTAAATCCAGCGGTGCTCCGGCATCAGCTCCGCCAGTTGCCCGGGCTGGTCGACATCGCCCGAGCGGCTGATATATCTCTCGACCTCCTGCAGAGCGACGATGTCGGCGCCGCGCACCGCGGACGCGATGCGCGAGAGGTCGATCGCGCCGTCGCGCCCCTTGCCGTATTGGATGTTGTAGGTCACGAATTTCATGTCGCCATCGTGCATACGCGTGTTCCGCTCGGCGGGCGGTCTCGATAGGCGCTCGCGCCACCGGGCGGGCGGCTGCCGCGCCTTTTAGCCGATGGCGGTTCGGGGTTCAACGCCGGGCGCGCGGCGTGGCGCGCCGGGTCGATGCCCGGACGTGACCTCGATCTTCGTCAAAAAACGCAAAGCCGTAATACTACTCCGCACGGGCCAAGTATCCTCTAGCGAGAGATCATAAAAGCAATTGCCTGGAGATCGTTTCTCTTTATTATTATTCTCGACAGTGATCGCCATTCTTGTTGCGACTTTGGAGTATTAAAATTCTACAAAAACGGACGCCGGCAAATGTCCGTTTTGGCGATTTCGCGTGCCTGGGAGCAAAACCTCGACGGCCACGCCAAAGAGGAGGTGAAGATGAGCGCGTACCGGACCAAACCGGCCATCGCGGCAGCGGTTTTGGCGAGCGTGAGCGTCGCCGCATGGGCGATGCAGGCGCACGCGGTGGAGCGCGGCGGGACCATCACCCTTTCCATCCCGGCGCCCGTGCAGACCCTCGACCCCCACAAGGTGGTGAGCCACGAGTCCTACCCCGCCACGTTCCACATATTCAGCGCGTTGACCCGCATCGGGCGGGACTTCGGCGCCGAGCCGGAATTGGCGGCGTCGT
>CAYUNL010000314.1:0-3183 GCA_964446055.1 uncultured Alphaproteobacteria bacterium | reverse complement strand
GGGCGATCGCGCCCGAGACCGAGGCGGCGACGATCTGGTTGGCCTCGGAGGCGACCGCCACCGCCGGGGGAATGCCGACGAAGATCAAGAGCGGGGTCATCAGGAAACCGCCGCCGATTCCGAACATGCCGGAGAGAAAACCCACGGCGCCGCCCATGCCAAGCAACAGGAATACGTTGACCGACAGCTCGGCGATGGGCAGGTAGATTTGCATTCAGCCGACGCTTGGCGGTCTCAAAGGCTGCGGACGCACCCGAGCACGGGGGAGACGCCGATTATGGGCGCAAGGCGCGCGCTGTGAAAGGCATCAGTCTGTGTTAGAGTGATTCAAGACCCAAATGACTGACCCCCACCCGGCCGCGGCCGTCGCGCCGCACAACGATCCCAGCATCGATACCTCGCCGGCCGTGTCGGACCGGATCGAAACCACTACCTGCTATATGTGTGCGTGCCGCTGCGGCATCACGGTGCACCTGCGCGACGGCACGATCCGATATATCGAGGGCAACCGCGACCACCCGGTCAACCGGGGCGTGCTGTGCGCCAAAGGCGCGGCCGGGATTATGAAGCAGAACTCCCCGGCGAAGCTGACCCAGCCGCTGTTGCGAATCGGGCCGCGTGGCGAGGCCGCGTTCCGCGAGATCAGCTGGGACGAGGCGCTTGGAATCGCGGCCGGGTGGCTTGGCGATATCCGCAAGACCGACCCGCGCCGGCTCGCCTTTTTCACCGGCCGTGACCAAAGCCAGGCGCTGACCGGCTGGTGGGCGAGCCAGTTCGGCACCCCCAACTACGCCGCCCACGGCGGTTTCTGCTCGGTCAACATGGCGGCGGCGGGATTCTACACGATCGGCGGCTCGTTCTGGGAATTCGGCGAGCCCGACTGGGAGAAGACGCGCTACTTCGTAATGTTCGGCTGCGCCGAGGACCACGACTCGAACCCGATCAAGATCGGCCTTGGCACACTGAAGGAACGCGGCGTCAAGTTCGTCTCGGTCAACCCGGTACGCACCGGCTATTCGGCGATCGCCGATGAGTGGCTGGGCATACGGCCGGGCACCGACGGGCTGCTGGTGTTCGCGCTGGTGCGCGAGTTGTTGTTGGCGGACCGCGTCGATTTCGCATACCTCGTGCGCTACACCAACGCGCCTTGGCTGGTGATCGACGATCCCGGTGGCCCCGAGGATGGCCTGTTCGCCCGCGATTCAAGCGGCGTACCGCTGTGCTGGGAGCCGGAACGCAAGGCGGCCGCGAGCGCGCTCGAGCCCGAGGTGCGTCCGGCGCTGGTCGGGCGCTATGTCCCTCGAGGACGGCCGCGCCACGGTGCCGGCGTTCGAACTCATGGCGCGGCGCTTCCTCGATGCGGACTTTGCGCCCGAAGCGGTCGCCGAGCGAACCGGTATCGCGGCATCCGCCATCCGCCGTCTCGCCACGGAACTCGCGCACGCGGCGTTCGAGGAGGAGATCGTCGTCGAAATACCGTGGACCGATTGGGCCGGGCGCCACCAGGAGCGGATGGTGGGCCGCCCGGTGAGCATGCACGCCATGCGCGGCATCTCGGCGCACGCGAATGGCTTTCACACCGCGCGCGCGATCCATGTCTTGCAGATGATCTTGGGCACCATCGATACCCCCGGGGGGTTTCGCTTCCAGCCGCCCTATCCGCGCCCGATCCCGCCGGCACCCGCCGGGCCGGTGGCGCCGATGGAGCCGCTTTCCGGCCCGCCGCTCGGCTTCCCACGCGGGCCCGAGGATTTACTGGTCGAGGCCGACGGGACGCCGCAGCGGATCGACAAGGCTTTCTCGTGGAACGCGCCTTTGGCCGTGCACGGCATCATGCAAATGGTCATCGCAAACGCCGCCAACGCCGGTCCCTACCCGATCGATACGCTGATGCTGTCCATGGCCAACATGAGCTGGAACTCGTCCATGAACCTGGGTGGGGTCCACAACATGCTGACCGAGGCGGATCCGGCGAGCGGCGAGTACCGCATTCCGCACATCATCTATTCGGACGCGTTCTTCTCCGAGATGGTGGCCTACGCCGACCTCGTTCTGCCCGATACCACGTACCTCGAGCGCCACGATTGTATTTCGCTGCTCGACCGCCCCATCTCCGACGCCGACGGAGCCGCCGATTCGATCCGCCGCCCGGTGCTCGCGCCGGACCGCGACGTTCGCCCCTTCCAGGACGTGCTTCTCGATCTCGGGGCGCGACTCGGGCTTCCCGGCATGGTGAAAGCCGATGGCGATCCGCTTTATCCGGGCGGGTATCCCGATTACATGGTGAACCACGAGCGCAAGCCCGGCATCGGCTTGCTGGCCGGCTGGCGCGGCGCGACCGGCGATGACGAAGGTGTCGGCGCGCCGAACCCGGACCAGCTTTCGGCATATGCCAAGAACGGGTGTTTTTGGCGCCGCGAACTTGAAGACGGTCACAAGTACTTCAAGCACGCCAACCGGGGCTATTTGGAATTCGCCGCACGGATGGGGTTCATCGAGGCGGCCGAACCGGTGGTGCTGCAGCTCTACAGCGAGGTGCTACAGCGCTTCCGCCTCGCCGCCCGCGGCCACGGTGCGGTGCAGCCGCCGGAGGCGGATCGTGCGCGCATCGAGACCTATTTCGACCCGTTGCCGCTGTGGTACCCACCCTTTGAGGGGGCCGCAATCGACGAGGCATCGTTTCCACTCCACGCGCTGAGCCAGCGACCGATGGCGATGTACCACGCCTGGGACTCCCAGAACGCCTGGCAGCGCCAGATCCACGGCGACAACCGGCTCTACATCCACCGCGCGACGGCCCGGCAACTCGGCATCGAGGACGACGATTGGGTGTGGATCACCAGTCACCACGGGCGGGTGAAGGGGCGGGCCCGGCTGATGGATGGCGTCAATCCAAACACCGTGTGGACCTGGAACGCCATCGGCAAGCGCGCCGGCGCCTGGAACCTCAGTCCCGATTCGCCCGAGGCGAAGAAGGGCTTCGTGTTGAACCACATCATATCGGAGCTGTTGCCGGCGCGAGCGGATGGGGCGCGCAAGGCGAACGCCGATCCGGTGACGGGTCAGGCGGCGTGGTACGACTTGCGGGTACGCGTCGAGAAGGCGGCGGCGGACGAGGCGGCGGAGACTTGGCCGCAGCCGGCGCCGCTTGCCCCGCCCGCGGGCCTGGCAGCGCGGCCGCAG
>CAYUNL010000313.1:0-3202 GCA_964446055.1 uncultured Alphaproteobacteria bacterium | reverse complement strand
ACGGCATCGTCACCGAGCACGGCGGCGCGGCCGAGCCGGCGGCCGAGCGCGTAGACGCGCCGACCGGCAAGGGCCGGATCTTGTTCGTCGACGATGAATCGGCGCTGGTGCGCATGGCCGACAAGGTGCTCAGCAAGCTCGGCTACACCGTCCTCGGCGAGACCGATTCGACGGCAGCGCTCGCGCGCTTTCGCGCCGATCCCGGCGCCATCGACCTTGTGATCACCGACCAGACCATGCCCGGGCTCACCGGCGACGCGCTCACCCGCGAGCTCCGCAAGATTCGCGCCGACATCCCGGTCGTGGTCTGTACCGGCTACAGCCGCCGCTACACCCCCGAGATGGCGGCGGAGATGGGCATCGCGGGCTATCTCAAGAAACCCATCCTCCCTGACGAGCTTGGCCAAATGGTCGGCCGCGCGCTCGGCCGCTAGCGCTCGGAATCCTCGCCGAACAAGGCCGCCCTCCGGTTTGCGCGGGCTCGGTTTTGCTCTTATCTTCCGACACCGTCGTGGGGCGTAGCCAAGTGGTTAAGGCACCGGTTTTTGGTACCGGCACTCGCAGGTTCGAATCCTGCCGCCCCAGCCAGTTCCAGGCCTGGCTCCGATTGCGACCACAGCATGGTGATGCATGAGCGCGCTTGTGTCGGCCGCGCAGCCGTGATAGCGAACCGAACGCCGAAAAAAGGGGGAAATATCGATGGCCGAGGATGTGAAGGACGCCACGCTTGGTGTCGGAGACGCGCCCCAAGAAGAAGCGAATGCGCCGCGGATCGCGGTAAAGGCCCAGTACATCCAAGACCTCTCGTTCGAGAATCCGAACGCGCCTGGCTCGCTCAGTGGTGCCGAGGCGCCGCAGGTCGATATCGGCGTCAACGTCAATGCCCGCGGCGCCGGCGGCGACGATTTCGAGATCACGCTCAAGATAAACGCCAACGCCAAGCAGGCGGACAACACGGTTTTCGTGCTGGAGTTGGTTTACGGCGGCCTCTTCACCCTTGAAAACATTCCCCAGGAGCGGCGCCGCGCGTTGTGCTTGATCGAGTGCCCGCGCATCCTCTTCCCCTTCGCCCGGCGGATCGTCGCCGACGCCACGCGCGACGGCGGCTTCCCGCCGCTGTTCCTCGAGCCGATCGATTTCGTGAAGCTCTACCAGACCCATGCCGCCGAGGACGCCCGCGCCGCTCGCGCCCAAGCCGAGGCACCAACGCCGCCAGCCGGCGACGCCGACTAAGCGCGCGCCCAGATCGGATCGGGCAGGGTGGCTATGAAGGCCGCGTGGGCCGTGAGTTCCGCGGCACTCGGCGCGTGCGGCCGCGCTGGTCTGTGCGCCGGTGCGGCGACGCCGGCCGCCGCGCGCGGCGCCAGACCGAGCCCCGGCTGGCGGCCGCCCACCAGCTCAAGGTAGACCTCGGCCAACAACTTCGCGTCCAAGAGCGCGCCGTGCTTTTGCCGCGCCGAGGTATCGATGCCGAACCGGCGACACAGCGCATCGAGGCTCGCCGAAGCGCCGGCGAACTTGCGGCGGGCGATGTCGAGGGTGTCGATCACCCGCTCGCCGCGTAGCGGCGGTCGCTGCGAGCGTACGAGTTCGGCGTTCAGGAACCCAAGATCGAAGGCCGCGTTGTGGATCACCAGCCGGTCCTCGGCGATGAACGCGAGGAACTCGCCGACCACTTCGGCGAAGGGTGGCTGCGCGCGCAGGGTTTCTTCGCTCAGGCCATGAACGTGGTAGGCCTCCGCCGGCATGTCGCGTTCTGGGTTGATGAGCGCCCGCCACTCGCGGCCGGTCGGCACGTGGTCGTTGAGCTCGACACAACCGATCTCGACGATGCGGTGCCCGGCATCGGGATCAAGACCGGTGGTTTCAGTATCGAGCGCGACCTCGCGCATGCAGCCTACCTTTGCGCGCCCACCGCCGGCGCGGGATTGCCGGCGGCCGCCGGCCCCGCGCCCGTCCGCCGCCGAGGATTGTGACGATCTCGCGGATGCGGCGCAACGACCGAGTGCGGCTGCCCCCCGTCGGGATCACGAAATCGGCGCGTCGCCGCTTGGTGACGTCGGGAACCTGCTGGTCAAGGATGGCGGCGAGCTTCGCCTCCGTCATACCGGGGCGGGCCAAGACCCGCGCGCGCTGTACCGCCGCCGGCGCGCTTACCACGGCGACATAGTCGCATTCGCGCTCCATCCGGGTTTCGAACAGGAGTGGGATGTCGAGCGCGACCAGCGGCCGGCGCCGCGCCGCACTCGCCCGCAGAAAGCTCCGCCGGCGTTCCGCCACCAGGGGATGGACGATCGCCTCCAGTCGCCGCAGCGCCTGTCCGTCGCCGAAGACCCGGTCGCCCAGCGCCGCACGATCCACCGCGCCTTCGCGGACGGTTCCCGAGAATGCCTCACCCACCGGCGCCACGCCGGCGCCTCCCGGGCCCAGCAGTTCGTGGACCACCGCGTCAGCCTCGAACACCGGCACGCCCAGGCGCGCAAAGTTTCGCGCCGCCACGGTTTTCCCCATGCCGATCGAGCCGGTCAGTCCCAAGACGATCATCGCCCGGTCTCGCCCGCCACGACCGCGCGCAACCGTTCGGTGACAATAGGGCTAACGCCAAACCACGCGGCGAAGCCCGGCCGCGCTTGGTGCAGCAGCATCCCCAGACCGTCGGCGATGCGATGGCCGCGGGCCTGGGCCGCAGCCAGAAGCGGCGTCCGCAGCGGCACATAGACGATATCGCTCACCACGGCCGGGCGCGGCAACGCCCCGAGATCGAGATCGAGTGCCGGCTGTCCGTGCATCCCCAGCGTCGTCGTGTTCACCAAAAGTGCGGCGCCCTTCAAGCCTCCGGCATCGTCAAGCGGCACCGCACTGGCCCGCTCCCCCAGTGCCTCGGCAAGCGCCCGCGCCCGGCCCTCGGTGCGGTTGAGGATGCGCAGTTTCGGCGCGCCCGCATCCAGGAGCGCCGCCCCCACGGCGCGCGCCGCGCCGCCGGCGCCAAGGATCACCGCCGGTCCGGTTCTCGCCTCCCACCCGGGCACGCGCTCGGCAAGGTTGGCGATGAACCCGGACCCATCGGTGTTCTCGCCCCACAGGCTACCGTCTTCTTTCACGGTGATGGTGTTGACGGCGCCGATCCGGGCGGCAAGCGGCGTCACCTCGTCGACGATGGCAAGTGCGGCTTCCTTGTGCGGCACCGTCACGTTGACGCCGG
>CAYUNL010000312.1:0-3204 GCA_964446055.1 uncultured Alphaproteobacteria bacterium | reverse complement strand
CAGGGGCGCTTTCCCGAAGTCGAGGGGCGGCGTGAGGTGCGGGCGCTGAGCCGCCTGATGAGCACGGGCGCCGGCCGCAGGCTGCGCGCAATGGTGCTCGAGGATCCGGAACTCGTGGGACAGCGGCGGACGTTGTGGCTGCCGGCTTCGGACGATGTGGACATGCTGCGCAAGGGCAGGATCGACCGCGAGCG
Organism: uncultured Alphaproteobacteria bacterium; assembly: GCA_964446055.1. Classification (GTDB taxonomy): domain Bacteria; phylum Pseudomonadota; class Alphaproteobacteria; order VGEJ01; family VGEJ01; genus CAYUNL01. Next base: position 3,010 of record CAYUNL010000312.1, on the reverse strand, counting down.
AGCCGAAGCCGAGCGGCGCCTGAAGGACCAAGACCTGGCCTGGATCGACGCCCTGAGTGCCGAGGACACGGTGCGCTCGACCTTCAACGCGGGCTTCTTCAGCGGCGGGGATTCGCGCGAGCCCGAGCTTGCCGGAATCCTGGGCGCGGTTGTCGGCTCGGTGCTGACGCTGGCGGTGACCCTGGCGCTGGCGTTTCCGCTTGGCGTCCTGACGGCCGTCTATCTCGAGGCTTTCGCGCCCAAGAACCGTTGGACCGATCTGATCGAGGTCAACATCAACAACCTGGCGGCGGTGCCCTCGATCGTGTTCGGCCTGCTGGGGCTGGCGGTGTTCCTCAACGTCTTTCACATGCCGCGCTCGGCGCCGATCGTCGGCGGATTGACGCTGGCGCTGATGACGTTGCCGACCATCATCATCACCGCCCGCGTCGCCATCGGCGCGGTGCCGCCCTCGATACACGACGGCGCGCTGGCGGTCGGCGCCTCGCCCATGCAGGCGGTGTTCCACCACGTGCTGCCGCTGGCGATGCCGGGCATTCTCACCGGCTCGATCATCGGCATGGCGCGGGCGCTGGGTGAGACCGCGCCGCTGCTGATGATCGGCATGGTCGCTTTCATCGCCGATGTTCCGGGGGGATTCAACGATCCGGCGAGCGTGCTGCCGGTGCAGGTATACTTGTGGGCGGACAGCCCCGAGCGCGCCTTCGCCGAGAAGACCTCGGCGGCGATCCTGGTGCTGTTGGTCTTCCTGGTGGCGATGAATGGGCTGGCGATTTATTTGAGAAAAAGGTTTGAACGGCGGTGGTAGAGGACAACAATGCAGGCCGTGATTGACGAGGCGATTGCCGGCGCCGCCGCATTGAGCCATGCGGCGCCCGCCGTAGCGGTAGGCGCGAAGATGGCCGCGCGCGGCGTGAGCGTGCGCTACGGCGAGAACCAAGCGCTCAGCGACGTCGATCTCGAGATCGGCGAGAACGGGGTGACCGCGCTGATCGGCCCATCGGGCTGCGGCAAATCGACTTTCCTGCGCTGCCTCAACCGCATGAACGACACCATTCCGGGCTGCGTCGTCACGGGCTCGGTAACGCTCGATGGTGAGAACGTCTACGATCGGGCGGTCGACGTGGTGCTGTTGCGGGCGCGGGTGGGCATGGTGTTCCAGAAACCCAACCCCTTTCCCAAGTCGGTCTATGACAACGTCGCCTATGGGCCGCGCATCCACGGGCTTGCGGCCGACCGTGAGGCGCTGGACGGGGTGGTGCGGGCGGCGCTCGATCGCGCCGGGCTGTGGGGCGAGGTCTCGGGCCGCCTCGAGGCGCCGGGCACCAGCCTTTCGGGCGGCCAGCAGCAGCGCCTCTGCATCGCCCGCGCCATCGCCGTCAATCCCGAAGTCATCTTGATGGACGAGCCCTGTTCGGCGCTCGACCCCATCGCCACGGCGCGCATCGAGGAGCTGATCGACGAGCTGAGCGAGAACTACACCATCGTCATCGTCACCCATTCGATGCAGCAGGCGGCGCGGGTCTCGCAGCGCGCGGCGTTCTTCCACCTGGGCGAGCTGGTGGAGCGGGGCGAGACCGGCGCGCTGTTCACCAACCCGCAGGATTCGCGTACCCAGGGCTACATCACCGGCCGCTTCGGCTGAGCCGAAGAGAGGGCGCCAGGAGAGAGCACATGGAAGGCGAGCATATCGTTCGGGCCTTCGACGAGGACCTCAAGCACCTTTCCGCCATCATCGTGGAAATGGGAGGCATCGCCGAGGAGCAGCTTGCCGATGCGCTGCAGGCGCTGACGGCGCGCGACACCCCGCTGGCCGAGCGCGTGGTCGCGGCGGACTCGCGGATCGATGCGCTGGAGCGCGAATTGGATGCGGCGACCATCCAGTTCCTCGCCCTGCGCCAGCCCATGGCCGATGATTTGCGCGAGGTGGTGACGGCGCTCAAGATCTCGCACACCGTCGAACGCATCGGCGATTACGCGGCCAACCTCGCCAAGCGCGCCACCGCGCTCAACCAGCTGCCGCCGGCCGCGCCGGCCCACAGCGTGCCGCGCATGGGGCGGCTCGCGCAAGCCTTGATCAAGGACGTGCTCGACGCCTATGTGCGCCACGACGCCGACCAGGCGATCGCGGTGTGGCAGCGCGACGCCGAACTCGACAAGCTTTACGACAGCCTGTTTCGCGAGGTCCTCACCTACATGATGGAGGACGCCCGCAACATCACGCCGTGCACCCATTTGTTGTTCATCGCCAAGTCGATCGAGCGCATCGGCGACCACGCCACCAACATCGCCGAGCTGGTCTACTTCCTGGTCCACGGCGAGCCGCTTACGGAGGCGCGGCCCAAGGGCGACCGGACGAGCTTCACCGTGGTCGAGCCGGGCGAGGAAGGGGCCGGGTGAGCGCGCGCATCCTGATCGTCGAGGACGAGGCGCCGCTGACGGCGATGCTGCGCTACAACTTCGAGCGCGAGGGCTATTCCGTGGCCGAGGCCGGCGACGGCGAAGAGGCGATGGCGCGCATTGCCGAGGCCTTGCCCGACCTGGTGGTGCTCGACTGGATGCTGCCGGTGACCTCGGGCCTCGAGGTCTGCCGGCGGCTGAAGCGCGCGCCCGGCACCCGGGCGCTGCCGGTGATCATGCTGACGGCCAAGGGCGAGGAGGCCGACCGCGTCCGCGGCCTCGACACCGGCGCCGATGACTACGTCGCCAAGCCGTTCTCGGTGGCCGAGCTGCTGGCCCGGGTGCGCGCGGTGCTGCGGCGGACGCAACGTACCGAGGGCGAGGTCATCGCGCGCGGCGAGCTGGAGATTGACCTCGCCGCCAAAGTGGTGCGGCGCGAGGGCCGCGAGGCCCACCTCGGCCCCACCGAGTTCCGCCTGCTGCACCGGCTGATGATGCAGCCCGGCCGCGTCTACAGCCGGGCCCAGCTACTGGAAGCGGTGTGGGAGCACAATTTGGAGGCCGGCGAACGCGCCGTCGATCAGTCGATCCGCCGCCTGCGCGAGGCCCT
>CAYUNL010000311.1:0-3223 GCA_964446055.1 uncultured Alphaproteobacteria bacterium | reverse complement strand
CCGAATAACCGAAAGCGGAGGTAGTTATGGGACGCTTGGCCACCGATATCGGCGGCACGTTCACCGATCTCGTCCATTTCGACGAGCAGACCGGCGGACTGGAGGTCGCGAAGTCGCTTAGCACCCCTCGCGATCTCACCCAGGGCGTGATCGACACCATCCGCCTTTCCGGGATCCCACCCGCCGAGGTCACGTTCTTCGTGCATGGCGGCACCACAGTGATCAACGCCATCACCGAACGCAAAGGCGTGAAGACCGCGCTGGTAACGACCGCGGGCTTCCGCGATGTCTTGGAGATCGCGCGCGGCAACCGGCCGGACATGTACAACCTACGCTTTCAAAAGCCGCCAGCCTTCGTGCCGCGTCGGCGGCGTTTCGAGGTGCGCGAACGCATCGACGCCTACGGCGGCGAACTCGAACCCCTGGCGATGGAGGACCTCAAGCCCGTAGTCGAGGAATGCCGCCGCCAGGAGGTCGAGGCGGTGGCGATCCAGTTCCTGCATTCCTATGCCGCGCCCGAGCATGAGGCGGCATGCGCCGGATATCTGCGCGAGCAACTGCCCGGCGTGGCGGTGACGGCGAGCCACGAGATCACCCGCGAGTGGCGCGAGTACGAGCGCGCCAACACCGCGGTCCTCAACGCCTATGTACAGCCGATCGTGCAGCAATACTTCGACAAGCTCGAGACCGCCATCTCGGAGATCGGGATCGATTGTCACCTGACCGCGATGCAGTCAAATGGCGGCACCACGAGCTTCCGATGGGCCAAGGAACACCCGATCACGCTGATCGAATCGGGGCCTGCGGCGGGGATGAACGGCGCCGCGCTGGTGGGTGAGGCGTGCAGCGAGCGCGACGTCATCTACCTCGACATCGGCGGCACCACCGTGAAGTGCGCGCTGATCGAGGACTGCAAACCCAAGGTGACCACCGAGTACAAGCTCGAATGGTCACCGATCAACCCGGGCTATCCGGTACGCGTACCGGTGGCCGACGTGGTCGAGATCGGCGCCGGCGGAGGCTCGATCGCTTGGTTCGATGCGGCCGACGCCCTGCACGTCGGACCGCAGAGCGCCGGCGCCGACCCCGGCCCGGCCAGCTACGGCCTTGGCGGCGAGGAGCCGACGGTGACCGACGCCAAGCTGCTGACCGGAGTATTGGACCCCGCTTACTTCGCCGGCGGACAGATTACGCTCGACGTCGAGCGCGCCCGGCGCGCGATGCAAAGGATCGCCGATGGCCTAAAGGTCGACGTCGAAGAAGCGTCGATCGCGGTCATCCGGGTGATCGACGCCAACATGATCAACGCGCTGAAGCTGGTGTCGATCCAGCGCGGCTACGATCCGCGCGACTTCGTGCTGGTGGCGGCGGGCGGCGGCGGGGCGATGCACGCGGCGCCACTGGGCCGGGAGCTTGGCGTCAAGGAGACGGTGATCCCGCGCTATCCCGGCTATTTCTCAGCCTGGGGAATGCTGGCGACCGAGCCGCGCGCGGATTTCGTGCTGACCTCGTTGAGCCGCGACGAGGATACGACCATCGAGCGCGTGCGCGAGATCTTCGCCGGGCTCGAGCAAGAAGCGCGGGATTACTTCAAGGACGAGGCCCTGACCGACGATTCGATCACCTTCGACCGCCAGATCGACCTGCGCTACCTTGGCCAAGAGCACACGGTGACCGTTTCGCTCGATCCTGGACAGACCGACATCGCCTCAATCTTGAATGGCTTCCACACTGAGCACGAGCGCGCCTATACCTTCAAGCTCGACGACACGCCGGTCGAGTTCGTGACCTTCCGACTGCAGGCGCCGGCCCGGGTGCCGCGGCCCAAGCTGACCCCAATCGGCACGGACGGCCGCTCCGCCGAGGCGGCGGCCAAGGGGAAGCGACGGGCGAACTTCGGCGAGGACGGCTGGCACGACACCGCCATCTTCGAACGCGACCTCTTGCCGCCCGAATTTACCGCCGAGGGCCCGCTGATCGTGGAGGAGCCCTCGTGCAACACCCTGGTGCACCCCGGCCAGCACCTGCGCGTCGACGAGCTCGGCTTCCTGCGTATCAGCGAGCGGTAGGCCGCGCAAACGTGGTCCGCGAACGCCTCGAAGCCTTGCCTGATGATGGGACCGCCGGAACATTGATCGGACGGGCGTGGGTCCCGGCTTCGGATGGGCGGCCGGCGGGCCCGAGCCCGATCGCGGTGCGCGAGGACGGTGTCTACGACCTGAGCGGCGCCGTGGCGACCTGTGCAGAGCTGGTGGCGAACGAGGACGCGGTAGCCCTCGCTCGCCGGGCCGAAGCGATGCGACTTGGGGCGACGGACGCGCTGGTTGCCAACAGCGCCCATGATGCATGCGACCCAGCCCACCCCTTTCTGCTCTCGCCTGTGGATTTGCAATGCATCAAGGCGGCGGGTGTGACGTTCGCCAAAAGCGCGGTCGAGCGTGTGATCGAGGAGCGGGCGCGCGGCGACGCCGCCCAAGCCGAACACATCCGCGGCGCGTTCTCGGCCCGCATCGGCGCCGATCTTTCGGCGATCGTGCCGGGCTCGGAAGGTGCGGCGCGGCTGAAAGAGGCGCTGATCGAGGACGGGTTGTGGTCGCCCTATCTGGAGGTCGGCATCGGCCCGGACGCCGAGGTCTTCACCAAAGCCCAGCCGCTGTCCTCGGTCGGCTTCGGCTCGCAAGTCGGCATCCACCCCGCATCGAGCTGGAACAACCCCGAGCCCGAGGTCGTCCTGGTGGTCGACGGCGGCGGAACGATCGTGGGTGCAACGCTCGGCAACGACGTGAACCTGCGCGACATCGAAGGACGCAGCGCGCTTCTGCTGGGCAAGGCCAAGGACAATAACGCGAGCTGCGCGCTGGGCCCGTTCATTCGCCTGTTCGACGAGAGCTTCGGCCTCGACGACGTGCGCGCCGCCGAGGTGACGATGACTGTCGAGGGCGAGGACGGGTTCACGCTCAGCGAGGTCAGCTCGATGCGCGAGATCAGCCGCGATCCCACCGACCTGGCGGCCCAGACAATCGGCGCCAACCATCAATACCCCGACGGCTTCGTCCTGTTCACCGGCACGATGTTCGCGCCGAGCGAGGACCGCGACGCGCCGGGCATGGGCTTCACGCACCATTTGGGCGATACCGTCATGATCGCCTCGCCCAAGCTCGGGACGCTGTGGAACGAGGTCGGGCGATGCGATCAAGTGCCGCCTTGGACCTTTGGCATCGCC
>CAYUNL010000310.1:0-3244 GCA_964446055.1 uncultured Alphaproteobacteria bacterium | reverse complement strand
TGCACGAAATCAGCCGTCGATGCACTCAAAATGCGCACTTGGCCGGAGCCGTGGACCACGTACTTGCAGGTGGTCAGTTGTTCGAGGCCGACCGGGCCGCGGGCATGCAGGCGGCCGGTCGAGATGCCGATTTCGGCCCCCATGCCGAACTCGGCGCCATCGGCGAACTGGGTCGAGGCGTTGTGCAGCACGATCGCGGAATCCACCTCGTCGAGGAATCGCTCGGCCGCGGCAGCATCCTCGGTGACAATGCTCTCAGTGTGGGCCGATCCGTGGCGTGCGATGTGAGCGATGGCCTCATCGAGCCCGGCGACGGCGCGTACCGCGATCACGGCATCGAGGTACTCGGTGTCCCAATCCGCCTCGGCCGCCGGGGCGATCGCCGGGTCGATTTCGCGCGCCGCATCGTCGCCGCGAATCTCGCAACCGGCGGCGCGCAGGTCCTCGGCGATGCCCGGCAAGTGGCTCGGCGCCACGGCGCGATCGATCAACAGCGTCTCGGCTGCGCCGCAGATGCCGGTACGACGCATCTTGGCGTTGACGACGATGTTCCGCGCCATTTCCTTCTCGGCGCCGGCGTGGACGTAGACGTGGCAGTTGCCGTCGAGGTGCGCGAACACCGGCACACGGCTTTCCTCGCGCACCCGTGCCACCAGCGATTTGCCACCGCGGGGTACGATGACGTCGATGTAGGAGTCCATGCGCAGCATCTCGCCGACCGCCGCGCGGTCGCGGATGGGCACCTGCTGCAGCGCCCCCGCGGGGAGCCCGGCGGCGGCGAGGCCGTGGGCGAGAGCGGCGAAGATCGCGCGCGAGGACTCGAAGCTTTCGGAGCCGCCACGCAGAATCGCGGCATTCCCCGATTTAAGGCACAGCGCGCCGGCGTCGGCGGTGACGTTAGGCCGCGATTCGTAGATCACGCCGATGACCCCGAGCGGTACCCGGACGCGGCCGATGCGAAGTCCGTTGGGGCGGGTCCATTCGTCGACCACCGTACCCACCGGATCGTCCAAGAGCGCGATTCGCTCGAGGCTGGCGGCCATGGCCTCGATGCGGCCCTGGTCGAGCGCCAGCCGATCGAGCATGGCGGCGCGCATGCCCGCCGCTTTCGCCGCCACCATGTCGGCCGCGTTGGCGCGTTCGATCTCGGGCGCATCGTGGCGCAAGCACTCCGCAGCGGCGTTGAGCGCGGCGTTCTTGGCCGCCGTAGCGGCACGGCCAAGCGCTGCGGCAGAGGCCTTGGCGCGGCGGCCGATCTGGCCCATCAGCGCGCCGAGGTCGGCGGCCGGGGCTTGCGCTTCATGGTTCATCGCTTGCTCTGGGCCAGCGCCAGGTCGTCGCGGTGGATCATCTCGTCGCGGCCACGGTAGCCGAGGAGGCCTTCGATTTCACGGCTTTTGTGCCCCATGATACGGCGCGCATCGTTGGCGGAGTAGGCGCTGAGGCCGCGTGCCAACAGGTCGCCATCGGGACCGTTGACGAACACCGCGTCGCCGCGCTGAAAGTCGCCCTCGACCCCGGTGACGCCGGCCGGCAAGAGACTCTTTCCCGCCGCCAGCGCGCCCACGGCGCCGGCATCCAGGGTCAGCGTCCCGGCCGGTTTGAGACTGCCGGCGATCCACTGCTTGCGGGCGGTCCGCGGATGGGCGCGGGCCGCGAACCAAGTCGCCGGCGCGCCCGCCTCGAGTGCGCCGAGCGGGCGATGCACCGTCCCCTCGGCGATCACCGCGTGGCAGCCTGCCTCAAGTGCTATCTTGGCGGCGGCGATCTTGGTCACCATGCCGCCCGAGCCGTAGTCGGTGCCGGTGCTCCCGGCCATATGCTCGATCTCGGGCGTGATCTCGGTGACCTCGGGAATCAGGCGGGCATCGGCCACTAGCCGAGGATCGGCGGTGTACAGACCGCGGACGTCAGAGAGCAGCACCAGGCAATCGGCTTCCATCATCTGGGCGACGCGGGCGGCGAGGCGGTCGTTGTCGCCATAGCGGATCTCGGAGGTGGCGACGGTGTCATTCTCGTTAATCACCGGCACCGTGTGCAATCGCAAGAGCGTGTTGATGGTGGCGCGCGCGTTGAGGTAGCGGCGACGCGATTCGGTGTCCTCGAGCGTCAGTAGGATCTGGGCGACACGGACACCGCGCCGGGCCAGTGATTCCTCGTAGGCGCGGGCGAGACGGATCTGGCCGCATGCGGCGGCGGCCTGGCTGACCTCGAGCTTCAAGGCGCCGGGCGCCGCGCCGAGCCCGCGGCGCCCGAGCATGATCGCGCCCGAGGACACGACCAGGACCTCGCACCCGCGCGCCTGGGTCGCGGCAATGTCCTCGGCCAGCCCGGCGAGCCAGGTACGGCGCAACCGCCCGCGTGCGGGATCGACCAAGAGGCTGGAACCGATCTTGATGACCACGCGCGAAGCGTTCCGGAGGTGCCGTCTCATCGCAGGCCGATGGCATGTGGCGGCACAGGGTCGGCGTCCGTGCGCGAGGCCGCAACAGCGGCCCGGACACGCGCGAGCAGCGAATCGAGTCCGGCGCCACTGTGCGCCGAGATCGATGCGACCGGGGCATGGGCGGCGGCGGCGAGCTCGGCCTCGCGCTCTGCCCGCTCGGGCTCGCCAAGGGCGTCGCACTTGCTCAGCGCGACGATCTCGGGCTTTTCGGCGAGGCCGCTGCCGTAGAGTGCGAGCTCGCGGCGCAGCGTCTGGTAGCGTTCCGCCACGCCCTCGTCGAGGCCATCGACGAGATGTACCAGAACGCTGCAGCGCTCGATATGGCCGAGGAAGCGGTCGCCGAGGCCCGCACCCTCGTGGGCACCGGCGATGACGCCCGGGATGTCGGCCATGACGAAGCCCTCGTGGTTCCGCTCCACCAGCCCCAACACGGGGTGCAGCGTGGTGAAGGGATAGGCGGCGATTTTCGGGCGTGCGTGGCTGAGGGCGGCGAGAAGCGTGGACTTGCCGGCGTTGGGCAAGCCGATGAGCCCGGCGTCGGCGATCAGTTTGAGGCGCAGCCAGAGCCACCGCTCCTCGCCCGCCGTGCCGGCGTCGGCGCGCCGCGGCGCCCGGTTGGTGGCGCTCTTGTAGTGGATGTTGCCGAAACCGCCGCGACCACCGTGGGCAAGCACCACGCGCTCACCTGGCGCGGTCAGGTCGGCGATCTTGTCGTGGCCGTCCTCGGTCACGATCTGGGTACCGGCCGGCAGCGAGACCACAGCGTCGGCCCCGGCGGCGCCGCTGCGGTTGCCGCCG
>CAYUNL010000309.1:0-3260 GCA_964446055.1 uncultured Alphaproteobacteria bacterium | reverse complement strand
GGCGGCCGATTTCGTCGAGGCCACACGCTTGGCGACGACGCTGATCGGCGATGCCATCGCCGCCAACGTGTTCATCCTCGGCTTTGCCGTGCAGCGCGGCCTGGTGCCGGTCGGCCTGGCGGCGCTGGAGCGCGCGATCGCGCTCAATGGTGTCGCGGTCGAGGCCAACCTGTGCGCGCTCGGCTGGGGCCGGCGGGCCGCGCATGAGCCGGTAGCCGTGGAACGCGCGGCCGCCGAATCGGCCCCCGGATCCGCGCCCGAGAGGCCGGCGACAAGCCTGGATGAGATTGTCGCCAAGCGCGCCGCGGTCCTCACCGCCTATCAGGATCGCGCCTACGCCGAGCGCTACATGGGCCTCGTCAACCGGATCGCTACGCTCGAACGCGATCGCGTCCCGGGCTTCTCGGAGCTGGCTCTGGCGGTGGCGCGCTACTACTTCAAGCTCTTGGCCTACAAGGACGAATACGAAGTCGCGCGCCTTTACACCGACGGTGCTTTCCTCGACAAGATCCGGTCCTCCTTCGAGGGCGAGTACACGCTCCGCTACCACCTCGCGCCGCCGATACTTCAGCGCCGCGACCCCGACACCGGGCTGCCGCGAAAACGCACGTTCGGCCCCTGGATGCTGAACGTCTACCGCGTCCTGGCTCGCCTCAAGCGGTTGCGTGGCACCCCCGTCGACGTCTTCGGCATGACCGCCGAGCGCAAGCCTGAGCGCCGCCTGATCCGGGAGTACGAGGCGACGCTCGATACGATTGCCGACCGGCTCGATTCCGGCAACCACGCCCTCGCCGTCGAAATTGCTTCGATGCCTGAACGCATCCGCGGTTTCGGCCACGTCAAGGCGCGTCACCTCGAGGCCGCACGCGCCCGCGAGGCCGAGCTTCTCGCCGCCTTCCACGACCCCGCTCCCCACGCCGACGCTGCCGAGTAAACCTCGCAAACGACTCCGGCGCCGGGATTGATTGCGCGGTGGCGTCTGCTATCATCGCGCGCCGGCTGGACCGAGCAACCGAAACGAACCGAGACGCAACGGCATGATGAGCGAGTCGGAATTCAGCGAACAGGCGAAGACCTGGCACAGGTTCACCCGCCTCACGATGTGGGCGGTTGGCTTGGTTACGGTTACTCTCGTCCTTCTGGCGCTGTTCCTTCTCTGAGCCGCCGCGTCGCACCTTGACGGTTCGCGCTCGCCTGCCGGCGCAAGGGTTTGCACCGTTGCGATGAAAGTTGCCATTCCTAAAGAGCGTCGCGCGTTCGAGTGCCGCGTCGCCGCCTCGCCCGATACCGTCAAGAAGCTGGTGGCGCTTGGCGCTGAGGTCATTGTCGAGGCGGATGCCGGCGCTGGCGCCGACCTCAGCGATGCCGTGTTCGCCGAGGCCGGGGCGGGTATCGCCGAGAGCGAGGCCGCGGCACTCGAGAGTGCCGATGTCGTGTTAAAGGTCCAGCCGCCGCTTGCCGACGAGCCCGACGAAGTCGGCCTGATCAAACAAGGCGCGCTCTTGATCGGCCTGCTCGCGCCGACCGCCGAGCCGGTCTTGGTGACGGCCTATGCCGCGCGCGAGCTGACGACGGTCGCACTCGAGTATCTACCCCGGATTTCGCGGGCGCAGAGCATGGATGCGCTCTCCTCGCAGAGCAACCTCGCCGGCTACAAGGCGGTGCTCGATGCCGCGGTCGAATACGGCCGGGCGCTACCGATGATGATGACCGCGGCCGGCACCATCGCGCCCGCCCGCGTCCTCATCCTTGGCGCCGGTGTTGCCGGGTTACAGGCGATCGCCACGGCGCGTCGGCTCGGCGCCATCGTCGCCGCTTTCGACGTGCGCGCCGCGGTCAAGGAGCAGGTCGAAAGCCTAGGGGCACGGTTCATCGAGGTCCCGGCGCTCGATGAAACCGCCGAAAGCGAGGACGGCTACGCCCGCGATATGGGCGAGGAATACCGGCGCCGCCAAGCCGAGATCATCCACCAAACGCTGGTGACCACCGACATCGCCATCTGCACCGCCTTGATCCCCGGCCAACCCGCGCCGATTCTGATCACCGAGGCGATGATCGCCGACATGCGCCCGGGCTCGGTCATCGTCGACCTTGCGGTCATGATGGGCGGTAACTGCGCGGGCTCGCGGCCGGGCGAGACGGTCGCGGTCTCGGGCGTCAAGGTCGTCGCCCACCGCAACGTACCGAGCCGCATCGCCGGCGACGCCTCGGCACTCTACGCCCGCAACCTCTTCAACTTCCTCGCCCCTTTGATCCAGGACGGGGACCTCAAGCTCGATTGGGAGGACGAGATTCTTGCCGCCACCGTGCTCACCCGCGGGGGCGCGGTCGTCCATCCCTCGCTCGCCGACCAAACCTAGGAAGAGAGCCGCTCGTGGAAACCCTTGGCGCCGATCCTCTGATCTTCCAGATCACGGTCTTCGTGCTGGCGATCTTCGTTGGCTACTATGTGGTCTGGAGCGTGACGCCGGCGCTGCACACGCCGCTGATGTCGGTCACCAACGCGATCTCAAGCGTCATTGTCGTCGGCGCGCTCTTGGCGGCCGGGCCCGAGGAGATGAACCTCGCCCGCATTCTCGGCCTGGTCGCGCTCGGACTTGCGGCAATCAACATCTTCGGCGGATTTACCGTCACCCAGCGCATGCTTGGCATGTTCCGGCGGAAGAAGTAGGGCCGGCGTGTCTGACGATCTCTCCGCGCTCGCCTACCTCGTCGCCGGAGTCTGCTTCATCCTCGCGCTGCGCGGGTTGTCCTCGCCCGAAACGGCGCGCGGCGGCAACCGTCTCGGCATCGCCGGAATGGTGATTGCGGTCGCGACCACGGTCCTCGATCCCACGGTCATCGGCTATGAGCTAATCGCCGGCGCCGCCGCGATCGGTGCGGTCATCGGCACGGCGATCGCGTTGCGCATCCAAATGTCGGCGATGCCGCAGCTGGTGGCCGCCTTTCACAGCTTGGTGGGGATGGCCGCGGTGCTGGTCGCGGCGGCTGCGCTCGAGGCGCCCGAGGCCTACGGCATCGGCGCGGCGGGCGAAATCCACCTCGCCAGCCTGATCGAGATGTCGCTCGGCGTCGTCGTCGGCGCCGTTACCTTCTCCGGCTCGGTGGTCGCCTTCGCGAAGCTCCAGGGCATCGTCGGCGGCGCGCCCGTAGTATTCGCCGGCCAGCATTGGCTCAACCTCGCCATCGGCGTCGCCATTCTCGCCCTCGGCGTCACCTTCGTCAGCGACCAGGGCGCCGAGTGGTTCTGGCTGATGACC
>CAYUNL010000308.1:0-3310 GCA_964446055.1 uncultured Alphaproteobacteria bacterium | reverse complement strand
TCCTCCATGCACCGCTCTTGGCCGAGGCGGTGGCCGAGGGGACGTTTACGATGATGCTGGCGCTGACCAAGAACCTCTTCCACTGGCACCGAGCACTCTTGGAGGGCCGCTGGGACCGGCGCGCAACCGAGCGTACCGACGAGCTTTACGACAAGACCCTTGGGATCGTCGGCTTGGGCCGCATCGGCCGCGCCGTGGCAAGCCGCGCACTCGCCTTCGACATGCGCGTCCTCGGCTATGACCCCTACGTTCGCGACGCTGACCTCGAGGGGATCGACGTGACGCTCGTATCGCTGGATGAACTGATGTCGTCCTCCGATATCGTCTCCCTCCATAGCTTGGTTACGCCCGAGACCGAAGGGATGATCGACCGCGCGAAACTCCGGTCCATGAAGCCGGGCGGATACATCGTCAACTTCGGGCGCGGCGCCCTGATCGACGGAATCGACATCCTCTATGAGGCGCTCGAGGACGGCCATCTCGCCGGGGTCGGGCTCGACGTCTTTCCCGAAGAGCCGCCGACCTATACCGACCACCCACTGTTCCGCCATCCCAACTTCGTTGGCGATCCACACGTCCTGGCCTCTACCGCCGGGGCCGAGGCGCGCTGCTCGCGATCGGTGGTGCGGGACGTGAGCGCAGTGTTGCGCGGTGAACGCCCCGTGTGGTGCATCAACCCCGAAGTCTTCGATGCCGCGAACCTGCGTCCACCGGCGCTCGGGCCGGGCGCATGAACGTCAACCCGCTGAAAGCCAAATGGGCCGCCGGTGCGACCACGTTCGGCGCCATGCTTGCCTACAGCCGCGACGTCGCGACCATCGAGATCGCGGCCGCCGCGGGGCTCGATTTTATCCTCTTCGACTTGGAGCACCGGCCGCACGGTTCCGAGACCATCCACGACCTCTCGCAGGTCGCCAGGCTCGCCGGCCTCGCCTCGCTGGTCGGCCCCAAGGATGTAAGCCACCACGCCATCAGCCACGCCCTCGACCTTGGCGCCTCAGGGGTCGTCGTCCCCCACGTCTCGAGCGTGGACGAAGTCTCGACCATCATCGACGCGGTGCGATACGCCCCCCGCGGCGCGCGCGGCCGTGCCGGGACCGCGGGCCACAACCTCTACGTTCCGGGCCGGCCCATGGCCGAGGAGATGGACGATTACAACGCGAGCGTCGCGCTCCTCTTGAAGGTCGAATCCGAGGCCGGAATCAGCGATATCGACGACTTGGTCGGCTTCGACGAGGTCGACGGGGTCATGGTTGGTCCGGCGGACCTCTCGGTCGACATGGGCATCTCCGGGCAGGTCCGGCATGAGCGCGTGCTCGATGCCATGCGGCAGGTGCGCGACGCCTGCAAACGGCGCGGCATTCAGTACGGCGTTTATCTGATGTCGCCCGACGACCTCGGCTCGGCGATCGAGGACGGCGCAAGCTGGATCGTCCTTGGCAGCGAGATGGATGCGCTCGCCCGGACCTGGGGTGGCGCGCGCGAGCTTGTGAAGTCTTCATAAGGCCTGAAGGGAGAACCCATGGAAGCGCAACGCCTCAACCCCGACACCTTGATGAAGCCGCTGGCCAGCTACTGCCAGGTGGTGCGCAAGGGCAACATCGTCACCACCGCCGGCCAGGTGGCCATTGATTCCGCCGGCGCGATCGTCGGCGAGGGCGACATCGTGGCCCAGACCCGCCAGACCCTCGAGAACCTGAAGAATGCGCTCGCCGGCGCGGGCGCCGAGCTGACCGATGTCGTCAAGACGATGATCTTCATTGTCGATCTCGCCGACTACAAAGGCATGAACCAGGTCTACGACGAATACTTCGCCGAGGCCCCGCCGGCGCGCTCGACCGTGCGCGCCGACCTGGCCCTGCCCGGCCTCCTGGTCGAGATCGAGGCCATCGCCGTCGTCTAACCGGGTGTGACGATGTCGCTTGGCTTTTGTTTCGTCGGCGCCGGCGCCATTGCCGGTGTCCATGCCGAGATTCTCGCGGCCGAGGGCGCCGTCCTCGACAGCGTCGTCGGGCGCCTGCCCCAACCGACCGCCGAGTTCGCGGCGCGCTACGGCTTTCGCCATCACACCACCGATCTCGACGCGGCGCTCGCGCGGGAGGGCGTGGACGCGGTTTTGATCGCCTCGCCCAGCGAGCTGCACTACGCCCAGACTGCGCGGGCGTTGGCCGCCGGCAAACACGTGCTGTCGGAGATCCCTCTGGCCATGAGCCACGCCGAGGGTGCTCGGCTGGTGGCGGACGCGCACGACCGCGACCTCCGGCTGATGGTCTGCCACACCCAGCGCTTTATTCCAGCGCTGGCCGCGGCGCGGCGGCGGGTCGCCGAGGGCGAGTTCCACGTCCATCACCTGATCGGCCGTTTCGGCGTTTTTCGGCGCGAGAACGTTGGCTGGACGGGGCGGCGGCGAAGCTGGTCGGACAACCTCCTGTGGCATCACGGCTGCCATCTGGTCGACTTCAGCCTTTGGTTTGTAGGCGCCGATGAGGTGACGGTCATGGGCCAAGTGGCCCCGCCCGACGCCCACACCGGCATCCCGCAGGACCTCGATGTTATCTTAAGAACGCCATCTAACCAATTGATATCTCTTTCTCTTTCCTATAACACGCACTTGGCGATGGACGAATACGTGATCGTCGGCGCCGAGGAGAGCCTGCATTTCCGGCGAGGCCAGCAGATCGAGCCCGGCGGGTCGGATGCCGGACCCGTCGAGGCCGACCAATACCAGCTTGGCTGGGAGTCTCACGACCGCGAATTCTTGGCCGCGGTCGCCGAGCACCGCGCGCCCGAGTGCAGTGGCGCCGAGGCATTGCCCGCACTCGCCGTGCTACAAGAAGTGCAAGACCGCTTCGTCCCGGCCCGATGATCGACGCCTACTGCCACTGCGGCGTCTCAAAGTACCTGCCCGTCGAAGATGTGCTGGCGGCAATGGACCACGCCGCGGTCGAGCGTGCCGTCTTGGTCCAGCATATCGGCGAGCACGACAATAGCTACATCGCCGAGGTAACCGAATCGAATTCGGGAAGGTTCGCCGCCGTTGGGCTGGTGGACCCGAGGCAGCCCGATTGGCCCGAGACGCTGGTCCACCTCAACGATTCGGGTCACTTCGCGGGCCTACGAGTCGTCACCCAGGTGGTGCGCGAGCACCCCGAACTCCCGGCCACCGCGTGCGAACTCGGTCTTCGGCTCATCGTCGATACCCAAACCGGACTGGCCGACGCCATCGCTCCGGTGCGCGCGCTGGCTGCCGCTCATCCCGCGGCCCGCATTTCCGCATGTACGCACACACACACACACACACACACACACA
>CAYUNL010000307.1:1782-3369 GCA_964446055.1 uncultured Alphaproteobacteria bacterium | reverse complement strand
GCGTGTCGCTACGAGCGATGCTTGGCGCACCCGTGGGGATCAGGTGTTGCGGAACAGCGTGACCGCGGAGATGGCGGCCACCGCTAGGAGCACCGCGATGACGATCGGAAAGACGACGGTTCGGGCCACATTTGGGGACGTCGGGGTGTCCAGAAGATAGGGGGGATCGATGATGCGCGCGGCGTACGGCAGATCGCCTTCCAGCATCATTTCCTTCTGCTCTTCCTGGGTCAAGAGTGAGTACAAGACATTGCGGCTGGCTTCCAGGCTCTCCGTTTGCAGCCGCTCGTTGAGATAGACTTTGCGCTCCGCCACCTCGCGGCGGTCCCGCTTGCGGAGAAGCTCGTCCGCTTCGCTGTAGGTGATCGTCAGCAGGTACGACGCGAAATCCGGATCGCCGTGGGTGACCTTGACCTCGTAGAACGGAGATCGCTCGATCTGCTCAATGCGTACGGTTCCACCAACATAGGCCGCCAGCTTCTCGAGGCTCGGCTCCGACCAAGTCGGGAGGTTGAGGAACCGCCGGTATTGCTCCCGCCGCTCGAACTCTCCTCCGGTAGGTCGTATCCACGCCTCGGCACCCTCATCCCACGAGCCCGCGTAGACTGTATGCAACAGGTCAAACTTTTCCTGGAGTACCCCGGCGAGTTCAAGGGACGAAAGCGCTTGCTTGAGCCGCTCAAAAGGGGTCGCCCGTGACGAGACGCCCAGAGTGCTGGAAAGACCGGCGACGCCGGCCAAAGCACCGAGTTGACCCAATCCCGTGGGAAGCGAGGCACCGCCGCTAGAGGGTGCGATGATCATCTTCGCCTCGTGCTGGGGCGTAAAATTGTGCATGTCGCGGATTCCCGAGGCTGCGCCGATGAGGCCGGCGATGACGATCACCCACGAGCCTCGCACCAGTGCACGGAACAGGAGCCTGAGGTCGATGACGAACTCATCGCCTCTCCGCTCAACGCGCTCGGCCTCATTTCGCGGCGCCTCAGGCACCGCTTGGCTCCGTGGGGCTCCGCCTCCGGCCACCGCATCAGCGTCATCCCGCGACGGCGGACGACCCAGAACTTCCGTCATCAGGTCCTCTGTGCACGCTCTCGAATGGCGCTGTGCGAGCCTCCCAGAACCCTATACTCATCCGAAGGTCTTGAAAAGCGAACCCTTGGACTCCGGGGGTTCGCGTCATCTCGGTGGCTCGTTGGGTGACCGCGATGAGTACCCGATAGGACTGAAATCACCCAACCCGGAAATAGGCTGGCGATGAAGGACCTGCCAAGGGTTTGTCACGTGATCACGGGCCTCCCGGTTGGCGGCGCCCAGACCGCGCTCAGCCAGCTCGCCGCCCATCGCCAGCGCCTGGGTTGTGAAATGGAAGTGATCTCGCTTACCGAAACCGGACCCGTCGGAAAACGTATTCAAGATCTGGGGGTGCGGGTCCGGGCCTTAGGGATGTCAGGGATCAACCCGGTCCCGCCGCTTCGGCTCACGGCATGGCTTCGTCAATCCGCGCCCGACGTCGTGCAGACCTGGCTCTACCACGCCGATCTAATCGGCGGCGTGGCGGCACGGCTCGCCCGCGTGCCGACGGTCTAC
>CAYUNL010000307.1:0-1772 GCA_964446055.1 uncultured Alphaproteobacteria bacterium | reverse complement strand
CGTCAGACCGATCTCGATCCGGCAGCCAGCAAGACGCATACGAGGCTAACCGTGAAGGCCTGCGCCCGCATCTCCCACGCCTTGCCCGACCGCATCGTGTGCTGCTCCGAAGCGTCTCGTCAGGTGCATTTGGCTCTTGGCTACGATGATTCGCGGATGCTTGTCGTCGACAACGGCGTCGACGTTTCTCTGTTCCAGCCCGATCCGATCGCGCGTGCGCAGGTCCGGGACGAACTCGGCATCGCGCCCGATACCATTTTGATTGGCCTGATCGCCCGATTCCATCCGCAAAAGGATCACCGCACCTTCACCCGCGCCGCCGCGGACCTCTCCGCGCGAAGGAAGGACATCAGGTTCTTGCTGTCCGGCGAGAACGTGGTGCCGCAGAACGCGGAACTTGCCGGCTGGATCGAGGAAGCGGGAATCGGAGACCGCGTCCATCTCCTGGGGCTTCGCACCGATCCTGCGCGCGTCACGGCCGCACTGGATGTCGCGACCTCGAGCTCGGCGTTCGGCGAGGGTTTCAGCAACGCCGTCATCGAGGCGATGGCCTGCGGTGTGCCTTGCGTGGTTACCGATGTCGGCGATTCGGCCCGCATCGTCGGCGACACCGGAATCGTTGTGCGTCCGAGTGATCCCGATGCCCTGGCAGGAGCCTGGAGCGACCTCCTGGAGACGGAGGAGAAGGGCAAGATGCTGGGACGCGCCGCCCGAGCCCGCGTCCTCGAGCGCTTCGATATCGCCCAAATGATCGCCGGCTACCGAGCGCTGTATTCGGGGGGAGTTTGACTCGAAGGTGCGCAGGACCTGAGAAGCGGCATCATTCCAGCACGCGGTCCCAGTCGCGGGCGATGCTGTCGAGGTCGCCACCCCCGGTGAGCCCGTAGAGCCGATGGCCGAGAATCAACCTCTGGCCTCCGTCTCGGCTCAACGGCCGGAACTCGAATGTCCCGAACCGAGTGTTGGACGTGGTGAAAAAGAGTTCGAGCGGAATACGGATCACGAATCCCTTGTCGAAGCTTCCCTCGCCGAAGGTCTCAGCCGGGACATTGGTCTGGGTAGCAAAGACTCCGACGCCGACGCCGCTTCGGAAACGCCTAGACAGAGCGTAGGTGGCGCCGCGATCGCCCGCCAGGTACTGGCCCACGTTGAGTGAGGCCGTGAGATCATAGATCGGCAGGTCGTAATAGAAGTTGGCGTGACCGGTGGTTACGCTGTAGTCCTGGAAGCCCAACTGGCCTAGGAAGTCCCGCTGCCATACTCGGTTCAGGTCGGCCCCGACCGCCAGGCGCGAACCAAACGGGCGATACAGGATCTCGGCACCGACGCCGGCGAACATTTCCTCGAAGATACCGCCCGAGACGCGCGCGAACCAGTCTGGAGCCAGGTTCGTCACGTAGTCGGCGTGCAGCTGCAACAGCTTGCTGTCCGCTCCCTGCAAGTATTCCTTTATGTCACTGCGCACGCGGGGCAGCGAACTGTCGGATGCCTCGACCGCCTGATCAAAGTTGTTGTGAAGATCGAGGCCAAGGGTAGCACTGACGAGGAGGCCGGGCGCCAGCTCGAGATCGGCCCGCGCCTTTGCCAACACCTGAAACAGGACGAATTTCGACGAGTCGCCGATGAACTGACGCGTCTGAGGAACAACACCCCATCGGAACTTCGGAAACCGGCCGGGGTGCACGATCGCGTCGCCGGGGATGGCAGAGTCAGCGCCCGCGAACCGCGCGTCCGCCCACATTTCCTCGGGGCTGCCCAAGAGTGCGACGGCC
>CAYUNL010000306.1:298-3372 GCA_964446055.1 uncultured Alphaproteobacteria bacterium | reverse complement strand
GCAGGCCTACCTGGGCATCGACACCGGCGGCACGTTCACCGACCTTGTGTTGATGACCCGGGACGGAACCATCATCGTCAAGAAGGTCGACAATTTGTCGAGCACATACGAAAAAAACATCCTGCGCGCCACGCTGGACATCCTGGACGAGGCTGGGATTTTGGCCGGGAACGTCGCGCAGGTGGTCCACTGCACGACGCTCCTCGGAAACGCGGTGGTGCAGCGGCAAGGTCCGAAGACGGGACTGCTGACCACCAAGGGATTCCGAGACGTGCTCGAACTCCGGCGGCAAAGGAACCCCGTGCTCTATGACGTCTTCTGGGAGAAGCCGACACCCCTGGTGCCCCGGCGTTTGTGCCGCGAGGTGACGGAGAGGATCGGCGTCGACGGTTCGATCGTCGCCCCCCTCGATCTTACGGAGGCGCGACAGGAACTCACAAAGCTGGTCCGGGGCGGCGTCAGCACGGTCGCGGTCTGCTTCATCAACGCCTGTGTCAATCCGGTCCACGAACGCACGATCGCGACTCTGGTGGCCCAGGAATTCCCGTCGCTCGCCGTCAGCATCTCGAGCGAGGTCTCGCCGGAATGGAGCGAGTACGAACGCACCAGCACCACGGTCACCAACGCGTTCGTGAAGCCGATTCTGCGCGACTACCTGCAATCTCTCAAGCTCGATTTTCGGGAGCACGGGATCGCGTGTCCCCTCGACGTCATGCAGTCCGCGGGCGGCATCATGTCTGCCGAAGCCGCCATCGAGAGGGCGGTACTGTGCCTCGAATCCGGGCCTGCCGCGGCGGTCATGGCGACCTGCACGCTTGGCCGCCACCTCGGCATCAGGGAAGCGGTGACCCTCGAGATGGGCGGCACGACTGCGAAGTCCACCTTGATCGAGAAAGGCGTCGCCCACCGGGTGATGGAGACAGAAATCGGGGCGCCGGTCTCGGTAGGCGGGCAATCGCTCAAGGGTGCTGGCTACGCGCTCCGCATTCCCGCAATCGATACGGCCGAGGTAGGTGCGGGGGGCGGCAGCATCGCTCAGGTGGACGCAGAGGGCTCGCTTAGCGTTGGGCCGGAGGGGGCGAGCGCCGACCCCGGGCCGGCATGCTACGACCGTGGCGGCACGCGGGCGACCATCACCGACGCCAACGTGGTCCTCGGCTACCTGCGCGAAAGCCACCCGCTGGGTGGTGATATCCGGGTCGATGGATCGAAGGCCGAAGCGGTGATCGCCAAACAGGTGGCACGCCCGCTTGGACTTTCCGTGCCCGAGGCGGCCTATGCCGTACGCACTCTAGCCAATGCGACCATGGCGCGGGCCATCCGTGCGGTGTCCACAGAGCGTGGCCGGGATGTTCGCAAGTTCGTTCTCTTTGCGGCAGGGGGTGGTGGTCCCGGCCACGCTGCCGAGGTGGCACGCTTGCTCGGCATTCGCACCGTCGTCGTGCCGCCCGTGCCGGGCCTTTTCAGCGCGCTTGGTATGTTGTGGTCGCCATTGGAATACCACTTCTCCCGGGCGGCGAACGTGCCCCTCGAGGAGCCGCGGGCAGGCGAACGTTTCGAGTCGCTTTACCGTGAGTTGGAGGACAAGGCAGCAGGCGACGCTTCGCCCGTGTCTTCGTTTGCGAAAGGCCTCCGGTTCAAGCGCTACGCCGATCTTCACTACGTGGGACAATTCCACGAGATCACGATTCCCGTTCGCGGGGCGCTGACTTCCGCCGAGGCCATGCCCAAGCTGCGGCGCGTGTTCGAACGAGAGCACCATAAGATGTATGGGTATCGTTCCTCCGAAGAGGCCGTGGAAGTCACGAGTGTCCGGGTAGTGGCGTACCAGCGCTCCAACTCACAGGCTCTGCGGGCGGCGCCCGATGCCCTCGAGCACCTGATGGAGCGCCTGTACCGTCCGCTCGGAGGATCGGAAACGTGGCCCATCCGGTTCGGTCCACCGTTCGGAGAGCTTGACGTTCCGGTGCTCTCGCGCGGCGACCTCGGGGATACACCCACGGCCGGGCCCGTTATCTTGCCCGAATACGACACCACCGTCGTCGTGCCGCCCGATTTCCATGCAACCAAGGTTCCGAACGGTAGCGTGATCTTGAAAATGATGTGATAATACGGTCGGCGAGCGGGAGATTCAGGCCATGCGGCGCATCGAGAGCAAGCTCGTATACGACACCCTGGATGAAATCGTCGCACCCGAGAGGACGGCCCTCATCGTGGTCGACATGCAGAATGAGTTCTGTTCGCCGGACGGCATTCCGGGAAAGAACGGGGCAAACGTGAAGCCAGTCAAGGCCATCGTCCCGACCCTGCAGCGCCTGCTCCAGACGGCGCGCTCGACCAGCGTTCGTGTCTTATATTTGCGGCACACGCACGAGCCGGACCTATCCAACCTCTCGCCGGCTCGGCTCTCCTTCTACGCCATGCTTTATGGTGGGTCGATCACTCCCTATCATGCCATCCGCGGAACCTGGGGGCACAAAATCGTCCCCGAGCTCACGCCTGAAGAGGGCGAGATCGTCATCAACAAGGACCGCTCCAGCGGTTTCTTCGCTACCAACCTCGATCTCCTCCTGCGCTCGAACGGAATCGAGAGTGTCGTCATCTCCGGCATGGCCACCCACGCGTGCGTCGAATCGACAGCGCGCGACGCTGGCTTTTACGACTATTACGTCGTGGTGGTGAAGGACGGCGTCGCGGATTACTCTAGGAAACTCCATCAGGCTTCGCTGCTCACCATGAGCAACCGCTGCAACATGGCGACCTCGGAGGAAATCGTTGCGGTGTGGAAGCGGGCGACTTCTCGGCGCGTGCGCCAATCACGGCGGAAGCGCGTCAGCGCGGGGTCGCGGCCCAAGGGCAGTACCGGGGGCCGGCGGGCCGCAGCCACCGCCGAATAAAGCCGTTTTTCTCCATGCCAACCTTCGTCGCGGGCGGCGTCGCGGCTGAGCCGAATAGGGAGGCCGTTCATGACTCGTGCGAGCCTTCGCGGCAAGGTGCAGACTGTGCGTGGCCCGATCGAACCCGACACACTCGGTCCGACGCTCATGCACGAGCACCTGCTGTGCGATCTCGTG
>CAYUNL010000306.1:0-288 GCA_964446055.1 uncultured Alphaproteobacteria bacterium | reverse complement strand
TTCGAGATCAATTACGGGCGCGTGCCGCACAGGGGAAAGTTCCGCCTCGATCACCTGGATTGCGCCATTGCCGAACTGCTTGACATGCGGAAAGTCGGCGGTCGAGCGGTTGTCGAGCTCACCTGTGGCGGCCTGAAGCCGGACCCCGAGGGTCTCCGCCGCATCGCCGAAGAAGCCGACGTTCACATTGTCATGGGCTGCGGCCACTATGTCGAGGAGTGCCAGGACCCCGGCAACTTCGAGCGCACGGTCGACGACTTTGCCGCCGAGATGGTGGCGCAGATCTTT
>CAYUNL010000305.1:0-3373 GCA_964446055.1 uncultured Alphaproteobacteria bacterium | reverse complement strand
GGTCGCCCCTCAGCGCACGCGCCGAGGTTCATCAAGTGGGCCCACGTCAATGCCGCGCGTATTGGGCGTTGCCGAACAGCTGCTCGCGCTCGGCCTCGCTCATCTCGCCCTTGCGGGTTTCCTCGGACAGCACCTCGACTCCGCGCTGCACCGCGGGGCGGGCCTCGATCGCCTCGTACCAGCGTTTGACGCTGGGGAAGTCGTTGAGGTCCTGGCCCTGGGCCTCGTGCGAACGCAACCAAGGATAGTTGGCGATATCGGCGATGGAGTACTCGCCGACCAGGTAGTCGCGCCCCTCGAGCCGCTTGTCGAGCACGCCGTAGAGCCGCGCCGCCTCGTTGGTGTAGCGCTCGATGGCGTACGGGATCTTCTCGGGCGCGTAGCGGCGGAAGTGGTGGTTCTGACCCAGCATCGGCCCGATGTGGCCCATCTGGAACATGATCCACTGAATCACGTCGTAGCGCTCGCGGACATCGCTCGGGATGAAGCGCCCCGTCTTTTCCGCGAGGTAGATCAGGATCGCCCCCGATTCGAACATCGAATACGCGGTCCCGCCGGGACCGTCGTGATCGACGATGGCCGGCATCTTGTTGTTGGGGCTGATGGCCAGAAACTCGGGTTTGAACTGATCGCCGGCGCCGATATCGATGGGGATCACCTTGTACTCGAGCCCCAGCTCCTCGAGCATGATGTGGATCTTGTGCCCATTCGGCGTGGGCCAAGTGTACAGGTCGATCACGGGCTCCTCCGTCGGTTCGCTGGGAAGTGATGATAGGGCGCAGCCGGTCCATTAGCGAATCGCGGCGCGCCAGCGACCGGTCAACCGCCTAGCTTGATGCGCAGTATGTCGTTGACGAGTTTGGGATTGGCCTTGCCGCCCGTGGCCTTCATCACCTGGCCGACAAAGAAGCCCAGGAGCTTGGTCTTGCCGGCCCGGTAATCGGCCACCTTGTCGGTGTGTTCGGCCAGCGCCGTCTCCACCGCCGCCTCGATCGCCCCGGCGTCAGTGATCTGGCGCAGTCCGCGCGCCTCGACGATGGCGGCGGCGCCCTCGCCGGTTTCGAACATCGCTTCGAACACCTCCTTGGCGATGCGCCCCGAGATGGTCTCGTCCGCGATCAACTCCAGCAGTCCCCGGAGTGCCCCGGCGCTCACTGGCGAGCGCGCAATCTCCAGCCCCGCCCTGTTGAGCGCCCCGAACAGCTCGCCGACGACCCAGTTTGCCGCCACCTTGGGATCGCCGCCTTCGGCCGCCCGCTCGAAGAAATCGGCCGCCTCGCGTTCGGCCACCAGCACACCCGCGTCGTAGGCCGAGAGCCCGTAGTGGCTCATGAAACGCGCCTTCTTGGCGTCGGGTAGCTCGGGAAGTTCGGCGCGGATGCGCGCGACCTCGTCCTCGCTCAGTATCAGTGGCACCAGGTCGGGATCGGGGAAGTAGCGGTAGTCGTGCGATTCCTCTTTCGAGCGCATGGCCCGCGTCTCACCGGTTCGGGGATCGAAGAGCCGCGTCTGTTGCGCGATCGCCCTGCCGGCCTCCAGTATCGCGATCTGGCGCTCGGCCTCGACATCGATGGCTTCCTGGACGAAGCGGATCGAGTTCAGGTTCTTGATCTCGCAACGGGTCCCCAAGCCCGCGCCGGGGCGCCGGACCGAGACGTTGACGTCGGCGCGAAGGCTTCCCTGTTCCATGTTGCCGTCGCAGGTGCCGAGGTAGCGCATGATCGCGCGCAGCTTCTGGATGTAGGCGCCGGCCTCCCAGGCCGAGCGAACGTCGGGCTCGGAGACGATCTCCATCAGCGCCACGCCCGAGCGGTTGAGGTCGACATGGCTGCGGCTGGGGTGGCGGTCGTGCACGCTCTTGCCGGCGTCCATCTCTAGGTGGAGCCGGGTGATGCCGATCTCACGCGAGGCGCCGTCGGGTAGGTCGATGTGGATTGCGCCGCGGCCGACGATGGGTTGGCTGAATTGCGAGATCTGGTAACCCGCCGGTAGGTCGGGATAGAAGTAGTTCTTGCGGTCGAATACCGAGCGCAGATTGATCTCCGCGTTCAAGCCGAGTCCGGTGCGCACCGCCTGCTCGACGCAGAACCCGTTGATCACCGGCAGCATGCCCGGCATCGCCATGTCGACGAAGCTGACCTGCGCGTTGGGCTCGGCGCCGAACGCGGTGGCCGCGCCCGAAAAGAGCTTGGCCTTCGAGATCACCTGGGCGTGGATCTCGATCCCGACCACCATCTCCCAGGATCCTTCGGCGCCCTCGATCGGAGTATCGCCGGCCGCCGTCATGGCGCCCGCCACCACGGCGCCGGCGCGCCGTCGAACGCCGCCGCCCGCTCCACCGCTGCGGCGCAGCGCAGCACCGCTTCCTCGTCGAAGGGCCGCCCGATGACCTGGAGCCCGAGCGGCACCCCCTCAGCCGAGAGTCCCGCCGGCACCGAGATCGCCGGCAGCCCGGCCAGCGAGGCCGGCCCGGTCAACACGTCGTTCAAGTACATGGCGATGGGATCGCCGCCCTTCTCGCCGAAAGCGAACGCCGCCGCCGGCGTGGTTGGCGTCAGGATCGCATCGACGCTCGCAAACGCCTCGTGAAAGTCGTGCGCGATCAAGGTGCGCACCTTCTGCGCCTTCAAATAATAGGCATCGTAGTAGCCCGCGCTCAGCACATAGGTGCCGATCATCACCCGCCTGCGCACCTCGGCACCGAAGCCGGCGGCGCGGGTTTCCTGGTACATCTCGTCGACGCTCGCGCCGGGCTCGCGGAGCCCATAGCGCACCCCGTCGTAGCGCGCGAGGTTCGAGGACGCCTCGGCCGGGGCGACGATGTAATAGGCCGGCAAAGCGTAGGCGGTATGCGGCAGGCTGACCGGCACCGTCACCGCGCCGGCGTCCTTGAGCCAAGCCAGGCCGTCGTCCCACAAGCGCTCGATCTCGGCCGGCAGACCATCAATCCGGTACTCTTTCGGCACGCCGATCTTCAGGCCACGCAGGCCCGCCCCGAGTGCCGCTTCGTAGTCGGGCACTGGGGTGTCGACCGAGGTCGAATCGCGGACATCGAAGCCGGCCATGGCGCCGAGCACGATGGCGGCGTCGCGCACGCTGCGCGCCAACGGCCCGGCCTGGTCGAGCGAGGAGGCGAAGGCGACGATGCCCCAGCGCGAGCATCGCCCATAGGTCGGCTTGAGCCCGACGATGCCACAAAACGCGGCCGGCTGGCGGATCGATCCGCCGGTGTCGGTGCCGATGGCACCCAGCGCCACGCGAGCCGCGACCGCGGCCGCCGAGCCACCCGAGGAACCGCCGGGCACCCGCGAGAGGTTCTCGCCCGGCTGCCGCCACGGGTTCTCGACCGCGCCGTAGGCGCTGGTCTCGTTCG
>CAYUNL010000304.1:0-3376 GCA_964446055.1 uncultured Alphaproteobacteria bacterium | reverse complement strand
GCGATCGTCGTGTCGCTGCCAGCTGGCGGCCAGGACTTCGTGATCCCCGACGTCGGGCCGGGACGCTGTGTCGCGTCCTGCGGCGGCGGCTCTTCGGGTGGCAGCAGCGGCGGCAGCAGCAGCGGTGGCGGATCGTCGGTCAACCTACCGAGCGGCTTTTCCGGTAATTCGTCGCTGAGCCGGGAATTCGGGTCCGGAGACGGAGCCGAGGGCTTCGCCGACCGCTCTTCGGAGAGCGGCGACGGCGAGCAGGAAGAGACGCTCCGGGGCCTCCTCGACACGGTACCCCAAAGCTCCGGCACCGAAACCGCTGCTGCGGCCCCGTTGTTCTCGGGAGATGGCACGGGCGTCGTCGATCCCTCGGCGATTAGCGGCGAGTTCCGCTCGTCCGCCGAGGCCGAACACATTGTTAACTGGGTAAGCCCGGATCAGTTGCCGAAGGCCGAGCCCTACCGCAACTATTCCGAGATGGGCATGCTCCAGGCGGTCAAGGCGAGGGTCAAGGACGGGGCCGTAGATCTTCTCAAGAGCGAGGTGACCCAGGCCATCATCGCACGCATTCCCCAGGGGACGGCGCTGCAGGCGATCTATGAAGAAGGCGATTCGCTCTATACGGCGCTCGGCGAGGGGATCGTGGTGCCGATGGCCGAGAACACCCTCGGCAACATCAACGATGCGGTCGCCGGCGACGAGAACGCGTCTGAATGGCTGATCGGATACGCCGAGCAAGGCGGCGCCGGCGAGGCCGTGGAAGCCGATGTCGACGCGCTGGTACAGGAGAAGATCCAGGATCGTATAGAGGGGCCGGTTTTCGAGGCGGAATCCGGGGATTCACAGTACGACCAGAGCGGCGTGGTCGCCATCGAAGGCGTCGAATCGGCCGACATGGCGCGTGCGAAACAGCTTCGCACGGGACAAAGCTCCGCCGACTATTGGTCGGAAACCCCCTCCAACCTTCGTTCCGTGACCAACTTCATCGGAAAGTTTTAACTGACGCGGTGAGAGGATTTGAAACGTCCGGCACTAGGCGTTGCATTTCTTCTCAGCATCGTTTGTGGCACAGGTCTTGAATCCCGCGCGCTTGAAGCGGTCTTCCCGCAAGCACTGGAAACCCGGTTCATCTTCAGGATCGACCAGCTCCCCGGTAGAATCGACGGCGGGGAGGCACGGTTCGCCCTCGACCGGGAGG
The DNA here is from genome assembly GCA_964446055.1 of uncultured Alphaproteobacteria bacterium. Lineage (GTDB taxonomy): Bacteria > Pseudomonadota > Alphaproteobacteria > VGEJ01 > VGEJ01 > CAYUNL01. The sequence goes on along the minus strand of CAYUNL010000304.1, from coordinate 2,187 downwards.
GCCGTCCGTACCTCGCCCTCGGCGACCTCCTGATCGCGATCGGGCATCGCGACGACTTCGCCCACGAGCGCTATCGCGTTCCGGGCGGCGCCAACATCGACCGACTCGCGTGGATGCGCGACGGCGCCCTTCTGGTGATATCGGGTAGCCAGCTGGGGGTGATGACCGGCGAGAGGATCAACCCGATGCTCGCGCTGCCAAGCGCGAGCATGCGGATCGAGCCCGCCTCGGGCGATGCTTTCTATCTCTACGGCGGCGATACGCCGGACCAGCGGCGAAGCCTCTACCTCTACAGAAAGGGCGGCCAACTCTTGCACCTCTTTCGCGCGCCCGCGGCGATTGGCGCGGTGGCGGGCGACGGCGACGTCACCTTCCTGGCGATCGAGGAATCGATCTACATCCTCGTGCTCGGTGAGCCGCTGCGCTTCGTCTACGAGGCCGGCGAGGCGGTGAGTGGGCTTGCCGTCGCGCCTCCGTGGGGCGTCTTCTTCGGCACCGCGCAAAGCTTCGGCTACGTCACCGAATCAGCAACCGGCTACGCATTCATCCGAGGCCAGGGGGGTGAGCCGAGGGTGCACGACGAGGACCTCTATCTGTTCCTTCCCGACGAGGGGGTGGTGAAGGCCTCGCCGGTGTCGAGCTTCGAGGACCTGGCGCGGTTGTTGATAGAGGGGCCGCCGGAAGAGACCGAGACACCCGCCCCGCTGGAGCTGGACTTCGCGCCGACGGATGAGGGGCGAAGCGCCAGGGAGCGACTGACCGAGCTCGAGGCGCTCCTCGAGCAGGAGCTCATCACGCCCGAGGAGTTCGCCGAGAAGCGCCAGCAGATTCTCGACGACCTGTGAGTCGTGGCGCGCTACCATCGCGGACATACGGTCAAGGAGACGTGACAATGCATCCCAACTCCATGCGCGCGATCGGCCTCATCCTGGTGCTCTGGTGCGGCGTCGGCGCGGCGTCGGCGGCCTCGTTGCCCGAACCGGTATTCGCGACCCGCGCGGAAATGTCGCAGGACGCGGTGATCGCCGCCAACGCCGTCGTCCAGGCGCTGCGCGGCGGCGACCTTGGCGCCATCGAGAACGCGCGCTTTGCGCCGGGCGTCGGCGAAGGGCTTCGCGAGGAAGGCTTCGCCTACGAGGACTTTACGTGGAGCGAGGCCTCGCTCTTCAAGTATGGGCCGCTGGCCGACAACCCCAGTGACCGTGACGTTCTCGGCAAGCTCGACTTCGCCGACGCCCTGGGACGCCGCGCCTCGGTGTTCTATAGCGCCCAGTACGCTGCGGTTCCCGGCGGCATCGAGATCACCGGCGCCCAAGCGGCGCCGATCTCCGCCGAATCGCCGGAGAGCCGGTTCTTCGTCGTTCCCGCCGCCGCGGTCCCCGCCGAGGGCTTGCCGATAACCCACGCCGGACTCCTCGCCTTTGCCGAAACCAACGCCGCCGCGTGGGAATCCGGCGTCGAGATCAAGGGCGGCGAGCAGGACTACGTGATCCTGGTCGTTGTGATGGATCGCCTCTCTCCCTCGGCCAAGGCCGACGTCCGGCTGGCCGAATCGGAGATCGGCATCAAGGGCCACGGTGGCGCCTCGAAGTATCTGATCGATCAGGGCTGGCGCGCCGGCATCGTGCCCGGTAGGTTCGCGCTCGACGAGACCAAGCTGTTCGTCAAGGTGGTGTTCCAGCCGGGCAAGGAGGAGGCCTTTTTCGACCGCACCGAGGCGCTGGTCGGGCTTTACCCCCTCGACACGCTGGCCCAGGAGGCCGCGCGCGGGGGCCACCGCTTCGCCGCCCTTCAGGACGCCCCCGCGGTCCCTACGACGGCGCCTGGGCCGGACGCGGCCGGCTCACCGGCGGCCCGGCGCTGTGCCCCAGCTCAATCCGCTGGGGCATGACGGTCCACCACAACGAGGTCAGCGGTGAGGCCACCGTGCGTGGGCAGACGTTCGATTTCGAGGGCTTGATCGACGAAGAGGGCGTCTACACCGGTTCCGCCGCCGGATGGGTCGGCGATATCGAGGTGTCCGGCTCGCTGGACAAGACCAAAGTCAGAGTCTCGCGCTCGGGATACCAGTGCACATGGACTATCTCTTCAAAACGGGACACTGGTTAGTCGCCCTTTCGATGATTGCGCTGGCCGCCCCGGAGCTGCGGGCAGAGCCCTCGGGTCGCTTCGACGGCGCATGGGCCG
>CAYUNL010000303.1:1435-3379 GCA_964446055.1 uncultured Alphaproteobacteria bacterium | reverse complement strand
GAAAAGCCATATTGAAGATCGATACCAGCAGCCACGACTGCACCGCCGCGCCGGCCGCCACCAAGGCAAAGCCCAGCCAGACGATAACAAAGGATTTTCCCGCGAAAAACCGGCGCTGGGACAACACCACGCCGTAAACGGTCAGGAATACCAGCGCGCTGACGCCGAGGGGCATGCCCGTCAGCGCGTCCTGGAGCACGCCGATCAGGAACACGATGGAGGGGGGCAGCAGGTTGGGCCGGTATATGGCCCAATGGTACACGGCCATGAGGGCCAGTCCCGGCGCTACCCGCTGGAAGTCCGGCAGGTGCAGCGGCACGACGCTGAAGATCACCAAAACGAGAGTGAGCCCGAACGGCGTTAGCTTGCGGGCCACGACGTCCAGCCGCTGCCAGAGGGTCGGCCTCATGGCTGGCGCGTCTCGGCGCCCGGCACTCGCTCCTGCGGCGACGGCAGGATTCCCTTGAGCCCGAAGTTGGCGACGCGGACGTATTCGATGCGGTCGCGCTTGACATAGGGCTCTACCTCGATGCCGCCATCGCTGATCAGGGCGACGACGCCGATCGGTAGGCCCGGCGGAAAGGCGCCGCCGTGGCCCGAGCTGACAATGCGGTTGCCCAACGAAACCGCGACACCGGACGGCGGATATATGAGGTAGGGGCGCTCGGAGTTATTCCCGGCGAGGATGGCTCGCGTGTTGGTGGATTCGATGAGTACCGGGATGCGCGAGTTGAGGTCGCTGATCAAAAGCACCCGGGCGGACCGGGCGCCTACGCCGTGTATGCGCCCGACCAGCCCCTCCCCGGTAACCGCCGCTTGGCCCTTGTCGATACCATCGCGGGAGCCGGCGTTGACGATCAGGGAGTTGGCGAACGCACCACTGGAGTCGGCGATGACGCGGGCCGTGATAAACGTGGAATCGGAAACCGGCTTGAAATTGAGCAGATCGCGGAATGCCTTGTTTTCGGCGTCCAGCCGGCGCGCCACCGTTTGCCAGTGTAAGAGCCGAGCTCTTTCCTCGCGCAGCCGATCGTTTTCGGCGTGCAGGTCGATCAGGACGCCGACCTGGTCGGCCAGTTCCACGGCCGAGGTGATGGGTTGCGAAAGGACATCCAGGATGGGCGCCAGGGCATCGGTGATATGGATGCGCGCACGCTCCACCAAAAGCACGTCCGCCTTGCCCAGCAACATGAGCGTCGCCGCCGCCAGAACGAGGCCCGTATAAGCGAAGCGATGGACCAAGCCCTTGATCGGCGCCACGAAGCGATAGTTGTTTCGCCAGTTGTCCTTCAAGCCGCTTCCCCCATTTGGCCGCGCGTCAACCACCGCGGGCGGGGGCCCGCCTAGAGGTCATGTTTCAGGCAATACTGTTAATAATTGTTTGCCGCGTTTCAATACATGGAAGTGAGAACGTTCTTCAGCATCTTCATTTCCTCCAAAGCCCGTCCTGTCCCCAACACCACGCAGGACAGCGGGTCGTCGGCGAGAGAGACCGGCAGGCCCGTGGCGTTGCGTAGGACGACGCCCTTGTCGACGATATCGGCGGCCAGTTCGGGTGCCGTGTGCTCGAGCGCCACCTTGACCGCCTCGATGATGGCGCGGACTGGCTCGGCCAGGCTTTCGGCGATCTGCCGTTCGCTGAGGATGAGTTCCTTGGGTACGCCGTTCATCAGATCGCGGCCTTTGATGTCCATGATCTGTCCCTCGCCGTCCTCGGGCGGGCAAGCGGAGCCGATGTGTTCCTTGATGCGCTCGGCGCTGGCCTCGCCGACCAGGAGGTTATGGTTGCGGCGGATGTAGCCGATGATCGCCTCGTCCATCTTGTTTCCACCGATGCGCACGGAGCGCGAATAGACGATGCCACCCAGCGACAGCACCGCCACCTCGGTGGTGCCGCCGCCGATGTCGACAACCATGGAGCCCGTCGGCTCGGTCACCGGCAGT
>CAYUNL010000303.1:0-1425 GCA_964446055.1 uncultured Alphaproteobacteria bacterium | reverse complement strand
GACGCGCCGAGCGCCGGCGCTTTCGGCGGACTCCTGGATGGCGCGGCGCTCAACCGGCGTCGATCCGGAGGGCACGCAGATGATGACCAGAGGGCTGGCGAAGCTCCTGCGATTGTGGACCTTGCGGATGAAATGCTTGATCATTTCCTCCGCCACCTCGAAGTCGGCGATGACGCCATCGCGAAGCGGCCTAATCGCGGTGATATTGCCCGGCGTGCGGCCGAGCATTTGTTTGGCTTCCTCGCCGACGGCAAGCACTTGTTTCTTGCCGCGCATCTCGGTGATGGCGACGACCGAGGGCTCGTTGAGGACGATCCCTCGTCCCTTCACATAGACAAGGGTATTGGCCGTTCCCAGGTCGATGGCCATGTCCGCCGAAAGAAAACCGAGCAGTCTCGAAAACATCAAGCCTCACACATATTCATATCGATAAGCACCGGTGCCGGAGATCGGTTTTCCCGGCACCGGCAACCTATCATACATCTATTCCACGGCCCCAGGGCTAGGCCGAAAGCGCCGCCGGCGCCGATTTCTCGCGTTTCACCAGCAACTTGTTGAGGGCGTTCACATAAGCCTTCACTGAGGCCACCATGGTGTCGGTGTCGGCGCTCTGGCCGTTGACGGTCTTGCCGTCCTCGGCGAGGCGCACTGTCACCTCGGCCTGGGCATCCGTGCCCTCGGTCACCGCGTGGACTTGATAGAGTTGCAGGCGCGCCTCGGTGGGGAAGAGCTCCTTGACGCAATTGAAGGCGGCATCCACGGGTCCATCTCCGGTGCTCTTGCAGCTTTTTATCTGGCCGTCGATCTCCAGGCTGAGTTCGGCCTTGGGCGGCCGGTGCTTGGTGCCGCACAAAATCTCCAGGTCGACCAGGTGCACGCGGTCGTTGGTGCGCACCACTTCGTCGTCGACGATGGCGATGATGTCTTCGTCGAAGATTTCCTTCTTCTTGTCGGCCAAATCCTTGAAACGCTTGAAGGCGTCCTGCACGGCGTTGTCGCCGAGTGCATAGCCCAGGTCCTTGAGCTTTTCCTTGAAGGCGTGACGCCCGGAGAGCTTGCCAAGCACCAGTGTGGACTTTTTTAGGCCCACCGATTCCGGGGTCATGATTTCGTAGGTCCCGGCGTGCTTCAGGACCCCGTCCTGGTGGATACCCGATTCGTGGGCGAAGGCGTTGGCACCGACGATGGCTTTGTTGGGCTGCACCACGAAACCGGTGATAGTGGCAACCAAACGCGAGGCCTTGGTAATGTTGCGGGTGTTTATGCCGGTGGTGTAGGGCATGATGTCCTGGCGGGTCCTGAGTGCCATGACGATCTCTTCCATGGCGGCGTTGCCGGCGCGCTCGCCGAGGCCGTTGATGGTGCATTCCACCTGGCGCGCGCCGGCCTGCACGGCGGCCAGCGAATTGGCCACGGCGAGGCCGA
>CAYUNL010000302.1:0-3386 GCA_964446055.1 uncultured Alphaproteobacteria bacterium | reverse complement strand
CGGCGCAGCGCATCTTCGTGGCCCGCGAACAGGCGTGCCATCTCATCGGGCGGCTTGAGGTGGCGCTCGGCGTTGGCGAACAGGCGCCATCCCGCCTCCTCGAGGGTGCAGTGCTCGCGGATACAGGTGAGTACGTCCTGTAAAGGCCGGCGTGCGGACGCGTGGGCGTGCACGTCATTGGTCGCTACCAGGGGCGTGCCGCACTCCGCGGCCAGTGTGGCGAGGTCGGCGATACGCTCGGCATCGTCGCCGCGGTAGAGGTGGCTCGCCGCCAGATAGACGCGCGGCGCCGCCTGACCAAAAGCGGTCAGCGCGGCGGCGAACGCCGCCTCGGGCCGCGGCGGCGCCAGGACGACGAAGATCTGCCCCTCGGCGTACGCCAGCACGTCGTCCCGGGCGAGGTGGCATTCACCCTTGGGTGCGCGCCGCATACCCAGCGTCAACAGCCGCGCCAGCCGGCCATAGGCGGCGCGATCGGTGGGGAAGCACAACAGGCTCGCATGATCACTGAGGTCGAGCCGCACCCCCACCACCAGCCGAATCCCGACCCGCTTCGCCGCCACGTGCGCGCGCACCACGCCGGCCAGCGTGTTGCGGTCGGTGACCGCGATGGCGCCGTGCCCCAGCGCAGCCGCCATTTCGACCAGCTCGCCGGGATGCGAGGCCCCGCGCAAGAAGCTGAAGTTGGTCGTCACTTGAAGCTCGGCATAGGCGGTCATGGGTATGACCGGACGCGGAAAGCGGCAATTGGACTCGGAAGAGAGTTTCTCACGGGAAAATTCCGTGCACGAACCAGCATGGCGGCCGGGCTTGGGGGCGGGGGGGCTGGTAGAGGCCGTCGCGGTAGAGCCAGTAGCGACCGCCGTTTGAATCCTCGATGCGGTAGTAATCGTGGCTCTCGGTGCCGCGGGCATCCTCGCGCCACCATTCCGGAGCGATGCGCTCGGGCCCCTCGGCACGCCGCACCCGGTGGAGGACGCGATGCCAGCGGAACAAGACTGGGGGGCCGTCGGGCAGCGGCGCTACCGCCTCGACCGGCTGCGGCCGCTCGAACAGGCGTAAGGGCCGTCCGGGCTCCTCGGGCCAGATGGCGGCCGCGGCCATCGGCGCAAGCGCGGGCACGGCGACGGCAGCGCGTTCCGGGAGGTGGCTTTCGCGCGCGGCGACGCGGGTAACGTTGCCCGATCCCAGGCGGCCGCTCAGCCGGTCGACGAGAAGCCCGAGCGCCGCCTCGAGCTCGCGGTTCTCGGTGGTCGGGCGTGCTCCTGGGATTGTAAGCTGGGCCCCTGCCAGAGGCTCGGTCCTCAGCGCCGACAGCACCATCACCTCGATCCCGAAGCCAGCCTCAATCTCGGCCAGGGGCTCGGCGAACAGCTTCATCAGGTGATCGGGCTCGCGCACCGGGCGGCTGGTGCCGATGGCGCAAGTGCGGCGTGCGCCATCGACGAGATAAAGGGCGAGTTCGAGCCGGCGGGCGCCGCGATGACTGGTGCCAAGCCGGGTGCATAGACGCTCGACCAATCGCCGCGTGGCGGCGCCGATGTCTTCGGCGCGGCCCACCGGCTCGGGAAAGGAAAGCCGGGTGCGCCAGCGCGGCACCGGTCGACGCGGCGAGACCGGCTCGGCGGCAAGCCCCAGCGCCTGGTCAAGCCGCTCGATGAGGCGGGCGCCGAAGCGGGCGGCCAAGGGGGCGCGCGCGAGTCCCACCAGCTCGCCGATACGGCCGAGACCCACACGTTCGAGCCCCAGCGTGGTGTCGGCCGCAAGGCGTAGGGCGGCGACCGACAATGCCGCCAGGGTCTCGCGCGCACCGCCCGGCGCGATGATCGCTGCCCCGCCCATGAAACGGGCCGCCGCCCAGGCCGCGCCCGGGGTATCGGCGAGCCCGGCACGAGCGGTGTAGTCAAGCCCGGCCAGGCGCGCGGTCATCTCCTCGACCAGCGCGGCCTCGCCGCCGAACAGATGCGCGCACCCGGTAACGTCGCACACGATGCCGTCCGTCCCCTCGGCGGTGGTCCAGGGGGTGTAGCGCTCGCACCACGAGGCGAGCGAGGTCAGCGCTCGCGCATCGCCGCCGGGGTCGGCCTCGACGACCTTCAAGCTCGGCACCAGCGCCCGCGCATCGGCAAGCTGCATGTCGGGTGCGATGCCGCTCGATTGCGCGAGCCCGTTGGCGGCGGCTATCCTCACCCCGCCCTGGCAGGCATGTACCGTCGCCAGCGGTTTAGCGCGCCACGCCGGCTCGCTGCGGCATAGCCGGTCCGTTGCGAAGGCCGGAAACCACAGTGAGATTACCCGTTTCATCGTTCCACTCGATCGTCCATTCGCCGCATCGTCCGCCGCGGCAACGCATTAGCTCGGCCCGCCAGCGCACGCGATGTCCCGAGACGCTGGGCACGGAAGAAAGCCGCCAGCGGGTTAGCGCCGCCGTGGGGCCTGTGCCCGCTCGCCCGCGACGCAGCAAAAAGGCGGTCGTACACGTGGTCTCGGCGGCGAGCTGCAGGCGGCGGCTTGCGGTAAGGCCAGGGGCGCGCACCTCGCCCAGTACCGCGGCTAGGCGGACGCAGCGCAGCCCTTCTTCCATCGCCCACAAGACATCGGTCTCGCGACAGCCGCGCGCCACGACGAGGCGGTCGGGATCGAGCCCGCCAGCGGCCACGCCGGGACCGTAAAGACTGCCCGTCTCGAAAAGCGCCGGCCCCAGGCACCACAGCGCCACCCCGCGGCCGTTTTCTTCGCCATTGGCGCACAGGCGCCCGAGTACGGCGACACAAAACGCGTCAGCGGCGCCGTCGGCCCCTCCCATCACCTCGTGCAGCCCCCCGAGCGGCAATCCGCCCCAGGGCAGTGCGGCGTCGATCTCCTCGACGCCGAAGGGCAAGACGCCGCCGATTCCAGACCCACGGTGCTCGATGGCGCCGATGCGGGCGCGCAGAGTATCGAGGAGCGCGGCCTTACGCTGCCGCGGGCGCAGGCGTATGGGGATGCTAGGCATACCCTGGGTGTTTCCTATTTGTTTGTTCTTTATTTGTTCTAACGTGGGGCAGTTCCTATGTCAAGGGGAAGATGGTACCGCCTATTCTTTCGACGATGGTACGGCAGATGTGCAGGCCAAGCCCCGTACCACCCTTGGCGCGGCTATCCGAGGAATCCGCCTGCCCGAATTTGGAGAAGATTCGTGCTCGGAATACTTCGGGGATTCCGGGTCCGTTGTCCGCCACCGTGACGCGCACGAGATCGCCCTCGCCGCCAATCGAAACTGTGACCGCGTCGCCGGGCGGGGAGTACTTGGCGGTATTTGAGACCAGGTTGGTGAGCACTTGTATGAGGCGGTCGTGGTCGGCGTCGACCCTCACTCCGGGTTCGGGCGCGTGGAATACGAGCGC
>CAYUNL010000301.1:0-3395 GCA_964446055.1 uncultured Alphaproteobacteria bacterium | reverse complement strand
GCGCAGAGCCTCCATCAGCCGGCCGCGAATGCGTTTCAGGGAATCGCTGCGCGTGATCTTGGCGCCCTTGCGGTTGGTGACATAAAAGACGTCCACCGCGCGCTCGCCGAAGGTGGCGATGTGGGCGCTCGAGATCGAAAGCTGAAAGCGGCCGAGCGCGCGGGTGAGATCGTAGAGCAGCGCGGGCCGGTCCCGCCCCTCCACCTCGATTACGGTGAAGCCCTCGCTCGCCCGGTTGTCGATCGATACCTGGGGCTCGACGACGAAGGCGGCAAGACGGCGCGCCCGCGCGCTGCGCGGGGTCTGGGGCGGCTCCGGCATCGCCTCGCCGGCCACCGCGTCTTCGATCGCACGTTTGAGCCGCGCCAGCTTGTCCTCGCCGGCCAGCGCTCCGGCGCCCTCTTCCTGGACCGAAAAGGTGTCGAGCGCCATGCCGTCGGCGGTGGTGAAGATCTTGGCGTCGAGGATGCTGGCGCCGACGCTCGCCATGGCGCCGGCGACGCGCGCGAACAGGCCGGGCCGGTCGGCGGCATAGACGGTGAGCGCGGTGGCGGCGCGAAAATGATCGATGCGGCTGTCGACCGCGAGCGCCTTGCCCGCTTGGCCGGCGCGGCGGATAAGGTAGGCGTGCCGGGCGTGGCCCTCGGCGTCGGTCGAGAGCCAATACGAATCGCCACAACGCGCAAGATGGGCCGCGAGCTCGGCCGCCGGCCAATCGGCGAGCCGCACGCCGAGCGCGTGCTTGGCCGCGGCCACCCGCTGGTCTCTGCCTTCCTCGGCCAACCCGCCCAGCAGCACCTCTTCGGCGGCGGCGTAAAGATCGTGCAACAGCTGGCGCTTCCAGCCGTTCCACACGCCGGGCCCCACGGCGCTGATATCGGCCTCGGTGAGCACCAAAAGCATGCGCAGCCGTTCCGGGCTCCGCACCAGGGCGACGAAGTCCGCGACCGTCTTGGGATCGGCGATATCGCGCCGGAACGCGGTTTCGCTCATCAACAGATGATGCTGCACCAGCCAACCGACGGCATCGGTCTCCTCGACGCTGAAGCCCATGCGCGGGCCAAGCTTGGCCGCGACGCGGGCGCCGTAGTCCGAGTGATCCTCGCCCCGGCCCTTGCCGATGTCGTGCAGCAACATCGCCAGGTAGAGCGCGCGGCGCGAGACCACTTTCTTCACCAGATCGCTGGCCAGCGGATGGTCCTCGGCGCGCTCGCCGCGCTCCATCGCGGCAAGGTTGCCGACCGCGCGAATGGCGTGCTCGTCGACGGTGTAGACGTGGTACATGTCGTACTGCATCTGCGCGACCACGCGGCCGAAGTCGGGGACGAAGCGGCCGAAGACGCCGGCCTCGTTCATCCGCCGCAGCGCGGTCTCGGGGTCGTGTTCCGAACACAGAATCTCGACGAACAGCTGATTGGCTTGCGCATCGGCGCGCAGCCGCCGGTCGATCATGCCCAGACTGCGCGTGATCAGGCGAAGCGCGTGGGGGTGGATATCCAGCCCGTTGCGGTCGGCGAGGTGGAACAGCCGCAACATCTCGATCGGTGCCTCGCGGAAAGTGCCCCCGTCGGCCACGTCGAGGCGCCCGCCCTCGGCGATGAAGCCGGTGATCTCGCGCCGTCGCGGACGCCGGCCAAGGAGGCCGCGTTTGGGCTTGCGCCGCTGGCTCTCCTCGAGCGCCGAGCAAAAGATTCGAGTGAGATCGCCGACGTCCTTGGCGATCAGGAAATAGTGCTTCATGAAGCGCTCGACGCCCAGCGAGCCGGGGCGGTCGGTGTAGTTGAGCCGGCGCCCGATCTCGGGCTGCACGTCAAGGGTCAGCCGCTCCTCGGCCCGGCCGCTCAAAGTGTGCAGGTGAGCGCGGACCGTCCACAGGAAGGCCTCGGCCTTGGCGAAGGTTCTGAACTCGGCCGGGCTCAACACGCCGTGCGAGACCAGCGCCGGGACCTCGTCGATGGCGAACAGGAACTTGCCGATCCAATAGAGCGTGTGCAGATCGCGAAGCCCGCCCTTGCCCTCTTTGACGTTGGGCTCGACGACATAGCGCGAATCGCCAAATCGGTGGTGGCGTGCGTCGCGCTCGGCGAGCTTGGCCTCGACGAACCGGGGGCCGCCGCGCGCCATCATCTCGGCGGCGAAGCGGCGGCGGAGATCGGCGTATAGGTCGTCATCGCCCCACACCCGACGTGATTCCAGGATCGCGGTGGCGATCGTGACGTCGCGCTTGGCAAGCCGGATACACTCGTCCACCGAGCGCGTGGCGTTGCCGACCTTGAGCCCCAAATCCCACAACATGTAGAGCACGTATTCGATCACCTGCTCGCCCCACGGGGTCAGCTTATAGGGGTGCACGAACAACAGATCCACGTCCGAGTGCGGCGCCAGCTCGCCACGGCCGTAGCCGCCGACCGCGACCGCGCTCAGCCGCTCGCCGGCGGTGGGATTAGAGGCGCGGTAGACGCGCCCGCAGGTAAACTCCAGTACCGAGCGCACCATCGCGTCCATGGCAAGCGCCGCGTGGTGCGCGGTGTCGAGCCCGGCGGCGCCGCCCTCGAACCGCCGTTGCGCCGCGGTGCGGTCGTCTCTAAGCGCCGCCTTGAGCACCGCCAGCACCTCGTTCCGCGGCGGCGAATCGCCCCCGCCGATCGCCGCCAGCGCCTGGTCAAGCGGGCCGCCAAGCATTTGGTCTCTGACGCTGTCCACCGGATTGACCCTCTCGGGCGCCGCCGCTAGTGTTCGCGCAACATCGCTCCTCGGGCGAGCGTAAAGAGGGAGGACAGCAAATGGAAGTGCGCGCCGCGGTGGCCCACAAGGCCGGCGAGCCCCTGACCATCGAAACCGTCAACCTCGAGGGTCCGCGCGAGGGCGAAGTACTGGTCGAAATCAAGGCCACGGGCATCTGCCACACCGACGCCTTCACGCTTTCCGGCGACGACCCCGAGGGCCTGTTCCCCTCGATCCTCGGCCACGAAGGCGCCGGTGTCGTCGTCGAGACCGGGGCCGGCGTCAGCTCCCTCGCCGCCGGCGACCACGTCATCCCGCTCTACACCCCCGAGTGCCGCCAGTGCGAGTACTGCACCTCGGGCAAGACCAACCTCTGTCAGGCGATTCGCGTGACCCAGGGCCAGGGCGTGATGCCCGACGGCTCGAGCCGCTTCTCGCTGGGCTCCGAGGTGCTCTACCACTTCATGGGCACCTCGACCTTCGCCAACTACACCGTCCTGCCCGAGATTGCGCTGGCCAAGATCCGCTCGGACGCACCCTTCGACAAGGTCTGCTATATCGGCTGCGGCGTGACCACGGGCTTGGGCGCGGTGATGAACACGGCCAAGGTCGAGCCCGGCGCCAACTGCGTGGTGTTCGGGCTCGGCGGCATCGGCCTCAACGTCATTCAG
>CAYUNL010000300.1:0-3406 GCA_964446055.1 uncultured Alphaproteobacteria bacterium | reverse complement strand
AAAGGCCTATGACGTCGTTATCATCGGGGGTGGAGGTCACGGGCTCGCGACCGCCTATTACCTTGCCAAAGAGCACGGTATCACCAACGTCGCGGTGATCGAGAAGGGCTGGCTCGGCGGTGGCAACACCGGGCGCAACACCACCGTTATCCGCTCCGCCTACCTCTTTGAGGAGAGCGCGGGCATCTACGAGCTCTCACTCAAGATCTGGGAGCGGCTGAGCCAGGAGCTCAATTTCAACACCATGTTCAGCCAGCGCGGCGTTCTTGCGGTGGTCCAGGACCGCGGCGGCATGAACGAGATGAGGCGCCGCGCCGCAGCAATTGAGCTTGCAGGAATCGACGTCGAAGTCCTTAGCCCGGCCGGGGTCAAGGCCTGGTGCCCCATCTTGGACATGAGCCCGGGCGCGCGCCATCCAATCCTCGGCGGCCTGTTGCAGCGGCGCGGCGGCACCGCGCGCCACGACGCGATGGCGTGGGGGTTCGCACGCGCCGCCGACGCCCGGGGCGTTGACATCATCCAGAACTGCGAGGTCACCGGGCTCCGTCGGGGGCAAGGGGGCATCACCGGGATCGAAACCACGCGCGGCGCCATCAAGGCGGGCAAGGTGGCGATCTGCGTGGCAGGACATTCGAGCGCGTTGGCGGCGATGGCGGGGCTGCGTTTGCCGATCGAGACGCACCCTTTGCAGGCGCTGGTGTCGGAGCCGATCAAGCCGGTCCTGAACACGATGGTGTTCGTGCAAGTCAGGCACGTCTACGTGAGCCAGACCGACAAGGGGGAGATTCTGGTCGGGGCCGGCTATGACGAGTACAACTCCTATGCGCAGCGTGGCGGGATTTCGATCGTCGAGGACCAGCTGGCCGGCCTGCAGGCACTGTTTCCGATCTTCAGCCGCCTGCGAATGATGCGCCAGTGGGCCGGTATGGTCGATATCTGCACCGATTCGAGCCCGATCATCGGGCCGACGCCGGTGCCCGGTCTTTATGTGGACTGCGGTTGGGGCATGAGCGGCTTCAAGGCGAGCCCCGGAACCGGCTTCGCGCTGGCCCACACCATCGCCACCGGCGACCTGCATCCGGCCATCGCACCCTTCCGCCTCGAGCGCTTCACCACCGGCCACCTGATCGACGAGCACGCCGCCGTAGGCGGTGGCGCGCACTGAAGGCGTGCTTGCTCGCGCGCTCAGCGCTTTATGACGAGACCTTGGCCGGTGGGCAGTTCGAGAATGTCGTACCCGCGCGCCTTCATCCACGCGGTTTCCTCGGCATAGAGTAAGGGCAGGTTGGACCTGCCGAAATCGTCGAACACGATATGGCCGCCGGGCACGACCCGGTCGAACAGCGTTTCGAGCGCCGCGACCTCGGCCCGTGCCGCATTCATGTCGAGATGGAGGAGGGCGATTCCGTGGGGAGCGGACTCGTCGAGAATATCGGGAACGACGCCCTTGATGACGTGGACATTCTCGAAAAGCGAGAACCGATCTTCCACCGCCCGGTGAAGGTCGGGATGGGAAAACTCGACATGGGGAGCGATCGCGCGCTCGAGCTCGGATGAGTATTCCTCGGACAAGCCTTCGAACGAGTCGTAGAGGTAGAAGGACTTGTCCCGGCGCTGAAAATCGAGAACGTCCACGATGACGCGGGCCGAGTAGCCCATGAATACGCCGCATTCGACGAAATCACCGGGCAGATTGAGTGCGGAACGGGCCGCCCAAACCAGCGTGTGAAGGCGCCAAACGTAGATCTTATCGTGCCCCGAAACATCGTGGCGATTGACCGCGTCCACGAACTCGGTGTCGCGGCCGAACGAAAGGGACTTTCCGAAAGAGCACATCATGTCGGCAACGAAGCAGCCATTACCGTACAAGCGTGAGAGCGTTTCGAGCGCCTTCCCTAGCTCGACGACTTCGTCTTGATCCTTGAGGCCGTAGAAGCCTATCTCTTCAATTCCGAAGAATTTCGACGGTCGCACCGCGGGCGCCACCGCTTCGCGCTTGCGGGCGGCGGGCGAGGGTTCTACGTCGAGATCGGAAAGCTGCTCGGACTGCATGTCGCTCCCCGGTTGCGGCCCGCCGCGGCAGCCGCGAACGCGCATGGTTGGCAATACGTTAACGAGGCAAGCAATAGATGTGCCACCGCCCAGGCCGTTGCCGATGTCGAGGGCGGGAGGGCACAAGCGTCTAAAACAGACTTTAGTTTCTACGTAGCGAACGCGGCTCCGGCGAAGGTCCTCCCCAACCGCCGAGCGGATCGGCGAGTCGGCAGAATCTGCACCCGTCTAGGCTTTCGCGTTCTGGATGGTTTGCCAGACGCGGTGGGGGGTGAGCGGCATTTCGATGTCGCTGACGCCGAGCGGGGTGAGTGCGTCGAGGGTAGCGTTGACCACCGAGGGCACGCCGCCCATGGTGCCGGCCTCGCCGCACCCCTTTACGCCCAAGGGGTTGGTGCGGCAGAGAATCTCGTTGTAGGAGAAATCGAACGAGGGCACGTCGTCGGCGCGCGGCATGCAATAGTCTACGTACGAGCCGGTGAGAAGCTGGCCTGCCTCGTCAAAGACCGTGTGCTCGCACAGCGCCTGGCCGATGCCGGCGACCGTACCGCCGTGGACCTGCCCGGCGACCAGGAGCGGATTGACGACCCTGCCGAAATCGTCAACCACGGTATAGCGAACGATATCGACGGTACCGGTCTCGGGATCGACCTCGACCTCACAGACGTGACAGCCATTGGGAAATGAGCGGCTAACCTCGGGCTTGAAGTGACCATCCGCGGCGAGGCCGCCACCCTCGGCGGCCACGGCGAAGAGGCCGACCCGGCGGTCGGTACCGCGGATCGTGAACTGGCCGTCGGCGTACCCGATGTCGGCCGCCGCCGCTTCGAGCATCTCGGCCGCGAGGCCCCTGCCCTGCTCGATGACGTTCTTCGCCGCGTCCGCCATCGCGGCGCCACCGAAGATCACGCTGCGCGAGCCGCCGGTGCCCGGCCCCTCGGGGATACGATCGGTGTCGCCCTGGACGATGGCGATCGAATCGAAGGGAACCTCGAGGTAATCGGCGACGATCTGGGCAAAGGTCGTGCGGTGCCCTTGGTGCCGGTCAGCACCGTCACCCGGCCTTCGGCGGTGAGCGCAATGTTGGCGCTGTCCTCGGGCAGGCCCTCGGTGGCCTCCATGTAGTAGGCCATGCCGATTCCGCGCAGGCGACCGCGGGCTTGCGAATCGGCGCGCCGACCGGCGAAGCCCACGTGCTCGGCCCGGGTAAGCGCATCGTCCATGTTGCGCTCGAACTCACCTGAGTCGTAGGTGTCGCGGAGCGCCGTCTTGTACGGGATCTTGTCAGGGGGAATGAGGTTGCGGCGCCTCAACTCGACCGGGTCGAGACCAAGTTCGCGGGCGGCGTGATCGA
>CAYUNL010000299.1:0-3410 GCA_964446055.1 uncultured Alphaproteobacteria bacterium | reverse complement strand
CTCTGTTACGCATGGTAGTGTTTTCATGGACAATACCGCTGGTCCTTAGGGGGGGAACAAATCATGAAATTCTTGCGCAGCGCAGTTTTCGCGGCCGCGGCGGGGTTGCTGGCCTTGGTGCTTTCACAGCCCAGCATCGCCCGGATGGACAACGACGAGGTCGACATCACGTTCATCATTTACGATTCGCCCGGGAACATCTTCTGGGAGCCGGCGCTAACCGGCGTGAAGGAAGCGTCCGAAATGTTGGGCGTCAACGTCGACGTCCAGTACTCCGAGGGCGACGTCGTGAAGCAGCTCAACATCATCGAGACCGCGATGGCCAACAAGGTCGACGGCCTCGCCTTCTTGGTCTCGGTGGATAACGCGTTCATCGATATCATCGCCAAGGCCCGCGCCGAGGGCTTTGGGGTCGTCCTGTTCAACGACGACCCGGCGAATGCGGCGAAGACCGAGACCCTGTCGTATGTCGGGCAGGACTTTCAGGAATCGGGCTATAAGATCACCAAGATCCTGATGGAGCGTTGGGGACTGAAAGCGGGCGATCATGTCGCGGCGCCGGTCGAGATCCCGGACTGGAGCTATGCCTTTGCGCGTCACGAAGGGGTGCAGAGGGCGTTGGATGAGATCGGCGTGACCTCCGAGATGTTCGGCACCGGCGTACCGTTGGGGCCGGCCCGGACGGCGATCGCCGAGTATCTCATCGGCCATCCCGAGACCGATGCCATTATCAGCTTGGGCGGTACGCCCGCGGCGGTGGCGCCGCAGGCGGCGGAAGAGGCCGGCAGGGAGGGCCTGCCGAACGGCGGCTTCGACATCAACGAGCCGATCATGAACAACATCATGTCCGGCAAGACGACGGCGGTGATCGATCAGCAGCCCTATTACCAGGGCTTCCTGCCGATCCTGTTCCTCACCAACTTCAAGCGCTATGGGCTTGCGCCGGCCAACTTCAACACCGGTCTGGCGGTCGTCGATGCGGAAAACGGTGCCTTCGTCCAGAAGCTTGCGGGGACCTATCGCTAGGTTGGTTGTCGCTCGATAACATCGGCAGTGGCGCGGCCATCTGGTAGGTGGTCGCGCCACAGTCTTCGCTTGGCTCACCGTCGAGAAACCGTGCAATGAGCGCGCTGGATTCTGGGACTAGCGTCACGGCATCCGTGGCGCACCGTCGGGAGCGGACCGCCTTGGAGAGGCTCGCGCGCCACCCGGCTGGTCCCGTTTCCGGCCTTTATGTCGTGGCGCTCGTCGCGTGTGTCGTTTTCGGGCTCGCCTACCCTGACGACTTCGCGTTTCTCAGCAGGGAAAACGTCGTCGTCAACCTTCGTGCGATCCCTCTTTTGGGGGTGCTCGGACTGGGCGTCGGCCTGCTGATGATTTCCGGCGAGTTCGACCTGTCGGTCGGGTCGGTCTACACGCTGGCGCCGATGGCGACAGCCCTCGCCTTCTCCGAGGGCTGGCCGATCGCGCTCGCCGTCGCGTTAGCGCTCGGTATTGGGCTGGTGGTCGGTTTGGTCAACGGGATGGTCACCCTGAGGTTCGGGATTCCATCGTTTATCGCAACGCTCGGCATGCTGCTCTTTCTACGCGGCGTCACCCGTTTCGTGTCCGGCCACGCCTCCGAGGTCTTCAACCCGGGCAATGTGATGGAGAGGGTTCTGACCGGCGAGATCGGCTGGATTCAGGCCCAGTTCCTGTGGCTCATCGGCTTCGCGTTCGCGGCGTATATCCTCCTCAACCGCCATCGCTTCGGCAACCACATGTACGCTGTCGGCGGCAACAAAGCGGCCGCGATCTCGATCGGCATCAACGTCAATCGAGTGAAGCTCATCGCCTTTGTCATGTGCTCGGTGCTCGCCGTGGTCGCGGGCCTCTTCAGCGCCACGCGGACCAACGCGGTTTCCTTGACCCAAGGCCGTAACCTGGAGCTGCAGGCGATCGCCGTATGCGTCGTGGGCGGGCTCTTCCTTTTCGGCGGCCGCGGATCGATACTGGGCATCATCGTCGGCGCCGCTTTCATCTACCTGGTCAACGACATTCTGCTTTTGATTCGCGCGCCCGGCTTCTACTTCCAGGCGTTCGTTGGCGCCATCGTCATCACCGCGGTGGCGATGAACGCTTGGATGGCGCGGCGGGGCTAGGGCCATGACGTCGCTGTCACCCGATGCGGCCGTCGCCGGCGCGCGCGAGGCGGGCGCTTGGGAGCGGCTGCGCCGCCATCCCGCTGGAAACATCGCCATCGTCTTGTTTACCGGCTTGGTCCTCTGCTCCGTCGTCTCCCTCATCTATCCCGACGATTTCCGATTCTTGATCCGCCCCAACATCGTCGTGGTCCTTAAGTCGATCCCTCTCTTGGGATTCTTGGCTCTGGGGGTCGGGATCCTGATGATCGCCGGCGAGTTCGACATTTCGGTCGCTTCCACCTTTCAGCTCACGTCGTTTCTGATGGTGCAGCAGTACACGAATGGCTGGCCGCTGGCGCTGGCTGTTGTTTTGGCGATCGTCGTCGGGCTGATCATCGGCCTGGTGAACGGGCTGATCACGACGCAATTGAAGATCCCATCGTTCATAACAACTCTCGGCACCATGTTCGTCATTCGCGGCATTCTGCTTTTCGTGTCAGAGGCCCGCCCCATCAATTTCTTCCCGGGCCAGCTCTTTCAGGACATGTTCATCGGAAAGCTCGGCATCTTTCGGGCCCAGTTCCTGTGGCTCGTGCTCTTCGCCGTGCTCGCGTATCTTCTTTTGCACCGCCATCGTCTGGGCAATCACTTCTTCGCCGTCGGCGGCAACCGCGAGGCGGCCGTCGCGGTCGGCATTAACGTCGACCGCGTCAAGATCACCGCGTTCATGTTGTCCGCGTTCGGGGCCACGATCGCGGGCATCATCGACACTACCGACGTCCAGGCGGTGACGCAGCAGGTGCTGGCCGGCCTCGAGCTACAAGCGATCGCGGTATGCGTGGTCGGCGGGCTGTTCCTGACCGGCGGGCGCGGCAACGTGATCGGAATCCTTCTCGGCGCCTGCATGGTCGCCGTGGTGCGCGATGTGCTTTTTTTGGCGCGGGCGCCGGCCTTCTATATGGACATGTTCTTCGGCGCCGTGATCGTCATCGCTGTGATCCTCAACACGCTGGCCGCGAAGCGGTAAACCGGCTGGGCGCCTATTGACGAGCGTTCTGGCGCGCTCAGACGAACCGTTTGCGGTGGTGCGCGAACAGCCGGTCGTGGTGATGTTCGTCGATATCGTCGGATTGACCCGTCTGTCCGAGAGGCTGTCGGCGGAGCGTGTGATCGAGATCCTGCGCGCGTATCACGAGCTACTGGAGAGCACGATCTTTGGAAATAGAGCGAGGCGCAGGTGATGGAAATCCGAATCGGGCTGGTCGGCGCCGGATTGATGGGGCGGGC
>CAYUNL010000298.1:0-3413 GCA_964446055.1 uncultured Alphaproteobacteria bacterium | reverse complement strand
ATTGTCTGCGCGTCGCTTCCGCCCGGCATATTAGCCGGCGGTGAACGCGACGCTGTTGCCGCCGCCCGACGCAAAGGGGTCCTGATCGTCGTGAGCAGTCGCGCGTTGGGCGGGCGCGTCCTGTCCCAAGAGAGCCTGCGTCGGCACGGCATCGTAGCCGCTGACAACCTGTCTCCGCAGAAGGCCCGCATCCTGCTCATGCTCGGCCTCACCGTCACCGGGGACTCGCAGGAAATCCAGCGGATGTTCGACGAGTATTGATCGGCGCGACAACGCCCCGCATCGCCACGGCGCACGTTTAAGGCCGAAAACATTGGTAGACCGTCTCTAGGGGTCATTATCGGTGACCTTTGGTATTACGGTCCGTCGGAGGTCGGCGTCGCATAGCGGTTGATCGGGAATGGCGCCGCAGCGCAGGTACGGCAGGCTGCTCTGACGAACGGCTGTAGGCGCTCGCTGAGGGCAAACGCCTCGGCGTTGTTGCCACGGACACGCTCCGCGGCTACTTGGGCGCGGCGGCACAAATCCTTCTCGTCTACACCCAGGACCCACCCGCCCACGACCACCCGGCGTCCGCCGACCAGCACCGTGTCCACGTCGGCCCCGGTTTCCGAGTAGACCAGGGCGTTGACGATGTCGTTGAGCGGACTCAGGAAAGTAGAATCGGCCCGTAACAGGACGAGGTCAGCCTTGTATCCCGGCTCGATAACACCAATCTGGTCGCCCAGTCCGAGAACCCGCGCCGCCGCCGTGGTTGCCATCCGCCACACGCTGCGGGCTCCGATCCAGCGATCGGGATCATGCGCGAAGCGCACCTTGTTGACCAAACCAGCGAAGCGCATGGCCTCGAACATGTTCTGGTTGTCCGAACTCATGGAGCCGTCAGTGCCCAGCCCCACGGTAACGCCATGATCCAGAAATTCGCGCACGGGCGCGATCCCGCTTCCGATCTTGAGGTTGCTAGCCGGGTTGTGGACGACGGAGGATCCGCTATCACCGAGGATGGCCATCTCGTCGTCCGTCAACCAGACACCGTGTCCGCCGACGAAGCGGGGGCCCACCATGCCGATGTCGACAAGCTGCCGCACCAGCGGCCGGCCCCAGCGTTCGATCCCATACATGGCTTGCATCTTGGTCTCTGCCAGATGGGTCTGCACACCGACGCCGAATTCGCGGACGAAGCTGACGCAGCCGTCGAGAAAGGCATCGGAGCACTCCCCAGGAACCACGGGCGCGACGGCTATTTGAATGCGGCCATCGGCGGTGCCGTTCCAGCGCCGAATCGCGTTCCCGAAAACTTCGAGCATGCCTTGGGTCGGCGCGGGCGTCAGACTGTCCACGGTTTTTCTAAGATCGTCCGGCAAGAGATCGAGCAGCCCCGGCACCGCCCTATAGAAAACGAGATCGCCACCCTGAGGTGCCAGCACGGCGCGCATTCCCACGTCCTCGTAGGCCCGAATGACCGCCTCCACGCCCTCGTTGCTCAGCATCGGCATCGCGGTGAACATGTCGTAGGCCGCCGTGCATCCGGTCTTCAGCATCTCGACCGCACCAATTGCCGCCGAAACGTAGTGCTCCTCCGGCGAGCGCAAGGCGAACACCGCCGGCCCGAAATTACGTGCGTCCTCCAGGGTCCAGTTGTCGACCACGCCGCGCAGTACGTTGTTGTGCGCGTGGGTGTGGCAGTTGACAAGGCCGGGGATGACAATACGAGCGTTGGCGTCGATCAGCTCGGCGTCGGGCGGCGCTTCCAGACGGGGGCCGACGGCAGCGATGGTGTCGCCCTCGATCAACACGTCGGCGTCGATGAGGGTCAACGACTTGGTGTCGAGAACCCGTCCGTTGCGAATGATGGACCGCATGGCAACCTCTCTCATGTGGTGAAGGGGTGATGCGTCAGCCAATGGCGGGCGATGTCCTCCCGCCGACAGATCCAGACCTTGTCGTGCTCCTGCACGTAATCGAGGAAGCGGGCCAGCGAGGCGGCGCGACCAGGGCGGCCGGCGATGCGCATGTGCAGGCCAATGGACATCATCTTCGGCTGGGTTTCGCCTTCGCGGTAGAGCATATCGAACGTGTCCCGCAAGTAGGTGAAGAAGTCCTCACCGCTGCTGAACCCAGCCGGATTGGCGAACTTCGAATCGTTCACCTCGTTGGTGTAGGGAATGACCAGGTGCGGCTTGCCGTCGATCGTCACCCAATACGGAAGCTCGTCGTTGTAAGCGTCGCTATCGTAAAGGAATCCGCCTTCTTCCACGATCAGTCGCCGCGTGTTCACGCTCGGTCCATAGCGACAGTACCAGCCCAAGGGCCGGCGCCCCGTCATCTTCTCGATCGAGGCGACGGCGGTGCGAATGGAGGCGCGCTCCTCTTCCTCGCTGAGCAGCCAGTGCTTCCACCACCGCCAGCCGTGACAGCAGATGTCGTAGCGCGCCTCCACCATTGCCGCCGCTGCCTCCGGATTGCGTTCGAGCGCAAGGGCGCAGCCAAAAACGGTGGCCGGAAGGCCGCGCTCCGCGAACAGGCGGTAGAGCCTCCAGAAACCGACGCGACTCCCGAATTCGTAAACGGACTCCATCGCCAGGTCGCGTTGACCCTGCGGCACCGTGCTGACGGATTCACCGAGCTGACCCTCAGAAATTCCGTCCCCGTCGGGGATCGAGTACTCCGACCCTTCCTCGTAGTTCATCACGAACTGCACGGCGATGCGCGCGCCGCCCGGCCATTTCGGATCGGGCGGCGTGCGACCGTACCCGACCAGGTCCCTCGGATAGCTCATCAGGTGATCTCCTCGAGTGAGAGTGCAACTGGGGGTCACAAAGCTCCTGCGAGCGGGCTTCCTCTCTTCTGGTCGCGAGCCTCGGAGGTCGCCTCAACGATCCGAGCCAACTCATTCGATGGTTAGCAACCGCTGCGGATTATCGACGAGCAGGGCGCGGATTTCGTTATCTGTGAAGTCGCGGCTTTCCATTAGCGGAACGACGTTGGCGAAGATGTGCCCGTAGCCGTGGCCGCCGAAGCGTCTCAGTCGTGTTTTAGTACAGATATCGTGGGAGATGACGATCCGCGACAGATGGCCGTGGTCGATCAAGGTGCGGATGAGCGCGAGCCGCATACCGTCATTTGGTAGATCCACGCGTGCCAGCGGATAGTAGGTGCTTTCCCAGCCGAAGAAGTCGTACTCGATGACACAGCCGCAGTCGGCCAGGCGCAGCAATCGCTCCTCGTCGAAGATGGTGCGGTCGATGTGGCTGATGATGGTCCGTTCTACGTCGCCCCCGGCCTCGCGTACCAACGCCACGACCTCGTGCGGCTGGTTCGGGTGTCGTCCGGGGTGTACGTTCAGCGCCGCCCCCGTTTCGCCCTGCGCCAGGACGGCGCCCCGCATAACCCGTTTTTCGAGTGCGGTCCAC
>CAYUNL010000297.1:243-3419 GCA_964446055.1 uncultured Alphaproteobacteria bacterium | reverse complement strand
TGCAATGTGCTTTAAGATTCCCGCGCCACGCCAGCCTCTGCGCAGACACTGGCGTGGCGCGGGAATTTGTGATAAGGGTCGCAAGGGCGTCTCGAAACGCGTGATAAAGGTCACCTCAAATCGCGCCGTCGGGTCGGCTGGGAGCGGCAGTGATGATTCCAGATTATCGGTGTCTTTCGGCGATCGGGATGCTCGGCTACGGAATCCACGAGGACTCACTCTCGCGCGGCCTCGAATCGGCGCCCGACATGCTCGGCTGCGATGCGGGCTCCACCGACGACGGGCCCCAGAAGCTGGGCGGCGGCGTCGCCGACGTGAGCCGCGACACCACGGCGAGAGACCTCCGCCTCCTGATCCGGGCCGGTACGGAAAAGGGCATCCCGATCGTCATCGGCTCGGCCGGCGGCGCCGGCGCGGATACTCATCTCGAATGGACTTGGGATATCGTTCGCGAGGTTGCCGAAAAGGAAGAGATCGGCTTGCGGGTCGCCTTGATTCACGCGGAAGTCCAGATCGACGCGTTGAAAGAAAGTGTGGCCGCCGGAATAGTCGCCCCACTCGGCCCCGTGCCGCCGCTCGACGACGAGACCCTGGATCGGACCATCCGCGTGGTCGGGCAGATGGGGGCGGAGCCGATCATCAGCGCTTTGGATCAAGGTGCGAATCTCGTGCTCGCGGGCCGTGCCTGCGACGCCGCCATCTTCGCCGCCCCGGCCATCCGACACGGGTCCGACCCCGGACTGGCTTGGCATATGGGAGAGCTGCTCGAATGCGGCGCCATGGCGGCGCAGCCTGGAAGCGCCTCCGACTGTCTGATGGGGAGCATCGAAGACGGCCATTTTATCATCGAACCCGTGAGCCCCGAACGGTCGTGCACGCCGCTGACGATCGCCGCCCATTCGCTCTACGAGCGCAGCCACCCTTCTCGGAGCGTCGGCCCTGGCCATGTGTTGGACGTGTCCAACTGCCGATTCGAAGCCGTCGACGAGCGCCGCGTCATGGTGTCTGGAAGCCGCTACATCGAGGAACGGCCGGTCCACGTGAAACTCGAAGGTGCCGGCCGCGTTGGCTTTCGGACGATGGTCATCGGCGGCATCCGCGACCCGATCGCGCTTCGCCGTCTGGACGAGACCTTAGAGGCGGTGGAGACTAAGACCCGGAAATTCTTCGCATCAAACGACGGGCAACCCTATTCCTTGCGGTTCGTCATCTATGGCCGGGACGGCGTGATGGGCGCGGCGGAACCGACGCCCGAAATTACGGGCCACGAGGTGGGCTTGCTTCTCGACGTGGTCGGAGAGACCCAGGAGGTCGCGGATACGATCTGTGGTTACGCCCGCGCTTCTCTCCAGCACTATTACTACGAAGGCATACTGGCGACGGGGGCCAACATCGCGTTTCCGGTGGCGCCGTCGGATATCCCCTGCGGGCCGGTCTACGAGTTCACCGTGCATCACCTAGTGGAGGTCGGTGATCCCTTGGATATGTTCCCGGTCGAAATGCGGACAATTGGATAACTGCCATGGCCACGAACACGAAGAAGTTGGGCGAGATAGCGAAAGTCGTCAGGAGCAAGAATTCGGGTCCCTTCGAACTGACGATGGACGTCATTTGCGGGGATCGCGAGAGTTACGAGGCGGTCAAACGCTCGGGCAGGCTTACGGCGGCGGTGATTGCCGACTTGTTCCACATACCTAAGAAGGATGTCCTCGACGCCGAGTTCTTCGACCAGGCGATGGCGTTCAAGGCGACCATCGTCCGGCCAACCGTCTCGGGCTCGATCCGGGACACCGACACCTATGGGTGCCAGCAAGGCGCACCCCTTCAGGATATCCTCATCCCGGTCGCGTGAACCGTGCCCCGAGCCGAGCGAACCCCAATCAAATCCGCGGCGCCATCTCGCGCAGCTTGAACTTCTGGATTTTTCCCGTCGAGGTCTTGGGCAGTGTCCCGAAAACCACGTGCCGCGGACACTTGAAATGCGCCATGTTGTCGCGGCAGAATTCGATGATCTCCTCTTCCGTCGGCGGCTTCACCGAATCCTTGAGCTCGATGAACGCGCAGGGCGTCTCGCCCCACGTCTCGTCCGGCTTTGCCACCACGGCGGCCGCCAGCACCGCGGCGTGCCTGTAAAGGGCGCCCTCGACCTCAATCGACGAGATGTTCTCGCCGCCCGAGATGATGATGTCCTTGGACCGGTCCTTTAGCTCGATGTAGCCGTCCGGGTGGAGGACGCCCAGGTCTCCCGAATGGAACCAGTCCCCGGCGAAGGCCTCATCACTGGCCGTCGGGTTCTTCAGATAACCCTTCATGACGATGTTGCCGCGGAACATGACCTCGCCCATGGTTACTCCGTCGGCGGGCAGGGGCGACATGGTTTCAGGATCCATCACGCTGAGGCCGTGCAGCGCGTGATAGCGTACGCCCTGGCGAGCCTTCAGGGCCGCCTGCTCGGCGAGCGGTCGCTCGCTCCACTCATCGCGCCACGCACAGACCACGGCCGGGCCGTAGGTCTCGGTCAGGCCGTAGACGTGGGTGACATCGAACCCTATTCCCTGCAATGCTTCGAGAGTCGCCGCGGGGGGAGATGCCCCGGCGGTCATGACGTTGACCGTGTGATCGAATTCGCGCCGTTCGCCATCCTTGGCATTGACGACGAGGTTGAGCACGATCGGGGCGCCGCACAAATGGGTTATCCCGTGGTCGGCGATGGACGCGTAGATATCGGCGGCTGCTACCTTGCGCAGACACACGCTGGTCCCCGCCATCGCCGCCAGGCTCCAGGGGAAGCACCATCCGTTGCAGTGGAACATGGGCAGAGTCCACAGATAGACCGGGTGGTGGCGCATGTTCCAGGCGAGCACGTTGCTTATCGCATTCAGATGGGCGCCGCGGTGATGGTAGACCACCCCCTTCGGGTTGCCCGTGGTTCCGGACGTGTAGTTCAGTGAGATCGCCTGCCATTCGTCGGCTGGAAGCCGCCAGTCGAATTCGGCATCTCCTTCGGCGAGGAAGGACTCGTAGTCCGTTTCCCCAAGGCGTTCGCCGCCGCCGGCCGAGGTATTGGCCAGGGCGTCGACGATGTCGATCACCAGTAGCGAAGTGCCGAGCTTTTCCAGCGCGGCCTTGATCGTGGGGGAGAACTCGGTGTCCGTGATCAACGCCTTGGCCTCGCC
>CAYUNL010000297.1:0-225 GCA_964446055.1 uncultured Alphaproteobacteria bacterium | reverse complement strand
TCGAGGCGCACGTTGAAGGCGTTCAGGGCGGCGCCCGTCATCGGCACCCCAAAATGGGCCTCGTACAGCTCCGGTGTATTCGACGCCATTACGGCGACGACGTCGCCGGTCCCGATGCCGCGTTTTGAGAGCGCCCCGGCGAGACGCCGGCAGCGCTCGTATGTCTCGGCCCAGGTGAAGCGCTTATTGCCATGGATCACCGCCGCGTGGTTCGGATAGACAGCC
>CAYUNL010000296.1:0-3459 GCA_964446055.1 uncultured Alphaproteobacteria bacterium | reverse complement strand
CACTGCCATGCCTCCGAATGAAGGTGCCGGTAGGTGACGATGAGGTCGGGCTTGCGCTCCTCGATGCTCTCCAACAACGCCTTGACGCTCGCGAAGCCGTCCTCGCCGAGGGTGTCCCAGCGCGTGCCCGGTTCATCGACGGCACTGAGAAACGAGCGCACGCGACGCGCAAGTTCCGCGGCGTCGGCCTCCTTGAGGTCGGTGATCACTAGCACCCGGTCGAGCGCCGGCCGATCGTACGAATAGACGGCCTTGTCCGCCGACTTGAAAACCGATTCGAACTGATCGAGCTTGGTCATTTCGTTGCACCCGCGCCGAGTGCTTGGGCGATGGTTAGTTCTTCGCCCTCCTCATACTGAAGCACGTCTCCGGCGATGATGTGGGCCGAACCCTTGAGGCACTCCAGCAACGAGGGGTGGGGGAAGATGGACTCCAATATGTAGCTGTACGGAAGGTTCCGTTCGATCATGATCGCCGCCGCGCCAACGATCGCGTCGGCGTTTGGGCCGACCGCGCGCACGCCGAGGATTCGATCGTCACCGGGAGGGCCGACGATAAGTTTGACGAATCCGATCGGCGGCTGAATGGCATGGGCCCGGTGATTTCGCGCGTACGGGTACTTGCCGACACGTACGTCTCCGTACAGTTCGCGAACGTATGACTCGGTGACGCCGGCGCCGGCCAACATGGGAATTGTAAAAACGATATAGGGGATATGGTCTAACCCTTGCGGATACTCCGCACCCAAGATATGGGCGGCGGCACACCTGCCTTCGGCTTCGGCGACGTGGACCAGCGACAGATCGCTCGGCACATTGCGAGTACCGATATCACCGACTGCGTAGATATGAGGCACGTTGGTGCGGGCATTCGCGTCGATCCGGATATGATTGCGCTCGTCCAGGGCGACGCCTGTGGCCTGCAAATTGATCTTGTCCGTGCACGGAATGCGTCCCACGGCCAGCAATATCATCTCGGTATCGATGTCCCCGGTGGACAACGTCGTTCGCACGCCGCCCTCGTGCAGGGCATGGCTTTGATAGCGGCTGGAGGGAATAACATGGATGCCGGTGGCGTCGAAGGCGCCGGTGATGAACTCGCTGATGTCGCGGTCTTCGTTGGACATGATCTGGGGCCTGCTGTCGACCAGGTGGACCTCGGTGCCCATGGCGTTGAACAAGCTGGCGAATTCACAGCCGATAACCCCGGCGCCCAGAATCAGTATGCTTGTGGGCGAATGCGACAGGGTGACGACTTCATCGCTGGTGATCACCCGTTTTCCATCGACCGAAATGGTCGGCAGAATTCTCGGTCGGGTCCCCGTCGCGATGACGATGTGGTCCCCTGAAAATTCTCGGTTTCCAACGCCGATCTTGTGCGCATCCAAAAAGCTGGCCTTGCCCTTCACCACCTGGACGTTGAGCCGTTGTAGCCGGTTCTCCAGCATCGACGTCAAGCTGGCGGCGGACCGGTCGATGCCCATTTGCAGCTTGGAAAAATCCATCACGGGTATCTGACCGAATACATCTTCACGGTATTTTACGTGTAGATACTCACGGGCGATTTCATAGCCGGCCTTCGACTTGAACGCCCCTTCGATGCCGTAGCCCATCAGCGGACCATCGTTGATGATGATCGCGGTTTTCCCCTGCAACGCGACCTTGCTGGCCACGCTAATCCCGCCCGGTCCGCCGCCAACGATCAAGACGTCGCAGTGTTCGGTGTTCACGGCCGCGCGGCTCCCGGCGGTCATTTCAAGTGGATGCGCAGCTCGCCGAACAGCGGATCGTAGGCGCACACGATCTCGCTATCGGGCCCCGGCCACTGGGTCTGGACCAGCGAACCGGTGAGCACCACGTGGCCCGCGCGCAAAGCCTGCCCGGTTTCGGCCAGCACGTTGGCAAGCCACGCCAGGGCGGCGTACGGGTGCCCCATCACCGCGGCGCCGGTGCCGCTGCCGGCTTGCACGCCATTGACGGTGGTGGTGCCGCGCATGGCGGCAAGGTCGACCGCGTCCGCGGCCACCGCCTCGCCCAGCACGCACCCGGCGTTGAAGAAGTCATCGGCGATCAGCGGTGCCGCCGGCCACGAATGGTAGTCGCGGTAGCGATCGTCCACGATCTCGGCCGCCGCCATCGCCTCGCCGACGAAGGGGGCGATGGATTCGCGATCATAGGGGGCGCCGTCGGCCGGCGCATCGGCGGCCATGCGCAAGCCGATCTCGCACTCGATGCCGAGGCGCCGGTACTCGGCATGGTGCAGCCGGGCGCCGCCTTCGAACACCTGCGCCGCAAGCATGCCGCCGCCGCAGGGCCGCGGGATACCGACGTGGGCCTGCTGCACCGCGGTGGTGCAGCCGATCTTGTAGCCTGCGAGTGGTCCCCGTCCGTTGGCCGCGAACCAGCGGTGCAGCGCCGCCTGGACGCGATAGGCCTCAGCCTCGTTCGCCGGCTCGATCTCGGGCGGCGGCCGCTCGATGACCTCTGCCCCCGTGCGCGCTTCGCCGAAGTACGCCGCCGCCCGCTCGATCGCCTCGGTGTCCATAATTCCAAATCGTAGCCCGCGCGCGGCCGGCGCGCCACCCGCCGGTTGGCGAATGCCCGTGGCTGTGGCAGCTTGCAGCGCATGGCAAGCAGGCTCGATCGCTGTCACAACGTCGCCGACGTCCGGCGGCTGGCACTTGGGCGCCTGCCGCTGCCGGTGCGCGCCTACCTCGAGGGCGGGGCCGAGGGCGAGACCACGCTGCGGCGCAACACCGCCGCGTTCGACGATGTCTCGCTCAACCCGCGCTTCCTGATCGACGTGGCCGAGATCGACCTCTCGACCCGGGTCCTCGGTCACGACCTCTCGATGCCGCTGATCATCGCGCCGACCGGCGGGACGGGGGCCTTTCACCCCGAGGCCGAGATCGCGGTGGCGCGCGCCGCCGCCGAGGCCGGCATCCTCTACAGCCTCTCGACCAGCAGCACCCGCACCATCGAAGAGGTGGGCGCGGCCTCGCGCGCGCCCAAGATGTTCCAGCTCTACGTGTTCAAAGACCGCGGCCTGATCCGCGCCTTCGTCGATCGCGCCCGCGATGCCGGCTTCGACGCGCTCTGCCTCACGGTGGACGTGCCGGTGATGGGCAATCGCGAGCGCGACGTGCGTACCGGCGCGGCGCCGGGCGGCCGGCTGAGCGCGCAGAGCCTCCTCAGCCTTGCCCTGCACCCGCGCTGGGTGTTGGGCAACCTCAGCCGGCGCGGCACCGTGCCGGGAAACTTCATCCCCTATGTGCCCGCCGCCCTCGGCAAGGGCCGCGGCTCGGCGATGGCGGCGCACCGCTACGGCGCCGGTCAGTTGGCGCCCTCGGTCACCTGGCGCGAGGCCGAGGCGGTGCGCAAACAATGGGACGGACCCTTCGTCGTCAAGGGGGTGATGACCCCCGCCGACGCGCGCGCCGCCGCCGGCATCGGCGCGACC
>CAYUNL010000295.1:2348-3474 GCA_964446055.1 uncultured Alphaproteobacteria bacterium | reverse complement strand
TGAACGAGGAGCCGAACCTCGACCGTTATTATCTCGAAAACGTCATCGGCGGCCCGGGCGCCTTCGTCAGCTCGGCCGCTGACTACCAGGACTTCGCGGCCGCCATCCTGGCGAAGCTCTTGCGCGAGATTGGCGGCCTGCCGCTGGCTCAGGCGTCTCAAAACCTCGAGTAGCGGCGCGCACCCACGAATAGCCGACCCCCGGCCAAACCTCACTCCGGTGCATCCAAATCGTTCCGAATTGCCTTGACATATGTAACCTATAGGTTACACTCGGTGGGAACTGAAAGGGAATAAAATGAACCGTGTAAATATCGCGCAATCTTTGATTGCGGTTCTTGTCACAGTATATGTTGCACTCAATTTAGCCCTGTGGATTTACCCAAGCTATGGCGAACAAGGCTTTTTTGAGATTCTTCGCCATTGGAAATGGTTAGGAATTTTTATTTGCCCCGCAATGATTGTAATTTATGCGATCTTAGCGGTGATTTTTCCTAAAGAACATGCCGTAGCGAATGACGAGCACGCTCGACATGTGACAACTCAATCTATTGTTTTTGGATTTTTTGCTGTTTTACTGACGTTCTCTATCTGTACAATTTCACTGATTTACGGAAACATGTCCCAGTCGGATGCATTATTTTGTACGGGTACATCCTTTGCGTCGCCATTAATTTTCATTGCGTGGAAAAGACTTAGAGATTTATCAGGCAATGTTAAAAAACAACATTAAGAACGCCCGTTTGGAACATGGTTTAACCCAATTGGAACTTGCCCAAATGATAAGCGTAAGTCGTAAAACAATTAATACAATAGAGAACGGGGTGTTTATTCCATCAACTGTACTGGCACTTAAACTTGCAAAGACATTAAAGGTAAAAGTTGAAGAGTTATTTTGGCTAGCCGGTTAAAACACTGACTTACATGGTTGCAGAACGCAGGAAATAATGGCGAGGGAGTGTTCTTAAAGGAGATTGCACCCGATGCCCCAGACGAGAGCCTGATCGTCTGGTTCACCGCGGCGTCGAAGATGCTCGAGGTCGGCCGTGTTTTCGAGAAGGACGAGGCGCGCCTGCGCGAAATCGTTCGCACCGCTGCCGAGGGTTGCTATTTTCTCTCGTACTTTA
>CAYUNL010000295.1:0-2325 GCA_964446055.1 uncultured Alphaproteobacteria bacterium | reverse complement strand
GCGCAAAGCATGGGTCTTCCCAACGACGATTCGCGGATCAGTCCGTCCATCTTCAACGACTCCGACCACTTGCAACGCCTTTCGAGAATCGACGCCCTTCTGATCCGCACCCTCTACGATCCGCGAATAGCGATCGGCGCGCCACGGGCCGAGGCGGTACAGGCGGCGCGCGTAGTGATCGCCGACCTCCTGCGCTAGGTGGTCAACCGGTTGCAGCGCGGCGCGCGCGTGGCTAGTCTGGCCGCGATGAAGGAGCCCGCGCGATGAGACCACCGGCCCTTGCCAAAGCGGCCCTGGTGGCGCTGCTCGTCACCCTCCCCGCCGGCGCGCGCGCCGACTTCGCCGATGCGGTACGCGCCTACGAGGCTGGCGACTATGCGACCGCCTACGCGGAGTGGCTGCCGCTCGCCGAGCGCGGCGATCCGGCCGCCGAGCGCAACATCGGCCACCTCTACCGAATGGGCTGGAGCGTCCCTCAAGACTTCGAGGAGGCCGCCAAATGGTATCGTCGAGCGGCCGAGAAGGGCTTCGCCCGGGCCCAGGCCAACCTCGCCAACATGTACCTGCGCGGCCAGGGACTGGAACGTGATCATGCGATGGCGCTCGAGTGGTTCCGCCGCGCTGGCCTCCAAGGACACGCGGTGGCGCAGTACAACCTCGGCCTGATGTACGAGAGCGGCCTCGGCGTGGAGCAGAGCGATGCCAAGGCGATGGGCTGGTACCACCTGGCGTCCCGGACCGGACACCGTCGGGCAAGTGACAAGCTGGCCCTGTTGATCGCCAAGAGCACCTCGGAGCTTGGCACGCTCATTGAGGTGCCGACGATGGAACCCGCCGACCCGGCCGAGGAGGAATCAGCGGAGGGCGCCACGGCGCTTGCCGCGGCCGAGGAGGAGCCGGTCGTGAGCGCTGCGTTGGAGCCCGAGACGCCGGCTGAGGAGGCCGCGCGAGAGCCGATCGCGCCGGTCGAGACCGCCGGGTCACCGCCCACGGAGCCGGTCGAGACGGACGAATCGGTTGAGCCAGCCGAGACCGCCGCGTTGGAGCCCGCGGACCCGGTTGAGGCGGAGGAGTCAGTCGTGCCAGCCGAAACCACCGCGTTGGCCCCCGCGGAGCCGGTTGACACGGAGGAGGCGGTCGAGCCAGCCGAGACCACCGCGTTGGCACCCGCGGAGCCGATTGAGACGGAGGAGGCGGTCGAGCCAATCGAAACCGCCGCCGCGGAGCCGGCCGAGTCGCCAGCGCCCGAGGGACCGCGCCGCGACCCCGTCGAGGTGGTGCTAGACGAACTGGGCCCCGATCCGGACGCAGCGGCGGCGCTGGAGATGGCGGTCATCGAGCCGGCGGCGGGAGACACGGACCTGGGCTCGCAAGGTGTCGGAAGCGATGCGACTCGGGCATTAAGCCCTGCTACGTCGGCGGACGCGACCGACGACGCGGCCGTCCCGGCCGACGAAGAAGAGAAGGGCACTCTCGATCCCTCGCCGCCCGATCTCTCGTTGGAAGCGGCGGAACCATCCGCGCCCGATGTTTCGGGCGAGGCCGCCGATATCGCGCCGATGGCGGAAGAGGAGCCAGGCTTCTTCGCGACGTTCCTCGATGCGCTCAAGGGGCAGAGCCAGCACCCACCCCAAGAAACGATCGATGCGAACGAGCGCGGGGAGCCTGTCGAAGAGATCTCGACGGCCGAGGCGGCGGCAGATGATTTTGCCGGCGAGGAGCCCGCGCCGCCGCTCGAGGTGGCGGAGCTCGATTCCATCGGCGCTGCGGCTGCGGTCGAAGGTGCCGAATCGTCCGAGAGCGAGCGCGAGGGGCCCGCCGCGACCGAAGAGCCGTTGGTCGCCACGGACGCGCTGATCGATCTGGATGAGCCGGCGTCCGAGGACACGGCGCCGGTTGAGGTGGCAGCACTGATTGCGGTCGAGCCGGAGCCGGAGCCGGCGACGGAGGAAAGCGTTCGATCGGGCCGCGCCGAGCCCACCGAGCCGGCCCCCGATAGGTCCGCCGCGGCCGATGATTCGACCGAGCCAGCCGCCGACAGGCCCGTCGCGGCCGATGATTCGACCGAGCCAGCTGCCACGGACGAAATCGAAGAGGAAGAGCGGGGCCTTCTGGCGGCATTCTTCGACGCGCTCAAAGGGCAGAGCAAGCGCGAGCGTGAAGAGTTGGCCGACCCGGAACCCGCAGCCGAGCGCGATGCTGGGGAGCCCGCGGCCGATGGGATGGCCGCCGCCGCCTCATCGGACGGCATGGAGGCCGCGAAACCGGTTGAGACCGCGGCGCTCGACCCGGCGCCGGGCGAGGCAGAGGACGAGATTCTGGCGG
>CAYUNL010000294.1:0-3483 GCA_964446055.1 uncultured Alphaproteobacteria bacterium | reverse complement strand
CCCGAAGGACAACAGATTTTGAGTCTGTCGCGTCTACCAATTCCGCCACAGGGGCGCGCCGGTCGGCGATGATAACCGAGCCCCGGGGGTGGTCAAGCGGTGTTCCCGCACCTCGCCCCTGCATTGCCTTGGCGGCCTCCACCCTGTATAGCCCGGCGCCATGCTACGCCGGCTCTACGACTGGACGATGGGACTCGCCGCGCACCGCCGTGCGCTGCCCGCGCTGGGATTGGTCGCCTTCATCGAGAGCTCGGTCTTCCCGATTCCGCCCGACGTCATGCTAATCCCGATGGTGCTGGCGGCGCGCAAGCGGGCCTGGCTCATCGCCAGCGTCTGTACCGTGGCCTCGGTGGCGGGTGGGCTTGCGGGTTATGCGATCGGCTTCTTCCTGTGGCAGACCTTGGGCCAGCCGCTGATCGAGTTCTACGGCTACGGACACGAATACGAGCGCTTCGCCGCTGCCTACAACGACCGTGGGGCGTGGATCGTCTTCGTTTTCGGCATCACCTTCTTCCCCTACAAGGTCATTACCATCACCAGCGGCGCCACCGCGCTCGGCCTCGGCCCCTTCCTCCTGGCCTCGGTGATCGCGCGCGGCTTGCGCTTCGCTATCGTCGCCGCGCTTCTCTATTACTTCGGCGAGCCGATCCGCGCCTTTATCGAGCGTTACCTCGCCCTCCTGACCACGCTCTTCGTCGCCCTGCTGATCGGCGGCTTCGTCATCGTCCGCTACCTCGTCTGAACGCCCTACCCCTGGCCCCCGCGCGGCGCTATCGTGGGCCATGGCTTGGGTGCTTCAGGCGCCGCGCGCCACCGGCGCGCTCATCTTGGCGGCCAGTCTCGCCGTTCTCGGCGCGGCCTTCGGCTTCCAATACCTCGCGGCGATCGAGCCCTGCCCCTTGTGTATCTATCAGCGCTATCCCTACGCGATCACCATCGGCCTCAGCGCCGTGGCGCTGGCGCTCGCCGGACGTCCGCCACTCGCCGGCGCCTATTTCGTGCCGGCGCTGACCGCGCTGTGCGCTGCCGCATTCGCCGCCGGTGCCGGCATCGCCGCCTACCACGTCGGCGTCGAGCAGGGCTGGTTCCAGGCGAGCGAGGCGTGCACCGCGACGGCGTTCGAGGCTACCGACATCGATGACCTCAGGGCCCAACTCGAGGCCACGCCCGTGGCGCGCTGCGATCAGGTCGCGTGGTCGCTCTTTGGCGTCTCGCTGGCCGGCCTCAACCTCATTGCCTCGGCCGCGCTGGCCGGATTGAGCTTTGCCGCGGCCGCCCGGCAGCTGGCCAAGGCATCGCACCGATGACCCATCCTCGCCCGCCCATCCTGCCCGGCGATGGGGGCGCCCGCGCGCCGGTCGAGCGCTTCATCCGCGTCGATCATGCTGGCGAGTACGGTGCGGTGCGCATCTATGCCGGGCAGCTCGCCGTGCTCGGACGGCGCGGCGGCGGCGAGGCGATTCGACACATGGCCGAGCAAGAGCGCCGACACCTCGCGACCTTCGAGAAGCTGATGACCGAGCGCCGCGTCCGTCCCACGCTCTTGGCGCCGCTCTGGCACATCGCCGGATTCGCCCTTGGCGCGGGCTCGGCGCTGTTGGGCGAAAAAGGCGCGATGGCCGCCACGGCGGCGGTCGAAGACGTGATCGATGAGCATTACGCCCGGCAGGCAGAGGCGCTCGGCGACGACGAGGCCGCGCTCCGCGAGGTGATCCAGGAGGCGCGCGCCGAGGAGATCGAGCACCGCGACACCGCGCTCGAATACGGCGCCGCCGAGGCCCCCGGACAGGCCCTCATCGGCGGCCTTATCCGCCGCGGAACGCGTCTGGCGATCTGGCTTTCGGAGCGGGTCTAGCGCTTAGGTCTCGAGCTCGGCGTCCCAGTACAGGTAGTCGCGCCAACTCTCGTGCAGATAGTTGGGCGGAAAGGCTCGGCCCTTCCGCTGCAACTCGATAGCCGTCGGCATATAGGGCCTCACGCGGGGATGCATGCGGCAGTGCTCGGGCCGCCGTCCCCCCTTCTTCAGGTTGCAGGTCGCGCAGGCGGCGACCACGTTCTCCCACGTCGTCCGACCGCCGCGTGATCGCGGCACCAGATGGTCGAAGGTAAGCTCGTCGTCGCTCGCGCAGTACTGGCAGCGAAAACTGTCGCGCAGGAAGACGTTGAAACGCGTGAACGCGGGCCGTCGCGCCGGATGGATGTAGCGCTTGAGCGCGATGACGCTCGGCAAGCGCATTTCGAAGCGGGGCGAGCGCACGGTGCGCTCGTACTCCGAAACCACGTTAACCCGGTCCATGAAGACCGCGCGCACGGTATCCTGCCAACGCCAGAGCGACAGCGGAAAATAGCTGACCGGCTGATAGTCTGCGTTCAGCACCAGGGCGTGACAATTATCGAGCGTCGGCAACAAAACTCTCCATTCTCGCACGAGAAGCGCTGGACTCGACCCCAATCGGCCCGAGCGCAACGCCTCACGGCGACAAAATACCGTGATTCTCGGCCCCTTTGCCACCCTTTGTTTGCACGCCGCCGCAAGCAATCTATCGTGCGGCTCGACCAACGATGGGAGGAAAATCATGCAGGGGCCGCTCTCCGGCATCCGCGTCATCGATCTCAGCCGCGTCCTGGCCGGTCCGTGGGCGACGCAAATCTTCGCCGACCTCGGCGCCGAGGTCATCAAGATCGAGCGCCCCGGCGTCGGCGACGATACCCGGGGCTGGGGACCGCCCTACCTTAAGGACCGCGACGGGAGCGAGACCGGCGAATCCGCCTATTACCTCAGCTGCAACCGCGGCAAGCGCTCGGTGACTCTCGATTTCACGATCCCTTCGGGGCTCGCCGTCGCCCGCGCCCTGGCCGAGAAGTCCGATATCTTGGTCGAGAATTTCAAAGTCGGCGGGCTCGCCCGCCACGGCCTCGGCTACGACGACCTCAAGGCGCTCAACCCGAGGCTCATTTATTGCTCGATCACCGGTTTCGGCCAGACCGGGCCCTATCGCCACCGCGCCGGCTACGACTATGCGATCCAGGCCATGGGCGGCCTGATGAGCGTGACCGGCCGGCCCGACGGCGAGCCCGGCGGCGGGCCGATGCGCGTCGGGGTGGCCGTGTCCGACCTGATGGCCGGCATGTACGCGGTCTCGGCCGTGCTCGCCGCGCTCCACCACCGCGAGCGTTCGGGTGAAGGCCAACACATCGACCTTGCACTCCTCGACGTCCAGACGGCGTTTCTCGCCAACCAGGCGATGAACACCCTGATCGGCGGCGCCGCGCCCGGACGTATCGGCAACCACCATCCCA
This sequence comes from uncultured Alphaproteobacteria bacterium, assembly GCA_964446055.1. GTDB lineage: Bacteria > Pseudomonadota > Alphaproteobacteria > VGEJ01 > VGEJ01 > CAYUNL01. The sequence goes on along the minus strand of CAYUNL010000294.1, from coordinate 183 downwards.
ACATCGTGCCCTATCAGTGCTTTGCCGTGGCCGACGGCGACATCGTCATCGCGGTCGGCACCGATCCACAGTTCCGCCGCTTGTGCGCACTCCTGGCGCGGCCCGAGCTGGCCGAAGATCCGCGCTTTGCCACCAACGATTCCCGCGTCCGCCACCGCACGGCGCTGATCGCCGCGCTGGAGC
>CAYUNL010000293.1:0-3490 GCA_964446055.1 uncultured Alphaproteobacteria bacterium | reverse complement strand
TCGGACTGCTGATGACCGATGATTCGCGGCTTGCCGCCAATGGCGCACGCCGCACCGCCGATCAGCGGACGGTCATGAGCAAAGCCGTCTTCTCGGCGTGCAAGCTGTGTCCCGAGGAGCCGGAGCGAGCGCCGCTGTGGCAGATCAAGGCGGTCAGCGTGACCCACGACCAGGCGGCCAACCGGATCGAGTACCGCGACGCGGTCCTCGAGCTCGGTGGCATCCCCATCGCCTACACTCCGTTCTTTTCCCATCCCGACCCCAGCGTAGAGCGCAAGACCGGTTTCCTGGCGCCGACCTACGGCAGCTCGGGCCCGCTCGGCCTCAAGTTCGAGGCGCCCTTCTATGTCGCCTTCGCACCCCACCGCGACGCGACCCTGACCCCGCTCGTCACCGGCAAGGAGGGGGTCGCCCTGAGCGGCGAGTACCGCGAGCGGACGAGAGGCGGCCACTTCGAGCTTCGCGGAAGCATTACCGAAACCGACAAACGCGACGAAAACAACGCCGAGATTCCGGGCCGCGAAATACGCGGCCACCTGGATGCCACGGGCCGCTTCGACCTCGACAACACCTGGCGCACCGGCTTCGATATCGCGCGCGCTACCGACGACACCTATCTCCGGCGCTATGACATCAGCTCGCAGGACACGCTGACGACGAACTTGTTCGCCGAGGGCTTTCGCGGCCGCACCTATGCCTCGGCCAATGCGTACTTCTTCCAGGGATTGCGTGCCGAGGACGATCCCGGCGCGACCCCCATCGTGGCGCCGCTACTGGACTACAATTTCATCAGTCAGCCCGGGAGTATGGGCGGTCGCTACGCGCTCGATGCCAACCTTATGGTCCTGGAACGCACCGAAGGCACCGACAGCCGGCGTTTGTCGCTGTCGGGGGGCTGGCATCTTCCGTATACCGGCCGCGCGGGCGAGCTGTATGCGCTTGGGGTGGGCCTCCGCGGGGACGCCTATTGGACCAGCGAGGCACGCGATCCAAACGATCCGACGCGACCGTCGAAGAGCGGCTTCGCCGGCCGGCTGATCCCCGAGATCAGCCTGGGATGGCGATTGCCATTGGCGCGGACGGTGGGTGCGACCCGCCAGGTGATCGAACCCATCGCCATGGTCGTGCTGAGCCCGAACGGCAGCAATCCGAGCAAGATCCCAAACGAAGACAGCCAGTCCTTCGAGCTCGACGATACCAATCTGTTCGAAACCAACCGCTTCGCCGGCCTCGATCGCGTCGAGGCCGGGCCACGCGCGAGCTATGGGGTGAGGTTCAGTGTTTACGGCCTTCGCGACGGCTACGCCTCGGCCCTGATCGGTCAGAGCTTGCGGCTGAAGAAGGACTCGAGCCTCGGCCAGGACACCGGTCTCGAGGACGAGTTCTCCGACGTCGTCGGCCGCATTTCCATCGTCCCCTCGCGCTTCCTTGATATCACCAACCGCTTCAGGCTGGATGGCGATACGTTCTCGGTGAAGCGCAACGAGGTCAAGCTTTCGGCGGGGCCCGATAGACTGCGGTTCGACCTGGGCTACGTGTCGCTGGATCGCCTCTCGGTCGGCGATCAGCTGACCACGCGCGAGGAGATCAACGCGCGAGCCCGGTTTCAGTTTGCCCGGTTCTGGTCAACCTCGGCGAACGCGCGACGAGACCTCCAAGGCAACAACGGCGGCATGATCGAGGCTGGATTCGGGGTAAGCTACGAGGATGAATGCTTCCTGTTCGAGACCGGGCTCAGGCGCGATTTCACCTCGGACCGGGACGTCCGCCCCTCGACTTCGTTCGTGGTGCGCGTCCGGTTCAAGCACATCGGTTGAGTAGCCGCGAGAATGGGGTGAAGAGACGGATCATTCTTTCGTTGGCGGCGCTCTTGCTCGCCGCCCCCACGGTGCACGCCCAAGAGGTGCTGTGGATCGCCGCGGTGGTCAACGACGAGGTGGTTTCGGTCTACGACCTGGAGCAACGGCTGAAGCTCGCGTTCGCCTCGGCCAATCTCGAGGACACCGTCGACAACCGACTGCGGTTTCGCGACCGCATCCTGGATCGGCTGATCGACGAGCGTCTGCAATGGCAGGAGACGCAGCGCCGCAACATTGCCGTGAGCGAAGCCGATATCGACCAAGAGATGCGCCTGATCGAGCAACAAAACGGGCTTGCGGTGGGTGGTCTGGACACTTTCCTTCGCGTCAACGGCATCGACAAGTCGGTGTTGGCAGATCAGCTGCGGACCCAGATCGGATGGCGCAATCTGATCATGACTCGAATCCGGCCGACCATCAGCGTCGGTGAGGATGAAATTGATGCCGTCATCGAGCGAATGCGCGCGAGCGCCGGGCAGCGCGAGAGTTTCATCCTGGAAATATTTCTGGCGGTTGACGAGGCCGCCCGCGAGGGCGAGGTCGCGCGCAACGCCGGTGGTTTGGTGGCACGGCTTCGCGACGGCGCGCCATTCCAAGCGATCGCGCGGCAGTTTTCGCAAAGCTCGACCGCCGCGACCGGTGGAACCTTGGGCTGGGTCGAGGAAGGCCAGCTGATTCCGGAGCTGGATTCGGCGATCGGGACCCTCGACATCGGTGAAGTCTCCGACCCGATCGCCACGCCCGGCGGCTACTACATCCTAAAGCTCGGGGATCGTCGCGACTTCATGCAGGCAAGCGCCGGTGATACGTCCTACCGGCTCAAACAGATCGTCCTGCCGCTGGCCGAGGAGGCGGACGAAGCAGCGGTGGCCCACGCCGTTCAGCAGGCACGCGAGATCGCCGCCCAGATCACCGGTTGCGAGGGCTTCGAGGCAGTCGCCGAGCGCCTGGGCGGAGCCGGATCGGGAGACCTGGGCACGGTGATCCGCCGCGATCTGCCACCAGAGATCGGCACCGCGGTAAGCGATCTCGAGGTCGGGATCGCCAGCCCGCCGGTGCGTACCGCGAACGGCGTCCACGTCTTGGTCGTGTGCGAACGGGTGGAGCCGAAAGCGACCGGGCCCGACCGTGGCGCCATTCTCGAGAGCCTGGGGCTCACCCGAATGACGATGATGGCGCGGCGCTACCTGCGTGACCTGCAGCGTGAATCGGTCGTCGACCGGCGACTGCGAAGCCCGGAGGGCGGATGAAGCCGCTGGCGCTGACGATGGGGGAGCCGGCCGGGATCGGCGGCGAGATCACGCTCAAGGCGTGGATCGCGCGCGACCACGAGCGGCTGCCGCCATTCTTCGCGATCGACGATCCGGCACGGCTGGAAACGGTTGCCACCGCGATGGGCCACAACGTTCCGGTGCGCACGATCGCCGCCGCCGAGGAGGCACCGGCGGTGTTCCGGCACGCGCTGCCGGTGCTGGCCATCGCTCCGGTCGAGGGCGTGGTGGCGGGCGCGCCGTCGGCGGTCCACGGACGAGCAGTGCTCGAATCGATTGAGCGTGCGGTCGCGATGGCGCTCGATGGCGAGGCCTCCGCGCTCGTCACCAACCCGATCCACAAGGCGACGCTGGCCGCAG
>CAYUNL010000292.1:0-3520 GCA_964446055.1 uncultured Alphaproteobacteria bacterium | reverse complement strand
TCGGCGTGCCGCTCCTCACGACGCACTAGGAGCGGGGTGGCCGTTGGGAAGTTGACACCGCGAGCGGCATTCCACGTAATCGGCCCTTCAAGCCTGGGAGAGGCATCATGGCGGAGACCAAGGTCTATTTGCTCGACGGCGGCAGCCTCGTGAGCGACGGCTTCCACTTGTATTGGAACCGAGGACCCGGGGGCGAGGTTCGGTTTCCCTGCTACAGCGTCCTGATCGAGCACGACGAAGGGAAGTTCATCTTCGACACCGGTTTCGACAAGGCCCACGTGGACAAGGTGCTGCCCTTGGGGAAGCCCATCCAGAGCGGGGAGTAGACGATCCCCGGCCAGCTCAAGAAGATCGGGGTCGATCCCAAAGAGATTACCCACGTCATCAACTCGCACTATCACTTCGATCACTGTGGGGGGAACCGGTTCATGTCCGGCGCGACCACGCTCTGTCACAAGAAGGAGCTCGATGCCTCGCGCAAACCTCAACCGTTCGAGAACCTGAGCTACTCGGACCTGGCCTTCGACCGCGCCGATGACGTGTACACGCCGAATTACGAGCTCATCGAGGGCGACACCGAGATCGCCAAGGGCGTGCGCCTGTTCGAGACGCCGGGCCACACCGCCGGACACTATAGCCTGATGGTCGAGCTTGCCGGGCGGCAACCGATGCTGTTCACCGCCGACGCGATCTATGCCGCCAAGAGCCTCGAGCTACGCGCGATCTCGAGCTTTCACGTCGATCCCGTCGCCTCGTACGAATCGATGGAGCGGCTGGAGCGGCTGGCCGAGGAACACGACGCCGAGCTTTTCTTCTCGCACGATCCGGAATCCTACGGCGACTACCTGAAGGCGCCCGCGCACTACGCCTAGGTCATGTACGAAGCGATCCTGAAAGCCTGAATCCCTGACTTGAACCAATTCTGCGGTTACGCGTTGCCGATCGCCTCTTTGGCTCGCCGAATTGCGTCGATGTGGTCGTCGGGGGTTTCGAGCTCCGCACCCATGGTGTCTATCGAGGCGTGGCTCGCGCCTCGATCCTTCCACTCCGCGATGGTCTCGGCACAGCCCTCGGGTCCGCGGTCTGCGAATCCCACCATGGCCTCGAGCCCGATATCGGCGGGATCGCGGCCCGCCTCGCGGGCGTGGCCGTGGACGGTCTCCATCATCGCATCCATCGACCTTCGCCGAGCCGTTGCCGGCGAGCCGCCCGCCCCAAACACCCAGCCGTCGCTCACCGCGCCAATTCGCCGCAGTACCGGCGCGGCGTAGCCGCCGATCCAGATCGGGATCGGCTTTTGCACCGGAAGCGGATTGAGCCCGGCGTCGGTGATGGAATGCCATTCGCCCTCAAACGTCACCAGCTCCTGGGTCCACAACGCCCGCATCACCTCGATCTGCTCCTCCGAGCGACGGCCGCGGTTGGTGAAGTTCTCGCCCAGCGCCTCGTACTCCACCTGGTTCCAGCCGATGCCGACGCCAAGGCGCAGTCGGCCGCCGCTCAGCACGTCCAACGCCGCCGCCTGCTTCGCCACCAGCGCGGTCTGGCGTTGCGGAAGGATCACCACCCCGGTCATGAAGCCGATACGCTCTGTTGCGGCGGCCAAGAATCCGAACAGCACGAATATCTCGTGGAAGGCGTGAGTGTACCCGTAGGGCTCGGTCTCGGCCCCTATCGTGGGCGGCATCGGTGTCCTGCTGAGTGTGTGGCTGGCCGGATTGGCGCCTAGCACATGATTGAACGCCAAGATGTAGTCGTAACCAAGCGCCTCTGCCGCCTGGGCGTAGTCCTTAATGACGGCCGGGTCGTTGCCAATCTCGTTCTGGGGGAATATGGCGCCGATTTCCATCACGCCCGCCTTATAGCACCAACCGAAGCGCCGGCGCAGCCTGGGCAACACCTGCTCCGCGTAGGCCCGGAGGAAGCGTTCTTGATCGGGTCCGGGGGCATGAAACACCAGGTGCGTGAAGCCAAGTTCGACGGCAGAGTCCCCTTCGAGACTGTGCGCCATCATCCGGGCACCGCGCAGATTCGGGGCTTGACAAGTTGGTAAGTCATAGCTTACGGTAAGTCATGGCTTACGCAGAGGCGTTTGCAGCGTTGGCGGATCCAACCCGCCGGCACATATTCGAAGCGCTGCGCGGACAGCCCAAGACCGTAGGTGAGTTGGCGGAAGGCCAGCCAGTCAGCCGGCCTGCGGTATCGCAACACCTGAAGGTGCTTGAGTCCGCGAGGTTGGTCAGGTTCGAGCCTCAGGGTAATCGTCGCCTGTATTCGATCAAGCGCGATGGGCTGGAGGACCTGCGGGTGTATCTGGAGAGTTTCTGGTCGGACGCCTTGTCGGCGTATGGCGCCGAAATTGCGCGTCGCATATCGAGGGAAAGGAGAAAACCTGATGTCTAATTACCTATTGGCCTATCACGGCGGCAAAGAACCCGGTAGCCCCGGGGAGGGAGCCAAACAGATGGCCAAATGGCACGAATGGGTCGCCGATCTGGGCGATGCCTTGGTCAACCCCGGCACTCCCTTGGGACGGTCCAAGACCGTAAGTTCCGATGGTGTATCAGACGGCGGTGGGTCGAACCCCCTGACCGGGTATTCGGTCGTTAAGGCCGAGAGCATGGAGGCTGCGCTTGGAATGGCGAAGGCATGCCCGTTCCTTGAAATGGGCACCCTCGAGGTCGCCGAAATGAGGGAAATGTAGCCACCGCTACGGGCTTGGGAGAACAAATGCTCGATCCAATCATCTCGACAATCGAAGTTCCCTGCAGCCAAGAAAAGGCGTTCGGGGTGTTTGCGAACGAAATGGGCAGCTGGTGGCCGCTCGACAAGCGCTCGATGTCGATGCACAGCGGCAATCCGGCCAAGTCGTTGCGCGTCGAACCGAGGCAGGGCGGAACGATTGTCGAGATCGGCCACGATGACACCGAGCACCTGTGGGGCACGTTCACTTCATTCGATCCCCATGACTCGATCCGCATGGACTTTCACATGGGGCTGCCGGCAGAAACCGCGAGCCTTGTCGAAGTGCGGTTCACCGCCCTTGGCGATGAGCGAACCCGGGTCGAGCTGACCCAGAGCAATTGGGAAGCATTCGGTGAATTGGCGGAGATGATGCGCGGTGGCTATGGCTCGGGTTGGGTGATCATTTTTGAAGGGGCGTTCAAGTCGGCCTGCGGCGGCTGAAGCCGGACGAAAACGCGACGAGGTCCCGACCTATTCGCTAAGCTAGCGCCACGATCGCTGGCACGGGGGAGGGCAGCGAATGCCGAGCGGACCGCGACCGCCGAGTCCTAGAGACATCCTGGAGATCGCCACCGACTTCGGGATCGATATGAGCGTGGGCGAGGCCGCGACCTATGCGAGCCTGATGGCGCCGGCGGTGCGTTCGTACCGGCATCTCGAAGACCTGCCCGAGCGCAAGCCGCCGGTCAAGTATCCGCGCACGCCCGGATATCGCCCCAAGGCCGAGGACAACCCCTACAACGCCTGGTACTGGAGGACCGAGATCGAGGGCGCG
>CAYUNL010000291.1:0-3537 GCA_964446055.1 uncultured Alphaproteobacteria bacterium | reverse complement strand
GCCGCGGCCGTACCAGGCGTGGAAGCGGAAGAAGCGCAGGATGCGAAGCGCGTCCTCGGCAATGCGGCGCTCGGGATCGCCGACGAAGCGCACTCGGCCGGCCTCGAGATCGGCCAGGCCGCCGACCGGATCGTAGATCGTCCCGTCGAGATCGCAGTAGAGCGCGTTGATCGTAAGGTCGCGGCGTTGGGCGTCGGTTGCCCAGTCATCGGTAAAGGCCACGATGGCGCGGCGGCCGTCGGTTTCGACGTCGCGGCGGAGCGTGGTGATCTGGGCGCTCCACTGCTCGATGACCGCGGTCACGGTGCCGTGGGCAAGGCCGGTCGGAACCGCGGTGATGCCGGCGTGGCGAAGCCGCTCCAGTACCCGCTCGGGCGGCTCGGGAGTGGCAAGGTCGATGTCCTTCACGGGGCGGTCGAGGACGGCATCGCGCACGCAGCCGCCGACCAGTCGGACCGTCACTCCGTCGGCGCCGAGTGCAGCCATGACGGCGCGCAGCTCGCGCGCCTTCATCCAGGGCCGCGGCGCCCGCGGAATCAGCGCACCTCGGCGTCGATGACCTTGCCGTCCTCGACCCGCGGCGGCACGTACTCGCCAGGCAGCTCGCCGGTGGTCTGACCAAGCACGACCAGCGAGGCGACCATCAGCACCAGCCCGGCAATGGTCAACCAGGTCCACGGCGCATCGCGCCAGGCGAGCGCCGTGCCGGCGCGCCGCGACTTGGCGATGCGGCGGTCGATGAAGAGCCACAGCGCGTAGGCCGCGAAGGGCGCGGCGAAAAACAGGGCGTGCAGGAGGATCTTTTTCAACATGGCCGTTTGTTGTCATCCTTGTAGAGGTTGTCGCGCAAGCAGATCAGCATGCCTGCGGTGGCACCCCAAATAAACCGCCCCTGGTAAAGCATTACGATGGTCTCGCGCGGACGGCCCTCGAACACCACGCTGCGGCGCTCGCAGTTGCGCGAATCGAGAATGAACGAAAGTGGTACCTCAAAGGCCTCCGAGACCTCGAAAGGATCTAGTTTGAGCGAGAATCCGGGCGCGACCATTCCGACCACCGGAGTGATCCGGAACCCGGTCACCGTGTCGTAGCGTTCGAGCTGGCCCAGCACCTCGACGTGGCGCCGGCCAAGGCCGATCTCTTCCTCGGCCTCGCGGAGCGCGGTTTCGACGGGACCGGCGTCGCCCGCCTCGACCCGGCCGCCGGGAAAGCTGATCTGCCCCGGGTGGTCGTCAAGATGCTCGGTGCGCTGGGTCAACAACACGGTAATGCCGCCGCGGCGCTCGACCAGCGGCACCAGAACCGCAGCGGCGACAAGCGCAGGCGAGCGCGGTGCGGGATCGCCGCCGGGCCGATCGGCCGCGACACCGAGCTCGCGAGCGAGCAACGCGCGAGCCTCCTGTCCATTCATGGTACGCCCATTGCCGTGCCCGCCGCCGGTGCTCGCGGAACCGTGGTTTGCCCCGGCTTCGCGGGCCATGATAATACCAGCATCCCCGGCCCGCGGAGAACACGGTGAGCATTACTCAAACCTCGCAGCACGAAGGCGTCGAGGCCGGCGAGGCCCTCCTCGGCGAGATCGAGGTGCTGGGCCAGAAGATGGCGTTGGTCCGCGAACGCGTGGGCCGCGTGATCTTCGGTCAGCAGCGCGTCGTCGACGAGGCCCTGGTCACGCTCTTGTCGGGTGGCCACGCGCTCTTGATCGGCGTCCCGGGGCTGGCCAAGACCCGGCTCGTCGAGACCTTGGCGACGGTATTGGGACTCTCGGAAAAGCGGGTCCAGTTCACGCCCGACCTGATGCCGGCCGACATCGTGGGCTCCGAGGTATTGGAGGAATCCGAAGGCGGAAAGCGGCACTTCCGGTTTGTCGCAGGCCCGGTATTCTGCCAGTTGTTGATGGCCGACGAGATCAACCGGGCGAGCCCGCGCACCCAGTCGGCGCTGTTGCAGGCGATGCAGGAGCACGAGGTCTCGGTCGCCGGGCAGCGGCATCCGCTGCCCGCGCCGTTCCACGTCTTGGCGACCCAGAACCCGATCGAGCAGGAGGGTACCTATCCCTTGCCCGAAGCCCAGCTCGACCGATTCCTGATTCAGATCGACGTGGGCTATCCCGACTCCGAAGCCGAACGGCGGATGATTCTTGCAACCACCGGCGTCGATGAGGAGGGGCCGGTCGAGGTGATGACCGCCGAGGAGCTGAAACGCGCCCAGACCGTGGTGCGGCGGATGCCCGTCGGCGACAGCGTGGTCGACGCGATCCTGGGCATTGTCCGGGCCGGACGACCCGATGAGAGCGGCCTCGCCGGGATACGCGAACAAGTGGCCTGGGGACCCGGCCCGCGCGCGAGCCAGGCCTTGATGCTGGCGGCGCGCGCGCGAGCGCTCTTGGACGGCCGCCTGTCCCCGTCCGTCGACGACGTCCTTGCCCTCGCGCCGCCAACCCTGCGTCATCGCATGGCGCTGAGTTTTGCGGCCCGCGCCGAGGGCGTGACGATCGCCGGGGTAATCGAGCGGCTGTGCCAGCCATTCGCCTGATACTGGGGCTGTGGTCGCCACGGCGATGACGACAGGAGCGGGCGTGGCCGGATCCGGCGCGCGCTTGCGCCAGCGGGCCGAGCAGCTGGCGGCACCGCTACCGCCCCTGCTGGTCGCCGCCGAGCGCGTCGCGGCCACCGTCGCGCAAGGCGTTCACGGGCGGCGGCGCGTCGGCTCGGGCGAGACCTTCTGGCAGTTCCGCCGCTATCAGTTCGGCGATCCCGCCACGGCCATCGATTGGCGTCAGTCGGCCAAATCGCAGCACCTGTTCGTGCGCGAGACCGAGTGGGAGGCGGCCGAAAGCGTGTGGCTGTGGCGCGACGCCTCGCCGTCGATGCGCTATCGCTCCCGTACTGCGGCGGTCGAGAAGATCGAGCGCGCAAGCGTATTGGCGCTGGCGTTGGCGGTTTTGTTGGCACGGGCGGGCGAATACGTCGCGCTTTTGGGGAGAGATGGCGCACCGAGCACGGGCAGGGCGGCGCTGGCGCGAATGACCGTGGCGCTCGACCCGGCCGCACCGTCAAACGCCGAGACCAATCTACCTCCGTTCGACCGACTGCCGCGCGACGCTCAGGTGGTTCTGATCGGCGACTTTCTCTCACCCCTCGGGGAAATCGTGGCGCACATCAAGCGCATCGCGGCGGCCGGCATCAGCGGCCACTTGTTGCAGGTGCTTGACCCGGCGGAAGAGGACCTACCGTTCGCCGGCCGCGCCCGGATCGAGGGGCTGGAGGACGAGGCCGCGCTTACGCTGGGCCACGTCGAGAGCTTGCGCGACGCCTATGTGGAGCGAATCGCCGCCCGGCGCACCACTCTCACGGCACTGTGCTCGCGACTCGGTTGGACCTTCGCCGGCCACCGCACCGACCGGCCACCCGCGCGGGCGTTGATGGCGCTCTACGCCGGGCTTTCGGGCCACGAGCGTCGGCAAGGGTTGGGGGTGAGATGAGCCTTGGGGCACTCGCCTTCGCAAGCCCCTGGATGCTGGCCGGGTTCGCGCTG
>CAYUNL010000290.1:0-3553 GCA_964446055.1 uncultured Alphaproteobacteria bacterium | reverse complement strand
CCGGACCGACCCAAATGATTATCCCCGAGACGATAATCACAAAAACTGGCGCAAAGAGGACAAGGAGCACGTACAAAACAGCCGAAGTCGTACGGTCGTCCTCATAGACGTCGCTAAACACACCTGCCTCATGGCGTGCCATGTGCCGCTCAATAGCAACGAAAATGGCGATGCACACTGACCAACCAGTTGCGATCCAGATCCACAAGGTACCAGAACCTCCTAGCTCTCTGATCCAAGCATCGATCCGGGATACCCCCCGAGACTGCGGCACAGCGTTCGCTTGCTCCGGCGCCAGTGCCTACGTGAAGTCATGCCTGCAGAGGGCTGTCACATGGTGCGGTTCGATTCACTCCGTTGTCAGCCGACATCCCCACTCTGTGAGGACGCGAATCGAGATCGTCGTACACCACGCCAAGGATCGCGCTTGGGCATCCTGGAGCGCAAGCACCCCCGAAATACGACAACGGCGTTTCTCGCGTCGTATACGACGAGGAACAGGCATCTGAAGAGCTGTCCGACACTCATAGACCCGGGAATCGTGTCCGTCGACAAGCAGGTGAGGGAACGCGGATCAAGGACGAGCACAGTCACGAAAACACGTGGCGGTCACCTCGTGGACGAACGCCCGTGGCCTTTCGTCGGTCTTACGAATCTTCGCCCTGTCTTCTTGACTGAATCCCATCGGTTGATAGTTACCCCGCGTTTGCCACTAGGGCAAGGATCCACGGATGGCGCAGAGGCTCGCGGGGCTTCTTCTTTGGCCACGCCCCAGCCACAATGCCAGGATGAGACTGCCACTCTTCTTGGCGCTGGCGTTACTAGCCCCGCTGACGGCAAAGGCCGACATCATCGGCCCCGCCCGTGTAATCGACGGCGCCACCATCGAGGTCGTCGACGAGCGCATCCGCCTTCACGGCATTGAACTAGCGCAAACCTATGAAGAAGACCGGAGAGTTGTCCCGACACTCCCGATGGTGGACCTCGCTGGCCCCGCTCGCGTCATCGACGGCGACACCCTTGAGGTAGTTGGCATGCGCATCCGTATCCACGGCATCGACGCGCCGGAGATGGATCAGACGTGCTCGTTGCCCAATGAGACCATCGCCTGCGGCGCTCTCGCCAGAGCAGCGTTGGTGGACCTTCTGGATGGTGTGGACGTCAGCTGCGAGGAACTAGATCGAGACCGTTACGGGCGCATCGTTGCCGTCTGCCACGCTGGTGGCATCGACATTGGCGAGAACATGGTTCACGCGGGATGGGCGCTCGCCTACCGCCGCTACTCGACCGAGTATGTTGGCGCCGAGGTTAGCGCCAAGGAGGCTAGGCGCGGCATGTGGCGCGGCGAGTTCGTCGCGCCCTGGGATTGGCGCCGGGGCGAGCGGTTGGAGCTCAGTGCCGAGGAGGAGCCGCGCGTTTGCTGCAAGGTCTGCCGGAAGGGCAAGGCGTGCGGCAACTCGTGCATCGCGAGGTCGAAGACCTGCCACAAGGCGCCGGGCTGCGCGTGCGACGCAGATTGAGGGGCTCGCATGCGACCCGTCGGCGCGGCGAGCGGCCGTCGATCAGAAATCTGATGCGAACGCCCGTCTCACCGTCTATCATCGTCGTGTGACACGGTCAGACCAGCACGCGGATCGCCGGCGCGAGGCGCTGCGGCGATTCATGGACACGTTCGGACTAAGGCCGCTGCCTTGGTCGCGGGCCGCCGGCATATCGCCATCGGCTATCTACAACTTTCTCAACGGGCGCGCCGAATCGCTCTCGCAGCCAACCATGGAAGCGCTGGCTCGCGCCGTCGGTCGGCAGGTGTCCGAGATCACCGGCGAGACGGTCGCGGAGCTGACGCCCTCGCCGGTACGCCAAGTCCACGTCCAGGGCGCTGTGGCGGCGGGAAACTTTCGCGACTCGTCCGAGTGGGCGCCCGATGGCCAGTTCACGATCAAGGTGCCCTTGACTGCGCCTGGGATGAACTTCTTCGGCCTCGCCGTCGACGGCGAAGACATGAACCAGGTCTACCCCAGCGGCTCGGTGCTCGTTTGCTCACCCCTGAAGAAGCTACGCCGGCGCCTCAAGTCTGGCGACCGCGTCATCGTCGAGCGTCGAGCGTCGAACGGACAGATCGAGAGCACGGTGCGTGAGATTCAGTTCGACAACGAAGGCCGCACGTGGTTGTGGCCAAGGTCCGATCGCCCGCAGCACCAGCAACCCGCGGAGGTCTATTGGCCGCCTGACCTTGCGCCCGATGAAAGCGATCGTGAGACCAGGGAGGTCACGATCGTCGCGATTGTCGTCAGTTCGTATCAGCCTGAAGCGTAGACCATTCCCGGCGTGGTCCCCGCCGTAGGGCGGGCAACCCTTGGGTCCATTCGTTGTCGTGCCACGTGCGCGGAACCGACGGGGGTGGTGATGGCCAAACAAGACGACGAAGTTCGAAAGCTCGCGCGCGAGTACAGCGCCGATGCCGTGCGAGCGCTCGCGGGGATAGCAAGCGATACGACGGTCGCCGCGGATGTAAGGACGCTCGCGGCGACCGCGTTGATCGAGCACGGGGCGGGGCCGCCGGGGCCGACAGTCTCAGAGGCCGGCCAGAGTTACGTCGCAGAGAACATGCGCGACCCGAGGACTGCCTGGCACCACCGCACGAGGCAGCGCCACGAAACCATCATCCGGCTCTTCACCGAGGCAGTGGAAGATGCGCCCCTCGCATCCGTAACGGGGCGGGACGTTGCCGCCTTCATGAACACGCTTGCAACGCTCTCACCGAGGCGCGCGCGCGGCCGTCATGCGGTCAACCTGTCGCTCAGTTACTTGGTCGAGCGCTACACGGCGGAGGAAGGCGAGAGGCTTGCCGATACAACGCTGAACAAGTACCTCACCGACCTGAGTGGTCTGTTCACCTGGGCACGTGCGCAAGCCATCTACAACCGCGAGAATCCATGCGCCGGCCTCTACCGACGCTATCCGCAAAAATTCAGCACGCGCGTCAAGCCCTTTGACATCGACGAACTCAACACCGTCTTTCGCGGCAGCCTGTACGCGGGCCTCACCTTTGAGCAGCGAACCCGCCCGTACGATCACGATTGGAAATCCACTGTGGCGTGGATCTTCCCCATCCTTCTGTTCTCGGGACTCCGCACGGCGGAGGCATGCCAGCTTAGGGTGGACGATATCCGGCGCGAGGCCGGGATCTGGTACTTCGACATCAACGATCGAAACACCCGGCGGCTCAAGACGCGCGCCAGCATCCGCAAGGTGCCGGTTCACTCGGAGCTCCTGAGGTGCGGGCTTCTCGATTACCTCTCGTGGATGCGCGAGCACCCTTCGGGACGGTTGTTCCCCTACTTGCCACCGGGCTTGACCGACCAGGATTTCTATACGCGCGTCAGCCTACGCCTTCGGAACTATGCCCTCTCTCTCGGGCTCACAGGTGAACGGAGTTTTCGCAGTCTGCGAAAGAACTTCGGCACGGCGCTCGAGCGCGCGCGAATTCCCGAATCGGAGGCGGCACAGGTGCTTGGCCATAAGAAGATCGGCATCACGTACTCCGTGTACA
>CAYUNL010000289.1:0-3567 GCA_964446055.1 uncultured Alphaproteobacteria bacterium | reverse complement strand
GTGGTGGCTGGTCTCGCCGCAGAATCCGCTTAAACCGGCGGCTGACATGGCGCCCATGGCTGAACGGGTGGCCGGGGCGCGGGTCCTCGCCGGGCACCCCCGCATCCATGTCTGCACCGCCGAGGCGTGGTTGGGCACGCGGCGAAGTGTCGACACGCTTGCCCGCCTTCTGCCGATGTTCCCGCGCCACCGCTTCGTCTGGTTGATGGGCGCCGACAATCTGGCTGAGATTCCCCACTGGCACCGCTGGCAGGCGATCTTCGCGGCGCTGCCCGTCGCGGTATTCGACCGGCCCGCCTACACGGCAGCGGCGCTGGGCGGGCGCGCCGCCAGCCGCTACCGCCGCGACCGGGTGAGCACAGCCGCTGCATACACCCTGGCTGACCGCGCACCGCCTGCGTGGACGTTCGTGTGGGCGCCGCACGATGCGACGGCGGCCCGCGAGATCCGCGGCCGCGACTCGGCCGCCTAGCCCAGCGCCACCCCGGTGGCAACGATCAGGGATTCCAGCAGCGCATCGATGATCACCAGCGCCGCGGCGACGGTTCCACTCGTCGCCAACGCGGTCTTGGTAACCACCCACTGGTAGACCAGCACCGCGGCGATCGCCGTGAGGGTGAGGAAGTCGCTCGGCGTACCGGCCAGCGCCGCCGCACCCGACACCGCCACCAGCAGCACCGCCTGTAGCACCCGGGCCCAGTTGAGCGCGACGATGAAGCCGACGTAGGCCTGGCGGAGGTCGAGAAAGCGGGCGATGAAGATCATGGTGATCGGGAAGGCGACCCACACCAGAACGTAGGTCAGGACCGCGGTCAGCGCCGGGCCGATTCCGCTGGCCTCGGCCTCGGCCGCCAGCGGATCGATGAGGCCGCGCAGAATGTAGAGCGGCGCCACCAGCACGGCGGCGAAGAACGAGCGCCAAAACCCGCCGATCGAGGCGTCGAATCGGCCCATGCCGCTGGGGTCGAGCAGCAGCAGCCGCCAAGCGCCGTTCAGCGAGCGGACGATCTCCGCCGACGAGGGGATCAGCGAGGACGGCATCGGCGGCCGGTCGACCCGGCGGTTCGCCGGCGCGCCATCACGCCGGCCCGAAGTAGCGCCCCAAGACGTCTTCGTAAATATCGGTCAGCGCCTCGAGATCGGAAAGCGCAACCCGCTCGTCGATCTTGTGCATGGTGTGGCCGACCAGCCCGAACTCGGCCACCGCGCACACCTCTTTGATGAAGCGCGCGTCCGAGGTGCCGCCGCCGGTGCCGAGCGCAGGCGATTCTCCGTTGCGCGCCTCGATCGCCGCCGTCAGTAGATCGCTCAGGCGGCCCGGCGGGGTCAGGAACGATTCGCCGCTGACCGCGATCTCCAGCTCGTACGTCCCGTCCCCCACCGCATCCAGCCGCCGCCGCAGCCACCCCTCCACCGCCGCCGCCGTGTGAAGGTCGTTGAAGCGGACGTTGAACGCGGCGCTGGCGGCGGCGGGAATGACGTTGCTCGCGGGGTTGCCGACGTCGACGGTGGTGATCGCCAGCGTCGAGGGCTCGAAGTGTTCCGATCCCGCGTCCAGGGGCTCGGCGCTGATCGCCGCGAGCATGGCGATCAAGCGCGGGATCGGATTGTCGGCAAGCTCGGGGTAGGCGGAATGGCCCTGCACCCCGCGCACCGTGAGCCGCCCGTTCAACGAGCCACGGCGCCCGATCTTGATGGTCTCGCCCAGGCGCGTCGGGTTGGTCGGCTCGCCGACCAAACAGCAATCGATGCGCTCGCCCTGCTCGGCCATCCAGCGCAGCACCTTGGCCGTCCCGTTGATCGCCGGTCCTTCCTCGTCGCCGGTGATCAGCAAGCTAATCGAGCCGGCGAAGTCCGGCGCGCGGTCGAGGAAACGGGCCGCTGCGGCGGTGAAACAGGCGATCGCCCCCTTCATGTCGGCGGCGCCGCGCCCGTAGAGGTGACCCTGGCGCACCTCGGCGGCGAA
This sequence comes from uncultured Alphaproteobacteria bacterium, assembly GCA_964446055.1. GTDB lineage: Bacteria > Pseudomonadota > Alphaproteobacteria > VGEJ01 > VGEJ01 > CAYUNL01. The sequence goes on along the minus strand of CAYUNL010000289.1, from coordinate 1,601 downwards.
GGGATCGACGCTCCACGCCACGGCATCGCCCACCGGCACCACATCGACGTGCCCGGCGAAGCAGAAGTTCGGCGCCGCCGCGCCGCGCCGCGCGTAGAGGTTGTCGACATCGGCGGCGCCCGGTTCCGAGAAGGTGAGGCGATGGCAGACGAAGTCAAATCCCTCGAGCGCCGCCGTCAGGACATCGAGGACGCCGGCGTCTGTGGGCGTGACGCTGGGGCACCGGATCATGGCCTGGGCCAGGCCCAGCGCATCGATCTTTGCGGTCTTCACCCTCGCGGTCATAGCCGCTCGCCCCTAGGACGGTCAACGGCACGCCGCGACCCCGCCCGGCGGCGACCGTTAGGGGTTGGACTCCCGCCCGCGTATTCCCGGACGCTCGCCCCCAGGCAATCCCTTCCCCGGGGGGCGTGGCCGTGGCAACCCAGGGCGACACGCGCAGGCTGGCGGCGATCCTCGTCGGCGATGTCGTCTCTTAAGGAACTGGTGCGGCACGTACCCGAAGTTACGCTGGACTTCGTGGGCAAGAAGTTGCCAATCACCCGCAGTCGGGACCTTGATCACCTTCTGGACGGGCTACGCAAGGCGGGCGTCCCCGAATAGCCTAGCCTTTGCCGGCAATCAGACCGATCGCGCATTCCAAGAAATCAGAATCCCAAGCCGCCGCGCGGGCGCGGTGCTTTCACTCGGCCCCGGCGGTGCCGGCTTCGATGTCCGCCCGGCGCCAGCGGCGGAGCGCACCGCCGGCGTCATCCTGGATGCTCACCAGCGCCGGCACCAGCACCAGCACCAGCAGGGTCGCCAACAGCAGGCCAAAGACGATGGTCACCGCCATTGGGATCATGAAGCGAGCTTGCAGATCGGTCTCGAACATCAGCGGCAAAAGCCCGCCGATGGTGGTGAGCGAGGTCAACAACACCGCGCGCAGGCGGTCGCGGGCGCCGCCCACGATCGCATCGTGGTGCGCCTCGCCGGCCTTGATCCGCTCCTCGATGGTGCTGACCAGGATGATCGAATCATTGACCAGGATGCCGGACAGGCCCAACAGCGCGACCAGGCTCAGGATCGTCAGATCGTAGCCCATGACCATGTGGCCGACGATCGCGCCGAGCACGCCGAAGGGAATGATCGCCATGACCACTAAGGGCCGGGCGTAGCTCGCGAATACCCAGGCGAGGACGATGTAGATGGAGACCAGCGCCACCAACGCCCCGAGCTGCATGTCGCCGAGGGTGCGATCGCGCTCCTCGTTCTTGCCGGCGAACCAGGTCTCGACGCCGTGACGGTCCTCGATCTCGGCCAGGCCCTCGCGGCGCAACGAATCGACGATCACGCCGCTCGAGGTGACCGTCTCGTCGACCTCGGCCACCACCGAGACCTCGCGGGCGCCGTCCTGGCGGCGGATGCGGGAGAAGCCCTGGGTCTCGTCGAGCTCGACGACCTCGGTGATCGCCACCTCGGCGCCACCCGGCGCCCGGAGATAAAGATCGCGCAGGGTCGACCCGGTGACCGACCCGCGGGGATAGCGCACGCGCACCGCCACCTCTTCGTCGCCGCGGGCGAAGCGCTTGGCGATGCCGCCCTCGAATGCGTCGCGTACC
>CAYUNL010000288.1:0-3583 GCA_964446055.1 uncultured Alphaproteobacteria bacterium | reverse complement strand
GGAATCGAACCGCCGACCTCTTGAATGCCATTCAAGCGCTCTCCCAACTGAGCTACGGCCCCACGGGCGCGGCCGTGCGCCGCGCGGTTTGCAACCTAAGGCCCGGCCGCGCTCGATTCAAGACACTCGGGCAGCCTGGTGCGATCTTTATCTCGCCTCGCTCTTTTCGTCGTCCTTGCGGGAAGGACCTCGGCCACGTCTTTGTCGTCTTTGCCGAGCCCGGAGGGATCCTCGATCGGGTCCGCGTCCTGATCGGCTTCATCCTTCACTTCGATCTCGACGAGTTTTGGCCTGGTGTCGACCGGCGTCGGCGGTTTTGGCTTGGGCGTCGGGCGGCGCGGCTTCGTTTCCGCCACCACCACGGCACCGCACTTCGGACACGCTGCGGGCTCTCGTGTGAGATCGTAAAACCGAGTCCCACACGAATCGCAGCGATGTTTCTGGCCCCACTCGGGTTTCGCCACTGTGCTCTCCACGCCTCCAGGGTGCGCAGTAGCCCCCAATGCCACGATCGCTTCGGGCTGTCAAAACGTTTGTTGAGGCCGCGGATGCGGCGCCGCGATGGCGGGCGCGCGGCGCGGTGTGGTACACACGAGAACGCGCGCTTCCCTGGTTCCGCGCGCCGACCGCAGGTTGTCATGAGCGCTTTGACCGCCCCTCCCGCCGGGCCGCTTTCCGGCGTCACCGGTGTCCCCGGCGACAAGTCGATCTCCCACCGGGCCCTCATCCTGGGTGCGCTGGCGGTCGGCGAAACCACGATCGAGGGGCTGCTCGATGCCGAAGACGTGCGCCGCACCGCCGTCGCCCTCGAGGCGCTCGGCGCCGAGATCGTACGCGATGGGCACCATCTTTGGCGCGTCTACGGCCGCGGCGTCGGCGGCCTTCGCGAACCGCGCGCCGTACTCGACCTCGGCAATGCCGGAACCGGGGCCCGGCTTCTCATGGGCGCAGTCGCGAGCCACGACTTCACGGCGCATTTCACCGGTGATCCATCGCTCAGCGCGCGTCCCATGGACCGTGTGGCCGAGCCGCTACGACGTCTCGGCGCCCGCCTGGTGATGCGCGAGGGCCGTTACATGCCGCTCGCGGTGACGGGAACGGCGGCGCCGATCCCGATCCGCTACCGCCTCCCGGTACCCTCGGCCCAGGTCAAGTCGGCGCTGCTGCTCGCCGGGCTCAATGCGCCGGGAATCACCACCGTGGTCGAGCCCACACCCACCCGCGATCACACCGAGCGCCTACTCGCGCGGTTTGGCGCCGAGGTCGCCGTCGAGGACGATGCCGGTGAGCGCAGCGTCGCGCTCCGCGGCCAGCCGGAACTTGAGGGAACAGCGATCGCGGTTGCCGGCGATCCTTCCTCTGCCGCATTCGTCGCGGTGGCGGCGCTCCTCGTGCCGGGCTCGGCGGTGACGATCCAAAACGTCGGCGTCAACCCGCTACGCGCCGGCCTGTTCGCGTGCCTGGCCGAGATGGGCGCCGAGATTCGCTTCGACAACCGGCGCACCTCGAGCGGCGAGGAGGTGGCCGACCTGGTCGTTCGGGCTGGTCCCCTGCGCGGCATCAGCGTACCGGCCGAGCGCGCGGTCTCGATGATCGACGAGTATCCGGTCCTGGCCGTGGCCGCGGCCTGCGCCGAGGGCGAGACCGAGATGCACGGCTTGGCCGAGCTTCGGGTCAAGGAAAGCGACCGCCTTGCCGCCATCGCCCGGGGACTCCGCGCCTGCGGAATTGCCACCGAAGAATCCGATGCCGGCCTGATCGTCGCCGGCGCCGGTGGCCGGCCGCCGGGGGGTGGCACGATCGCGGTCGAGCACGATCACCGCATGGCCATGGCCTTCCTGGTCCTCGGTCTGGCTGCGGAAAAGCCGGTCCGCATCGATGACGGCGCCGCCATCGCCACCAGCTTCCCCGGCTTCGCTGCTTTGCTCGGCGCACTCGGTGCGGGCATCGAGCCGGCGCGGCCGGCATGATCGTCGCCATCGACGGTCTGGCGGCGTCGGGCAAGGGTACGCTTGGCCGACGCCTGGCGGCGCATTTCGGGCTCGACTACCTCGATACCGGCGCGCTCTACCGCGGCGTCGCGCTCCGCGTGCTGGACGCTGGCGGCGATCCCGGGGATCCCGAAGTGGCGCTGGCCGCCGCGCGCGCGCTCAGGAGCGGCGACCTCGATAACCCTCGGCTACGCGACGAGGCGGTCAGCGAGGCGGCCTCGCGCCTGGCCGCGATCCCGGCGGTACGCGAGGCTTTGCTGGCGTTTCAGCGCGACTTCGCCGCCCACCCCCCGGGTGGCCGGGGCGCGGTCCTCGACGGTCGTGACATCGGTACCGTCGTCTGCCCCGAAGCGCCGGCCAAGCTGTTCGTCGAGGCAAGCCTCGAAGTCCGCGCCCGGCGCCGCGCCGCGGAGATCGCAGGCGGCGACGGTGACGCCGACGAGAACCAGGTTCTCGCCGATATGCGCACCCGTGACGCGCGCGACCGCGGCCGTGGCGTCGCCCCCGCGGTCCCGGCGGCAGACGCTTTCTTGCTCGACACCACCAATTTGGATATAGACTCCGCCTTCACCGCCGCCGAGGCTTTCGTTTCCGGGTGCCTCGGGCGGACCAAACCACAAGGGAGAATGCCGTGAGCGATGAGACTGCAAGTTCCGAAACCCAGGACGCCGAGGCGGGGATGCCGCCAACCGACGAGAACTTCGCCGAGTTGTTGGAAGGCGCCTACGGCACCGAAAAAAACCTCGAGGGCACGGTGGTGCCGGGCACCGTCATCGCCATCGAGAATGACGTCGCACTAATCGATGTAGGGCTCAAGGCCGAAGGTCACGTTGCACTCCGCGAGTTCGCCGCGCCGGGGCGCGCCGCCGAACTCAAGATCGGGGACACCGTCGAGGTCTACCTCGAGCGCATGGAGAGCAAGAGCGGCGAATCGATCCTCAGCCGGGAGCGGGCGCGCCGCGAGGAAGCTTGGACCAAGCTTGAACAGGCCTTCAACGAGGGCGAGCGCGTCGAGGGCGTCATCTTCGGCCGCGTCAAAGGCGGCTTTACGGTAGATCTCTCGGGCGCAGTCGCGTTCCTGCCGGGTAGCCAGGTCGACGTGCGGCCGGTGCGTGACATCGGCCCGCTGATGGGCTCCAAAGAGCCTTTCCAGATTCTCAAAATGGACCGCCGCCGCGGCAACATCGTGGTTTCGCGCCGCGCCGTCCTCGAAGAGGCTCGCGCCGAGGCTCGCGCCGAGGTGGTTGCCAACCTGGCCGAGGGCCAAATCCACGACGGCGTCGTCAAGAATATCACCGACTATGGCGCCTTCGTCGATCTCGGCGGCATCGACGGCCTGTTGCACGTCACCGACATGTCCTGGCGGCGGGTCGGCCACCCGACCGAAATCCTGAGCATCGGTCAGACCGTCAAGGTGCAGGTCATCCGCGTCAACGTCGAAACGCAGCGCATCTCGCTCGGCATTAAGCAACTCGAGGCCGACCCCTGGGACGGGGTCGAATCCAAATATCCGGTGGACGTCAAATTCACCGGCCGGGTCACCAACATCACCGATTACGGCGCTTTCGTCGAGCTCGAGCCCGGCGTCGAGG
>CAYUNL010000287.1:0-3608 GCA_964446055.1 uncultured Alphaproteobacteria bacterium | reverse complement strand
CGATCCCCGGCGTCGATGCGGCCCTGCCGGGGTTCGTGACGCCCGAGCAGCTTTGGGCCGGAAAGGAGGTCGGCGAGCGGGTCGTCGTACTCGACGGCGACGGCTATTTCATGGCCATCGGTATCGCCGAGTCGCTGGCCGATCGGGGAGCCTCGGTCACCCTCCTCACCCACTTCGAGAGCGTCGCGCCGCTGACCGAGTACACGCAGGAATCGGAAAACCTACGCCGCATGATGCGCGAAAAGGGCATCGCCCAGCGCACCGCGCACTGGGCCGAGGGGATCGAGGCCAGCGCGGCGGGTCTGCGGGTCATGGCTTACGACCTCTACCGCGACGGCTATGCCCGGGTCAGCGAGCCCGTGACCGGCGCGAACCCGTATTCCGAGGGCACCGCGGTAGAGGCGCTGGACTGCGACACGGTGGTGCTGTGCACCGCGCGACGGTCGAACGACGAGCTCTGGCGAGCGCTGGGCGCGAGCGCCGGAGACTGGGCCGCCAATGGTGTCAAGAGCGTGACCCGTGCTGGGGACTGCCTGGCGCCACGCTATCTGGCCGACGCCATCTTCGACGGTCACCGCGTCGGGCGCGAGATCGATTCGCCCGATCCACAGCGACCGCGGGCGGTCATTCGCGAGCGCCAGATCTGGGGCAAGGAAACCTACCCGAAACTCGGTGACACCGTGATCTGATCGGCCTCGAGCGGCCCCAGGGCGGCCGCGTGACGGTCGAGATTGGCCAGCCCCAGCGGCGTCGCCTGAAGCCCCGGGGCACGGTCGTAGACGTTCGTGATGCCGAGGCGCTTGGCGGCAAGCCGCTTGCCGTAACAGAGGAAGGTATCGAGCGACTGCATGAGAAACACCAGCAACGGCAGCAGGCTACGATAGAGCTGGTCCGCTTCGGCCGCCTGGGGCGCGCCGCCATCGCGGATCAGGTCGTAGATTCGCGCCTGGACATCGGCGCACTCGGCGCCCGGGATCACGCCGGCGCAGCCGTTGCGCAGGTTATCGGTGAGCTCGAGCCCGCCGCGGCCGTTGAAGACCCGCAACGCGCCCTCGGTTTCCTCGATCAGGTGCGCCACGCCCAGCGCCGAGGTTTCGGCCTTGACGATGCCGATGCCGGGTTGGGCGGAATGAAGCGCTTTGAGCGCGGCGTTCGACAATCCGATGCCGATGTACTCGGGCGCGTTCTGGATGGCCAGCGGCAGGGGCGCGCGTTCGGCCACGGCGGCAAAGAAGCGGACGTATTCGTCCTCGGGTAGGTTGCGCACCGGGGGCGGCTGCAGGATGGCCCAGCTCGCGCCGGCCTCGGCGGCGGCCTTGACGAAGGCTACCTGGCCCTCGACGCTTGGTTCGGCCGCGGTGACCGCGAGCGGCGACCGTCCGGCCACGTCCTCGGCCGCCCAATCCAACACCGTCCGGCGCTCACCGAGGTCGAGCTTGTTGACCTCGGTGCCCAGCCCAAGGACCGCGATGCCGTGGACACCTGCGCCGATGAGCCCCTCGACCTGTCGCCGCATTGCCGCGCGATCGAGCCCACCCCGTTCGTCGAAGAAGGCGTAGAGGACGGGGTAGATGCCGTTGGGCCCGCTCATCGTCGTGGTCGCCGACCGATCAGAGTTGGATCGTGTCCTTCAGCGCCATGGTGCCCTTGAATGCGGTGTAGCCCGAATCGACGACGTGGATGCCGCCGGTCATGTAACGCGCCTTGTCGGAAGCCAGGAACACCGCGAAGTGGGCGATGTCTTCGGGATCGAGGATGGGCATGAGATGCAGCGCATCGAGCTTGGCCCGCTCCTCTGCCACCTCGAGGAAGCTCGCCTGGTGTGGGGTCTTCACGAAGCCCGGGCAGATGGCGTTGACGCGCACGCCCTCGGGCGAGATGCCGGCAGCGAGCGAGCGGGTCAGCGAGACCACGCCACCCTTGGCCGCGGTATAGGCGTCGATCCCCGCCTGGCCGATAAGCGCGTCCACGGTCGCGGTGAGCACCATTGAGCCCGAGCCCTGCTCGAGCATCTGGCGGCCCACATACTTGGCGCAGTGGTAGGTGCCGGTCAGCACCATGGCGATGATCCGGTCCCAGACCGCGTCTTCGAGCTCGGTAGCCCGATTGTCGTGCTTGTTGACCAGGGGAACGCTGACCGCGTTGTGGAACAGCACGTCGATGCGTCCGAACCGCTCGACCGTGCCGGCCACCAAATCCTGGACCGATTGAACCTCGCACACGTCGAAATGGTTGAAGACCGCCACGCCGCCGGCCTCGGAGATCGCCTTCGTCACCGCTTCGCCGCCCTCGTCATTGATGTCGGCGACGACCACCGATGCCCCGGCCTCGGCCATCAGCCGCGCACCGGCCCCGCCGATGCCGGAGGCGGCGCCAGTCACGATAGCGATCTTGTCGTCGAGCAAGGCCATAGGTCGATTCCCCCTAACCGCGGTAGCGGGTGAGCCAGAGCGCGATCAGTGTCGAGCCGACCGTGAAGACCAAGATCGTGGTTCCGATGGCGTTGACCGTCGGCCGCAATCCGGTACGGATGAAGCCCCACACGAACGTCGGCAACGTATTTCCGCCGCCGATGTTGAAGAAGGTGATGATGAAGTCATCGAGCGACAGCGCCGCCGCGATCAGCGCGGCGCCGATCACGGTCGGCCGGATGATCGGCAGGGTCACGGTTAGGAAGGCCTTGAGCGGTGAGGCGCCGAGATCGCGGGCGCTTTCGACCACCGAGTAATCGAAGCCCACCATGCGCGCGTAGACCACCAAGATCACGAAGGGCTGGGTAAACAACAGGTGTCCCAGGATCACCGTGGTCAGGCCGAGCTTCATGCCGACGGCCACGTAGGCCGATAGTAGTGAAACCGCGAGCACCAACGGTGGCAGCATCAAAGGCAGCGATACGAGCGCAATGCCGAGACTCGCCCGTCTCCGCGGCAGACGGGCGAGACCCATCGCCGCCATGGTGCCGATCACCGCCGAAATCAGGCCGACGGCGCTGCTGATGATGAGGCTATTGTTAAGCGCCGGCCGAAATTGGCGGTGCTCGAGCATGGCGTCCCACCACTGCAGCGAGACGTGGTCGATGGGGAAGTTGCTAATGCCGCGGTTGGTGAAGGCGAACAGGACCACGAGAACGAGCGGCGTCAACAAAAAGAACACATAGACGCCCCCGAGCCCACGCCAAAGCGATGTAGATATCGGGTTCATCGCGGCCGCCAGAGCGACATCAGGACGTTGGCCATGACCACGACGACAAGCGCGCCGACCAGGATCGAGACCGCCATGGCCGAGCCCAGGGGCCAGTTAAAGGACTTGCCGAACTGGTCCCGCACCATGTTGCCGATCAATTGGATCTTCCCGCCGACCAGAAGCGGCGTGATGTAGTCGCCGGCGGGGAGCAGAAAGCTGAACGTAAAGGCCGCGATGATGCCGGCCTTGCACTGTGGGATGACGATGCCGCCCAAGGTCTGCCACGGCTTGGCGCCAAGGTCGCGCGCCGCCTCGAGCTCGATGTCGTCGATTCCGCGCAAACTGGCGTAAATCGGCAGGATGGCGAAGGGCAACAAGAAATGGACCAGGGTCACGACCACGGCACCGGGGCTGTAAAAGATGGC
>CAYUNL010000286.1:0-3638 GCA_964446055.1 uncultured Alphaproteobacteria bacterium | reverse complement strand
CATGATCCGTTCGGGATCGCGTATCGTCACCGGCTACAAGGCGCTGATCTTTCGCGCCGATCCCGTCTTCGACGACATGCTCACCATCACCTTTTACAAGCTTCTACCGGTGCAGTTCCTCTGGTTCCTCGCCTTCGCCGTTGTCGCCTACTTCATCCTCAACAAACACCGGCTGGGAAACCGGTTCTATGCTGTCGGCGGCAACCGCGAGGCCGCGGTTGCCGTCGGAATCAACGTCTTCCGGACCAAGATGATCGCCTTCGTCCTGTGCTCGGTGTTCGCCTCGATCGCCGGAATCATCAGCGTGACGCGTCAGCACTCGGCCACCGTCGAGCCGCAGTACTTCCTCGAGCTCGAAGCAATCGCCATCTGCGTGATGGGTGGCGTAGTGCTGACCGGCGGCCGCGGCGCGATCCTCGGCATCGTACTCGGCACACTCATCCTTCAGATGGTGAAGGATGTCCTGATCCTAAGCCAGGCGCCGGGCTTCTACCTCGACGTCTTCATCGGCATGGTGATCGTCGTCGCCGTAATCCTCAACACCTGGGCCGCCAAGCGCTACTGAACCGGCTCCCAGGTCAGTCGGTGAGGCCCGACGATAGCGCCGGCTCCTGCCCGGTCCATTCGCGCGCGATCTCCACCGGATAGCCGGTCCCGATCCGCACCGCGCCGAGGTCGATCATGCACTGGGCATCGGCGACGTTTCGCACCTCCGTGATGGCCCCCTTTATCTGCACGTGATCGGGCAGCGCCTTACGGACCAAGCGCATGTCATCGAGAGTTATCTCCTTGCCGTCGGCCTGGGTCTTCAGGCACTCGACCCCGGAACGGGCGACGATGTCGCAGGCGGCGAGTTTTCCTTCGTGCGTTTGTTCCCCGATCTCCGGAATCAGCTTCATGAAGACGTCGGGGTATTCCGCGTGCGCGGCCTCGGAGACGGCGCGAGCGTCCTCGAGCGCCTCGTCGTAGAGGCCGCATTTGATCGCCGTCCAGGTGCCTACCACGTCGAGCTCGCGGGCGCCTTCGGCCAGGCATTGACGCACCGCCGCCACCTTCGCGTCCGTCCCCTCCAGGCCCCAGGGGAAGGCGATGACCCCCGACACCGGCACCTTGTCCCCAAGGCGCTCGACCGTCCGCTTGACCCAGAACGGTGGCACGCAGGCCGAGGCGAACTCGTACTCCAGACACTCCTCGCAAAAACGCTCGAACTCTTCGAGCCCGCGCTCGGGCCCCAGGAACGAGTGATCGATATAGGACGGAATGTTGACGCGCGCGTCCTGGTTCATCGCACCCTCCGTTCGTGATTCCCGGTGCGAATGATAGCAAACACCGGGCGCATTGGCTAAGTTCGTCGCCGCCCGTCCGCCGTGTTCAACCCTCTCTTTCCGCGGGCAGGCCGGGCGTGTTGCCCCACTCGGACCAGGAACCTGGATAGCCCCGGATTCGCGGATACCCCAGCGCCTTCAGTACGACGTAGGTGTGCGCGGAGCGAAGATGGACCACACAGTGCGTGATGACCTCTTTGTCCGGTTTGACCCCCACTTCTTCAAGCACCTGACGCAGTACAGCCTGTGGCTTCAGGCGCGAATCGCGCTCGACTTCGATCGCGAACGACCAATCCAGGTTGACGGCGCCGCGAATGTGACCGCCGCCGAATTCGGCCGGCGTCCGGGTGTCGAGGATCACTACATCGGGGTCATCGAGGTGGGCGAGCACGTAATCTCTGTCGGCGATCGGATCGGCCTGGAGCGTCACTTTGAAGCCGCTAGGGGGCGGTTGACCGAAACGTCTTGCGGTAGGATTGCCCTCGCGGAGCCATGCGCCGAGACCGCCGTCCAAGAGCGAACCGCGCGTATGACCGACGAGATCGAGGGTCCATAAGAAGCGGCACGCCTTGGCGCCTGCCAGATTGTCGTACGCGACCACATGCTGATCGGGCGTCAGGCCGATCGCAGACAGCGCTTCGCCGAGTTGCCTCGAATCAGGCGCTAGTCCCATGGCGGGCGGTTGAGCGCCGACGATGCTGGCGTAATCCAGATGGACCGCGCCAGGCAAGCATTTGCGTGCCCCGGTCAGCTCCGTCAGCGCGCTCCGATCACCGAGATCGACGATCAGCAGATCGTCTCGCCCCAAATGACGCGCCAGCACGCCGGGCTCGATAATCAAGGGCAGTGCGGCCTCGGTCATTGCGCCCTCCGTCCTTGATTCCCGGTATCAAGGATAGCAAACGCCCGGCGTACTGGTAAGATCGCCGCGCGGCCAAACTGGTTCGGAGATGAAGCGCCGGGGGTTGCAGCGCGTCTTGTCCGGCGCCGCGGCGCGCGGCTAGACTGGCCGCCACTGCGAAACCGGGTGATGGGAGCTCGCGATGATCGACGGCTGGCGGCGGGGCATCGGGATCGTGGCCATCGCGCTCTTAATGCTCGGCGGCGCCGCGGCGGCGCAGGAGCGCGACCTTTCGATCCGCGCGTTTTACGGAACCTGGGTCGGCAGCGCCATCTCCGAGAGCGCGGTCAGCGTCACCTTTCCGGTCACCGTCCGTGACCTGGACATCACCATCGCCGAGACGGCCACGGGATTTCGCCTGGAATGGACAACCGTCTTGCGCCAGCGCGGCGATCCCGACAACCCGAGCGCGCAACGCAAGTCGAGCGCACTGGATTTCCTCGCCAGCGGGCGGCCCGGCGTTTGGGCGGCCGCGGGCAATACCGATCCACTGGCGAGCGGCAGCTACGCCTGGGCGCACATCGCCGGTCAGACGCTCAGCGTCAACATCCTCAGCCTCGCCAAGGACGGCAGCTACTCGATGCAGGTCTACGACCGTACCGTGTCGCCCGCCGGGATGCAGCTCGTCTTTAAGCGCATCGTCGGTGGCCAGACCGAGCGCACCGTGGACGGCAAGCTCATCAAATTCGCGGAGTAGCCGCCAGCGTCTCCAGTTTTCGCAAACAGGCGGCACGGTCGGCGCGGAAATCGCCCTCCGCCCACCAGACCTCCATCGCGGCCAGCAGGCGCCCGACCTCGGGTCCCTTGGGTACTCCCAAAGCCACGGCATCGGCGCCGCGCAGGGGAAATTTTGGAGGCGTCCACGATTGCGCGATCTCGAGCAAGGCACGGTACTCCGCATCCGGGCCGCCGCCGGCGCGCCACAACAGCGCGAGATCTACGAAGCCCTCGCGGCCCAGGCGGTGAAGGGCGGCCCGGGCGGCGCGGGAGTCCATGTCGGCGGCCAGGGCGACCGGCGGCTCGGCCAGAAGGATCAGCCGCTCGGACGCCTTGTTCGACAGCCGAAGTCGCCCGGCGACGGTGCGCGCCATCGCCGCGCCGTCGCCCAGAACCGCTGCCAGCCGGCGTTCCGGATCGGGTTCGATGGCGCCGCGCTCAAGCGCCACCATCCCCGCCAGGCGGTCGAGGTTCTTCGCCTCGGGCAGGACCTCGCCAAGGACGCCCGAGGTCGCCATAACCTCAACGACGTTCGTCGGATCCGGTGCCGCGAGCAGCCGCAGGAGCTCTGCTGCAACCCGCTCCCCGGAAAGGGAGGCCAACAAGCCCGCCGATCGCGAGCAGGCCGCGAGGCCGGCCGCATCGGGGGCGCCGCGGCCGTACCAGGCGTGGAAGCGGAAGAAGCGCAGGATGCG
>CAYUNL010000285.1:0-3639 GCA_964446055.1 uncultured Alphaproteobacteria bacterium | reverse complement strand
GTCGGCAAAGGGCAGGAACAGCGCCGAGCGGGCGCCGACGACGACCTTGGCGCGGCCCTCGGCCGCGGCCCGCCAGACCTGGCGCTTGGCCGAACGGCGGACGTCGGAATGCCACTCCGCCGGGCGGGCGCCGAAGCGGGCGGCGAAACGTTCCAGCCACTGGGCGGTGAGGGAGATCTCGGGCAAGAGCACGAGCGCCTGGCGGCCGCGGCCCAGCGCCGCGGCCACGGCCTCGAAGTAGACCTCGGTTTTGCCGGCGCCGGTGACCCCGTCGAGGAGCGTGGCGCCGAACCCGCCGCGCGCGACCGCCGCGACGAGGGTCTCGGCGGCCGCCGCCTGTGGCGGCGAGAGATGCGATGCGCCGCCACTCGGGGCGACAGCCGGGACGCTTGGTGCGCCAACCACGCTGACCCCCTCGAGTGCGGCGGCGGCGATCAGGCCGTCGATGACCGAGACGCTGACCGCGGCCTCGCGGGCAAGCTCGCTCTTGAATCGCGGCGGACCCGTTGCCGCGACCGCCAAGGCTCGGCGGCGATGCTCGGTGAGCCGCTCCGGGAGCTCGCCCGTCGCGCGGTAGGCGATGCGTGGCGGCGCCGGCTCCAGCGCCTCGCGGACGCTCATCGACATACGCAGCACCGCGCCCGGCGGCGCAAGCGTGTAGGCCGCGACCCAGTCGATGAGGCGGCGCAGCTCGGCGGCGAGCGGCGGGCAGTCGAACGGCGCGATTACGTCCTTGAGTTTGGCCGCGGGAAAGCCGCCCTCGGCCTCACCCCAGACCACGCCTACTGTTTCGCGCGATCCCAGCGGCACCCGGACGAAGGCCCCCTCGGCGAGGTCGCCGAATTCACCGGGCACGCGATAGTCGTAGGCGCCGCCGAGCGGTAGCGGCAGGAGGACGCGCACGCGCGCCGAGCGCCTGGACCGGTGGGAACTGGTACGCTTCCGAGCCATCCGCTACACTGTGCCAAGCCGAGGTCCGGCGGACAAGGAATAGGAGTCGAGCGACGATGCGGCACAGCCGATGAAGTTTTTCGCCGATACCGCGGATGTCGACGAGATCAAAGATCTCGCCGCGACCGGTCTGCTGGACGGCGTGACGACCAACCCCTCGCTGGTGGCCAAGACCGGGCGCGACCTGTTCGAGGTGCTGGGCGAGGTGTGCGCCGCAGTCGACGGCCCGGTTTCGGCCGAGGTCACGGCCACCGAGGACGAGGACATGGTGGGCGAGGGCCGCCGGCTTGCCGAGGTCGCCGACAACATCACGGTCAAGGTGCCGCTGACCTGGGACGGCCTGAAGGCGTGCCGGACGCTCAACCAGTCGGGGATCGCGGTCAACGTGACGCTTTGCTTCTCGGCCACCCAGGCGTTGTTCGCGGCCAAGGCCGGCGCGCGCTTCGTCTCACCCTTTGTCGGCAGGCTGGACGATATCGCCCACGACGGCATGGCGTTGGTGCGCGAGGTGCGCACGATCTTCGACAACTACGATTCGCTCGAAACCGAGATTCTGGTGGCCTCGGTGCGCCACCCTCTGCACGTCGTCGAGTCGGCCCGCATTGGCGCCGACGTGTGCACGGTGCCGCCAGCGGTGATGCGCAAGCTGGCCATGCATCCGCTGACCGACAAGGGGCTCGAGGCCTTCCTGTCGGATTGGCGCGGGACCGGCCAGCAGATTCTCGAGGGTTGAGATCGGTCATGCCCGAGCGAGCACAGAGACCGCACGAAACCAGAACCGAGGAAATATCGGACGCCGAGGTCGCGTCGTATCTGCGGACCCACGGCGATTTCCTCAACCGCCACCCCGACCTTTTGCGGGTGCTGACGCCACCGGCTTTCTACAAGGGCAAAGGCTTGCTGGACCTTCAAGCGTTCATGATCGAGCGCCTGCAGGTGGCGGTGCGCGAGGGCGGCGAGCGCGAGGACGCGCTGCTTGGCGCCGCGCGTTCCAACCTGGTGTCCCAGGGCCGGATACACGCGGCAGTATTGGCGCTGTTCGAGGCGCGCGGCTTTGGCGAACTCATCGAGACGGTGACCACCGACCTTGCGACGCGCCTCGACGTAGACGTGGCGGCGCTTTGCATCGAGGCCGGCCCCGGAGAATCGGCGCGGGCCTCGCAGACCGGCATTCGTGTTCTGGAGGAGGGCGCGGTCGAGGGAATCGTCGGCCGGGGCCGCGAATGCCTGTTGGGCTCGGACAGCCCGGCCGGGGGCGAGCTGTTCGGCGCCGCGGCTACGCTGGTGCGTAGCCAGGCGCTGGTTCGCGTGCGCATCCGTGGCGAGGGACCGGCCGGCTTGTTGGCGCTGGGCTCCCGCAATCCCGACCGCTTCCACTCCGGCCAGGGCACCGAGTTGCTGGTGTTTCTCGGCGCGACCCTCGGCCTGTCGATTCGCGGATGGCTGTGCCGCGGCGGCTAGGCCGCACCGCCCGTCTATCCCCCGAGGCCGTCCGCGCCTCCTCCGAGGTGACGGCCGCGATCGCCGATTGGCTTGGCTGGCTGGCCGAGGAGCGCCGGCTATCCCCACACACCGTGGCCGCCTATCGGCGCGACGTGGCGATCTTCTTTGACTTCCTCGCCGGCCACCTCGGCGGCCCGCCCGCGCTTTCCGATCTTGAAGGATTGCAGCCCCGGGACGTGCGCGCTTTCCTTGCCGCGCGTCGAGGCGCAGGGCGCGCCGGGGTCACGATCGGCCGTTCGCTCTCGGCGCTGCGCAGCTTTTTCGGCTTCCTCGATCGCGCCGGGGTGCTTGGCAACGAGGCCTTCGCCAGCGTGCGCGCACCCAAGCGCGACCACAGCGTGCCGCGCCCGCTTTCCGAGGCCGCGGCCCGCTCGGCGCTGGCCGAGGCCGGCAAGCTTGGCATGGCGCCCTGGGTGGCGCGGCGCGATGTCGCGCTTTTGACGCTTCTTTATGGCTGCGGTCTGCGCATCTCGGAGGCGCTCGATCTCGACCGTGCCGAGGCCCCGGCCCCCGGCCAACGCTCCTTGCGGGTGCGCGGCAAGGGCGGCAAGGAGCGCCTGGTCCCGGTGTTGCCGGTGGTGATCGAAGCCATCGCCGCGTACCTCGAGGACTGCCCACAGACGACCGCGGCGGACGCTCCCTTGTTCGTGGGCGTGCGCGGACGGCGGCTCAACGCCGGAGTCGTGCAGGCGACGATGCGCCGGCTGCGCGGCCGCCTGAATCTGCCCGAAAGCGCCACGCCCCACGCCTTGCGCCATAGCTTCGCCACTCATCTCCTGGCCGCCGGGGGCGATCTTCGCACCATCCAGGAGCTGATGGGGCATGCCTCGCTTTCGAGCACGCAGGTCTATACCGAGGTCGATACCGCGCGTCTTCTTAAGGTACACCGGAGCGCTCATCCCCGGGCGTTGCCAAAGGCGGGCTAGCGGGCCGGCATCGCGATTCGGGCGCTCCCCATGGGAGGGGCCGACGTGCTATGGTGGTACCCGCCATGGCCGACCTCACCGAAGACGAACTCAAGGAGATACTGAACCTCCACGAACGCTGGGTGAGCGGGTTCGTCGGTGGCGTTCGAGCCAATCTCTCGCGTCGCGACCTCGGCAATGTTGACCTTGCCGAAGCCAATCTGGCGGAGGCGAGCTTTGCGGGCGCGACGCTGGCGGCATCCAACTTCGCCGGGGCCAA
>CAYUNL010000284.1:0-3644 GCA_964446055.1 uncultured Alphaproteobacteria bacterium | reverse complement strand
TCGCGGTCGGTCTGCCCGATGTCCCGCACCCCCTGGACCCGGCCGAGGCGCAAGACCTCGATCCTATCGGCGATGTGGAACACGACCTCGAGGTCGTGGCTGATCAGGACCACGGTCTTACCACGGGCCCGCAACTCGTCGATGATCGTCAACACCTGCTCGGTCTCGCGTACCCCCAGCGCCGCCGTCGGCTCGTCCATCAGGATCACGTTGCCTTCCTGCAGCACCGCGCGAGCGACCGCCACGCCCTGGCGCTGGCCGCCCGAAAGGATGCCGACGGGGACGCGGACCGAGGGCAGCCGGATCCCGAGCTCCTGGAGAATGTCGGCGGCGCGCTCGATCATCTTGCGCCGGTCGACGAACACGTACGCGCGCCTGGGTGGTCGGCCGAGGTACATGTTGGTGGCGATGTCGAGGACCTCGATCAGCGCCAGGTCCTGAAACACCGTCGAGACGCCAAGGGATTGAGCGTGCGCCGGGCTGCTCAGCTCGACGCGCCGCCCATCGATGAGCAGATTGCCGGAGTCCATGGGATAGACTCCGGCAATTAGCTTGATCATCGTCGACTTGCCGGCCCCGTTGTCACCGACCAGGGCGAGCACCTGGCCCGCATAGGCGGCGAGCGAAGCGTCGACCAGCGCGTTGACGTGCCCGAACGATTTCGACGCGTCCGACAGTTCGAGCGTCGGATTCATCACAGACGCGCCACAGGTCTACTCGGGCAGATTGTCCTTCGTAATCAGCTCGACCCCGGCGTCCACGAACTTCGGCTGCTCGATACCGTTGATGGCCTCGATCACCCGCGTCACCGTGCCTTTGCCCCAAACTTCGCCGTCGAGGACGGCGTCGAAGAAGTTCTGGTTCAGGGTTCCCGTGATCCAGCCATCGCGGATCGCCTGCAGCGTCGCCGCCTGGGCGTCGACCGCCAGGACCTGGATCTCGCCCGGCTTCTTGCCGGCCTCGGCGAAGGCCGAGGGCACCGCGCCCGGCGCCGCCCCCTCGATGATCCACACGTAGTTCATCTCGGGGTAGGCGGCGATCATGGCCCCGAACTTCTGGGCGGCGATCCCGGCATCGCTGTTGTCGGCCTCCCAGGTGCACTCCTTGATTCCCGGGTACTTTTCCGCGATCTGGGCACGGAAGCCCTCGACTTGTTTGACCTGATTGGGGGTCGTCTGGTCGGTCCCGAGAATCCCGACGCAGGCGTTGCCACCGGTCTGCTCGGCGATGACGTCGGCCGACATCCGGCCGTAGGCGTCGTTGCCGGTGCCCATCGAGAAGGTCGCGTTGTCGTCCACGCAGGCAACCGAGGCGACGATGATGCCCTTCGATTTGGCTTCGTCGATCACCGCCTTGAACGCCGCCGGATCGAGCGGGCAGGTGATGATCGCATCGGCGTCATCGGCGATCGCCTGTTCGATCTGACTGATCATGGCCGGAATGTCGATCAGGTTGGGGCCGGTGACGGTCGCCTTGTAGCCCATCTCGTCCGCCGCCTCCTCGAACAATCGGGCCGAACGTCCCCAGTCAGGCGTGCTCGGCAGCGGGTTTACGTACCAGATGTTGTATTTCTCTGCCGCCTCTGTAGCCACTGGCGAGAGCGCCAAGCCGAGCGCCGCGAAGACAACCGATAGCAGACCAATAAACCGCAATTTCATGACATCCTCCTAATTGTTGGCCAGCCGCGACCGGGCCGATCTCCAGATTCTACAACACGGCTGGACGCTCTAGCAAGTTTGCCCCTTCAGGCGGTGTTCCGGTACCGGTGGGCGAGCGCCGTATCGAACATGGCGACGACGTTCTCGGGCGGTACCTCGACCTGAACATTGTGCACGCTGCCGAGGACCAAACCGCCGCCCTTGCCCAGTAGGTTCGCGATCCGCCGCGTTTCCGCCGCGACCTCGTCCGCGCTGCCATAGGGGAGGAGCCTTTGCGTGTCGATCCCGCCCCAGAAAGCGATGCGCGCACCGAACTCTTGCTTGAGCCGCTCCGGCTCCATGCCGGCTGCGTTGACCTGGACCGGGTTTAGGGCATCGACGCCGATCTCGATCAGGTCGTCAACGAACTCGGAGACGGCGCCGCAGCTGTGAAACAGGATCTTCACCCCGGCCGCGGCCTTGATCTCCTCGATGGCCTGGCGATGGCGCGGCTTTATCAACTCGCGATAGAGCTCGGGATTGAACAACGGTCCCTGCTGTGAGCCCAGGTCGTCATTGACCCACACCACGTCGACGTCGTGGCCCATCGCCTCGAGCGCATTGCGGACAATGCGGATCCACCAATCGTTGGCCATGTCCATCATTCGCAGCGAGAACTCGCGGTGCTTGTAGAGGTCTTTCAACCAATCCCCGAAGCCGCGGATGACCTGGCCCTGAGATGCACACGCGGGGGGCGTGCGCAGGACGATGGCGCAGCCGGTTGCGCGCGCCGCTTGGGCGCGTTCGCGCAAGCCGCGGAAGTACTCGGGGTTGTCGGCATTGGGTGGCTCGAAGCTCTCCAGCGCCTCAATGTCCGGTTCCTTGCCATAGAAGGGGCCATCCACGGGCATGGCGTGGCGGTCTGGCGCCCTTTGCCAGATCACGCCCCAATCGTCGCGGTAGGCGTTCTCGCGGACCTTCGGTGCGTCAACGCCAAAGGCGAGGCATCGGGCGTCCACCTCGAAGCGCTTCACCACCGAATCGTCCGGAGCCGCGGTCTGGAATATCTCCGACATCACCACGGTCTCGTGCTCGAGACCGAGGTATTCCTTCAGCCGCTGGTAGGCGGGCAGCGTTGCCGTAGTGGCCCCGGTGCTACCGAAGTCGATGGCGACGCGGTCCGCCTCTTCATGATTGAGCGCCGCGAGAACCCTGTCTCTGTGTGTCCAGCTCATCGCCATGCATCGTCCACAACTCCGCGGGCGCTCATGTTTACCAGCCGCGCGATGCCGCTACTTGATCCAGATCAATAGCCCGCCCATGGGCCTAGGGCAGTCCGGATGTAACGCCGAGCGCGGCGGCGATTTCGTCGAGGATGGTGGGATCGTCGATGGTGGCCGGCGCGGTGTAGGGCTCGCCGTCGGCGATCTTGCGCATGGTGCCGCGCAGCACCTTGCCCGAGCGGGTTTTGGGGAGCCGCGGCACGACGGTGACGAGCTTGGGCGTGGCGATGGGGCCAATGCGCTCGCGCACCATGGCGATAAGTTCGGCGGTAAGTTCGTCGTGAGGCGTATCGATGCCCGCCTTGAGGACGGCGAAGCCGACCGGTACCTGACCCTTGATCGAATCGGCAGCGCCGATGACGGCGCACTCTGCGACCGCGGGGTGCGCGGCGAAAATTTCTTCGAGCCTGCCGGTGGACAGCCGGTGGCCGGCGACGTTGATGATGTCGTCGGTGCGGCCCATGACGTAGAGGTACCCCTCGGCGTCGATGTGGCCGGCGTCAGCGGTGGTGTAATAACCGGGGAACGCCGAGAGATAGGACTCGATGTAGCCCGCATCGTTATTCCACAGGCTCGGCAGGCAACCAGGTGGCAGCGGCAGCTTCAAGACGATGGCGCCGCTCTCGCCGGGCGCCGCCTCCTGGCCGGCGCCGTCCACGACGCGCACGTCCCAGCCCGGAACCGCCTTGGTCGGCGAACCGTATTTGACCGGCAGCGCGCCGAG
>CAYUNL010000283.1:0-3648 GCA_964446055.1 uncultured Alphaproteobacteria bacterium | reverse complement strand
TAACGTATCAGGCGTCTTGGCCCGGATCATGGACCCGGGAGGCGGCCCTGCAACGGGCCGCTGTGATGCGGTCGGGGCGCGTAGGCGGGTTTGGTAACCGGGTTTAGGAGTGTAGCTCAATTGGTAGAGCACCGGTCTCCAAAACCGGGGGTTGGGGGTTCGAGTCCCTCCACTCCTGCCAAAGTCGGCCGCGATCTGCGCGCCGCGGATGAACGGTGAGGTGATGGCCAAGACGAGCCCAGGACAATTCATCCGCCAGGTCCGCCAGGAGACGGCCAAGGTCACATGGCCCACGCGCAAAGAGACCATGGTGACGACCATGATGGTATTCATCATGGTCGCGCTGGCGGCCGTGTTCTTCCTGGTGGTCGACCAGGTCTTCTCTTTCATCGTCGGCTTGGTCCTGGGGATCGGGAATTGAGGCGCCATGGCCAAGCGTTGGTACATCGTTCACGTATACTCGGGGTTCGAGAAGAAGGTCGCTCAGACGTTGCGCGAGAAGGCATCATCACAAGGTATGGAGGATCTGTTCGGCGATATTCTGGTGCCGGTCGAGGAGGTAGTGGAAGTGCGCCGCGGCCAGAAAGTGAATGCCGAACGCAAGTTCTTCCCCGGCTACGTTCTGGTCAATGCGGACATGACCGACGAGATCTATCATCTGGTCAAGAACACGCCGAAGATCACCGGCATTCTGGGCAGCGGCAGCAAGCCCATGCCAATCAGCGACGCCGAAGCCGATCGCATCATGCGCCAGGTTCAGGAGGGGATCGAGCGGCCCAAGCCGTCGATCACCTTCGAGATCGGCGAGCAGGTACGGGTTTGCGACGGCCCCTTCACGTCGTTCAACGGCCTGGTGGAGGACGTGGACGAGGAACGGGCGCGACTGAAGGTCGCGGTGTCGATCTTCGGTCGGGCGACGCCGGTGGAGTTGGAATACACCCAGGTCGAAAAGGTCTGAGCGGGATGCGCCCGCGCCAGCGACGACGGACACGGTAGGACCAGCAAATGGCAAAACGGATCGAGGGCTACATCAAGCTGCACGTGCCGGCCGGAGCCGCCAATCCCTCGCCGCCGATTGGCCCTGCGTTGGGCCAGCGGGGCCTGAACATCATGGATTTTTGCAAGGCGTTCAACGCCCAGACTCAGGACTTGGAAAACGGCGTGCCGATCCCGACCGTCATCACCGTCTATGTCGACAAGTCGTTCAGCTTCACGACCTCCTCGCCTCCGGTCTCCCACTTCCTCAAGGCCGCGGCGCGACTCGAAAAAGGCGCGCCGGAGCCGGGCCGCGAAGCGGTTGGACGGGTATCCGCCCGCCAGGTGCGCGAGATCGCGGAGAAGAAAATGGTTGACCTCAACGCTAACGATATCGAGGCAGCTTGCCGCATGGTCGCTGGTTCGGCGCGCTCGATGGGCATCGAGGTAGCGGAGTAGCGCCGTGGCGGGCAGGGGAAAACGATATCGTGCAACGCGAGAGCGGATCGACCCGGGTCAGGCCTACCCGCTGGACGAAGCCGTGAAGCTGACCAAAGCGGGGGCCAAAGCCAAGTTCGACGAGACGATCGAGCTGGCGCTCAACCTCGGAGTGGATCCGCGCCACGCCGACCAGATGGTGCGAGGCGTCGTTGCATTGCCGCACGGCACCGGTACGACGGTACGGGTGGCGGTGTTCGCCAAAGGCGAGAAGGCTGATGAGGCGCGTAAGGCGGGCGCCGACCTGGTCGGGGCCGAGGACCTGGCCGAGAAGGTGCAGGCTGGTGAAATCGACTTCGACCGTTGCGTCGCAACCCCAGACATGATGGCGGTGGTGGGGCGGCTCGGAAAGATTCTCGGCCCACGCGGTCTGATGCCCAACCCCAAGCTCGGCACGGTGACCCAGGACCTTGCCCAGACAGTGGGAGACGTCAAGGGCGGCCAGATTGAGTTCCGCGCGGAGAAGGCGGGCATCCTCCACGCCTCGGTCGGTCGAGCGAGCTTCAGCGAGGCCGCGATCGCCGAGAACGTCAAGGCGGTGGTCGGCGCCATCGTCAAAGCGAAGCCGACGGGCGTGAAGGGCACCTTCTTGAAAAAGGTGTCGCTGAGTTCGACCATGGGCGCGGGCGTGCGCATCGACGTGGCCAGCGTCGTCGGGGCATGATTTGAACCGGGAGCAAAAAGAGGCGCATGTGGCGCGGCTGAAGAAGGTGTTCGCCGAGGCGCAGCTCGTCGTCGTGACCCACTACAGCGGACTCGACGTGGCCGAGATGAACGAGCTCCGCCGCAGCATGCGCGAAGCCGGCGCCGTGTTCAATGTGACCAAGAATCGGCTAACCAGACTCGCGCTCGAGGGATCGCCCTACGGTCCGCTCGCCGACCTATTCTCGGGACCGACCGCGATCGCCTACTCCGATGACGTGCTCGCCGCCGCCAAGGTCGCAGTGCGATACGCCAAGGGTCACCAGAAACTGGTCGTCATCGGTGGCGCGATGGGCGAGACGGTGCTCGATGCAAGGGGCGTGGAGAGCCTGGCGGCGCTCCCTTCGCTGGACATTTTGAGGGCGAGAATCCTTGGACTGCTGAAGGCGCCGGCGACCGGTGTGGCATCCATGATCCAAGCTCCCGCGGGCCAGATCGCGCGCGTATTGGGCGCCTACGGGACGAGCGGGGCGGAGACTTAGACCGGCTAGTGTGGGCGCGCGGCGAGCCTTGCGGCTTGGCTGTCGCCCGAAATGAGGAGTTGGAGAGAAATGGCGGATCTACAAAAACTTTCGGACGACCTTTCGGGGCTGACGGTGCTGGAGGCCGCGGAGCTTTCGAAAATGCTCGAGGAGAAGTGGGGCGTCTCGGCCGCCGCGCCGGTGGCCGCAGCCGCGGCCGCACCGGCCGCCGATGCGCCGGCCGCGGCGGAAGAGCAGACCGAGTTCACGGTCATGCTCGCCACTATCGGCGAAAAGAAGATCAATGTGATCAAAGAGGTGCGTGCGATGACGGGGCTCGGCCTCAAGGAGGCCAAGGACTTGGTCGAGGCGGCACCCAAGGACGTAAGGGAAGGCGTATCCAAAGACGAGGCCGCGAAGCTCAAGGAGCAGCTCGAGGCCGCGGGCGCGACTGTCGAAGTCAAGTAACTTCGTGCGTGGGCCCCATTCTCCCGCTATGCGGCCGCACCGGGTGCGGCCGCGCGTTTCCGTGTCTGCGTCACGCGGCTGCGTGCACGCCTCCAATAAGGAACCGCAATGCAAAACTCTCTGCTCGTAGCGCGTAAGCGAGTACGCAAGCGTTTCGGCCGCATTCCCGAAGCCTCCTCGATGCCCAACCTCATCGAGGTGCAGCGCAGCTCGTACGAGGTCTTCCTCCAGCATGGCGTACCCGCAGAGGAGCGTGCCGACACCGGGCTCCAAGGCGTGATCCGTTCGGTCTTCCCCATCACGGACTTCGCCGAAACCGCGTCGTTGGAGTTCGTCAAGTACGAGCTCGAGGCACCGAAATACGACGTCGAGGAGTGCCAACAGCGGGGAATGACATACGCCGCGCCGCTCAAGGTGACCCTCCGGCTGATCGTTTTCGAGGTCGACCCCGACACCCAAGCCAAGTCGGTTCTCGACATCAAAGAGCAAGACGTCTACATGGGCGATTTGCCGCGGATGACCGACAACGGTACCTTCGTCATCA
>CAYUNL010000282.1:0-3672 GCA_964446055.1 uncultured Alphaproteobacteria bacterium | reverse complement strand
CTCTGACTCCGATAGCCCAGGTTCGAATCCTGGTCCCCCAGCCACCCCCTTACGCAGTCGCCCCGGACCTCACGTGCGCTCCTTCTCGGACGGATCACGTGTGACCGCTCGAAGGCGGTAGCCACGAATGTGGCTCCACGCTATGATATGACCAGATTCATGACCAACCGGGGGTTGCCATGGTTACGGTCAATCTGGCCCACGCGAAAGCGCATTTGAGCGAGTTGCTGGACAAGGTCGAAGCCGGCGAGGACGTGCTCATCACCCGCCGCGGCCGCCCCGTCGCCCACTTGTCACCGGCCACCACGCCGAAGAAGCCGCTGAGACCGCTGGCAGAGTTTCGGGAGCGGATGCCGAGATGGCGACGACCGAGCGCGGTGCTGCTGCGCGAGGAACGGGACGAGGGGCTTTAGGTGCTCTATTTCGACACCAGCATCTTGGCCCCTCTCATCCTGCACGAATCGACCAGTGCCGCAGTCGAGCGTTTCGTGGCTGGGATGCCGTTGGGAGAATTGGCTGTTAGTCACTGGACCCGCGTCGAATTCTCCTCGCTTCTGGCCCGGGAGGTCCGCACTGGCGGGCTCGATGGGCCCGCCGCGCGCGACGCCGACGCCCAGTTCGAAGCCGTCGTGGCGGAATCCTTCGTCGTTTGGCTGCCCGTCGCGGACGACTATTCTCTCGCTAAGAGGTATCTCGGATCCCCCGAATCGGGGCTGCGGGCAGGAGACGCACTGCATCTGGCCGTCGCCGCGAACCGCCGCGCGGAGGCGATCTACAGCCTCGACAAGACGATGCGCAAGGCGGGCTCCGTGCTGGGGTTGCCAGTCAGCGCCGGCATTTAGCTGGTGAGCCTGCTTGCGGGATGAGTGGGACCCAGAGATGAGGAGATGGTATGGAGCTTGGAGTGATCGGTCTGGGGCGTATGGGCGCGGCCATGGTGCGGCGCTTGATGCGCGATGGGCACACCTGTGTGGTTTGGACTCGTGACCGCGAAAAGGTTCGCGCTCTGGAGAACGAGGGCGCGCGCGGCGCAACCTCGCCTACCGACCTTGTGGCCCAGCTTGCCACACCACGCGCGGTTTGGATCATGGTGCCGGCGGCCGTGGTCGACGCGATCGTGGCCGACGTCGCCGGCGCAATGGAGCGCGGCGACATCATCATTGACGGCGGCAATTCCCATTACCACGACGACATTCGCCGGGCCCAAGCGCTGGAGGCCCAGGGCATCGGCTACGTTGATGTCGGGACCAGCGGCGGTGTCCATGGACTGGAGCGAGGGTTCTGCCAGATGATCGGCGGCGCCGAGACCGCCGTGCGCCACCTTGACACCATCTTCCGGTCGCTGGCCCCGCCGATCCAAAGTGCGCCGCGCACCCCGGGTCGCGACGCGAAGGGCGGTACCGCAGAGCTTGGCTACCTCCATTGCGGTCCGCCAGGGGCGGGCCACTTCGTCAAGATGGTGCACAACGGCATCGAGTACGGCCTGATGGCTGCGTACGCCGAGGGCCTGCAAGTTCTACGCAACGCCAACATCGGGACGCGAGCAGCCGAGACCGCGAGCGCCGAGGCGACACCGCTGAGTCACCCCGAGCATTACCGCTACGACCTTGACTTGGCCGACATCGCCGAGGTTTGGCGACGTGGCAGCGTGGTCACGTCATGGCTTCTCGACCTGACGGCAAGCGCACTGCTGGCGGACCCCGAGCTTTCAGGATTCTCCGGCAACGTCTCGGACTCCGGCGAGGGTCGCTGGACGGCCCATGCCGCGATCGACGAGGCGGTTCCGACTCCCGTCCTCACCGCGGCGCTCCATTCGCGGTTTGCCTCGCGGGGTGAGGCGGATTACACGAACCGTTTGTTGTCGGCCATGCGGTTTGCCTTCGGTGGACACCTCGAGAAAGACGGCGGACCGGCGTGAAAATCGAAACCTTCCCCGACGCCGCGGCTCTCGCGGCCGAAGCCGCACGCTTCGTCGCGGCCGAAGCCCGGCGCGCCGTGGCCAAGCGGGGCCGCTTCGCGCTGGCGGTAAGCGGGGGCCGCACCCCGTGGGCGATGCTCCACGCGCTGGCCGACCAAGACCTCCCCTGGCACGACCTCGCGATCGTCCAGACCGACGAGCGCGTCGCGCCAAAGGGTGACGCCGAGCGCAATATCAACGGGCTGCGCGAGAGCCTGGCCGGTGCGGGACAGGAGCAGATTCACGCGATGCCCGTCGAAGAGCGCGATCTAGACCACGCGGCGGCGCGCTACGCGGAAACCCTGGAGCGGCTTTCCGGGCGGCCGCCGGTGCTCGACCTCGCCCACCTCGGCCTCGGCACCGACGGGCACACCGCCTCGCTCGTGCCCGGCGATCCGGTGCTCGACGAAACCGAGGCTGCGGTCGCCGTAACCCAGCCGTACCACGGCCGGCGCCGCATGACCCTTACCTATCCAGTGTTGAACCGCGCGCGAGGGGTCTTGTGGCTTGTCGTCGGGTCGGACAAAGCCGAGATGCTGGCCCGCCTGCTCGATGGGGACGCCGCCATTCCGGCGGGTCGGGTGCGTGCCGAGAACGCGGTTGTGTTCGCGGACCGGGCCGCGGCGGCGGGATCTGGGCGATGCTGAGGCTGGGCTACAAAGCCTCGGCCGAGCAGTTCGGGGCGCGCGAGCTTTTGGAGTTCGCGGTGACGGCCGAGGATGTCGGGTTCGACTCGGTGCTGGTAAGCGATCACTTCCAGCCTTGGAGGCACGAGGATGGCCACGCTCCACACTCCTTGGCCTGGCTGGGCGCATTCGGCGAGCGGACCTCGCGGGCGATCATGGGCACCAGCGTCCTCACGCCAACCTTTCGCTATCACCCATCGATCGTCGCCCAGGCGATGGCGACGTTGGCGACACTTTTCCCCGGCCGCGTCATGCTGGGTGTGGGTACCGGCGAGTCTCTGAACGAGGTACCGGCGACCGGGATCAAGTGGCCGGGCTTCAAGGAACGCTTCGGACGCCTGCGCGAAGCGATCGATTTGATGAAGCGCCTGTGGACCGAGGATCGGGTGAGTTTCGAGGGCACCTATTACCGGACCGAGAACGCCACCATCTACGATCGTCCCGCGGCGCCCGTCCCGCTTTACGTCGCGGCCTCGGGTCCGACGGCGGCGCGGCTTGCGGGGCGTGTGGGCGATGGATTCATCTGCACCAGCGGCAAAGCACGCGAGCTCTACGCCGAGACGCTATTGCCCAATGTCGAGTCGGGTCTGCAGGAGGCCGGCCGTGGGCCCGGCAGCATCGAGCGCATGATCGAGATGAAGGTCTCCTTCGATGCCGATGGCGAGCGGGCGCTTGCCGATACCCGCAACTGGGCGGCGTTGGCACTGTCGCCCGAAGAGAAGACCGGGGTCGAGGATCCGGTCGAGATGGAGAAACTGGCGGCGGCGATGCCGATCGAGCGGGCGGCCAGCCGCTGGATCGTCTCAAGCGATGCGGACGAGCACGCCGAAAGAATCGCGCCCTATCTCGAGCTCGGGTTCAGCCATCTGGTGTTCCATGCGCCGGGGGCCGATCAGGAGCGCTTCCTGCGCGCCTATGCGGAGCACGTCTTACCCAAGCTGCGCCGGCGCTTCGGTTAGTGCTATAAGGCCGACGCGATGCAAATCGGAGCGATATTCCCGCAGACCGAGATCGGCAACGATCCCGCCG
>CAYUNL010000281.1:2114-3679 GCA_964446055.1 uncultured Alphaproteobacteria bacterium | reverse complement strand
GCCGCCCATGGCAAGCGCCGCGCCGGCGGAGATCGACACGGCGAGGAACGCCGTGGCCAGCAACTTAGGAAACGCTAATCTGTTCATGTTCGGACCCCTATCAGGGACAGAATCATTCCAGTATGTGGGCGCAAGCATAGCGGATCACACCCGCCCGCTTCCACAATTTCGATACACGATTCGTTGATTTACCCGGGTTGGCGATAGTTGGGCGTTTCGCGAGTGATGCCGACGTCGTGGACGTGGCTTTCGCGAAGGCCGGCGCCCGAGACCTTGCGGAAGGCGCAGTTTTCCTGCAATTGGGTGATCGTCGAGCTCCCGGTATAGCCCATCGCCGCGCGCAAGCCGCCCACCAGCTGGTGGAGGACGCCAGCGACCGGGCCGCGGAAGGGAACCCGGCCCTCGACGCCCTCGGGCACAAGGTTCAGGGTGTCTTCGATGTCTTCCTGGAAGTAACGGTCGGCGGAACCGCGCGCCATCGCGCCCACCGAGCCCATACCGCGATAGGATTTGAAGGCGCGGCCCTGGTAGAAGAAGACCTCGCCCGGGGCCTCGGCGGTACCGGCAAGGAGCGAGCCGATCATGGCGCCCGCGGCGCCCGCGGCGATCGCTTTGGCGAGGTCGCCCGAGTACTTGATGCCGCCATCGGCGATGACCGGGGCACCGCGCTCGGCGCACGCGCGCGACACCTCGACGAGGGCTGAGAACTGCGGAACGCCGACCCCAGCCACCATGCGGGTCGTGCAAATCGAGCCCGGCCCGATCCCCACCTTCACGGCGTCGGCGCCGGCGTCGATCAAGGCCTTCGCCCCGTCGCCGGTGACGACGTTTCCAGCGACGATCTGGGCGCTGTTGCTCTTCTTTCGGATGGCCGCCACCGCGTCAATGACGCCGCGCGAGTGGCCGTGGGCGGTATCGACGACGATGAGATCGACCTCGGCGTCCAGCAGGGCCTCGGCGCGCGCCACCCCGTCCTCGCCGACGTTGGTCGCGGCGGCTACCCGCAGGCGCCCCTGCGCGTCCTTGCCGGCGTTGGGGTTGAGCTGGGCCCTCTCGATGTCCTTGACGGTGATCAACCCGACGCAACGATTCCCGCCATCGACGACCAGCAGCTTCTCAATGCGGTGCTGGTGCAAGAGGCGCTTCGCCTCCTCGGTATCGACGCCATCGGTGACGGTGACCAGGCCCTCGCGGGTCATCAGCTCGGCAACCGGTTGCCCGGGCTCGGTGGCGAAGCGAACGTCGCGATTGGTCAGAATGCCGACGAGCCGGCCGCCGGAGTCCTGGACGACGGGAATGCCGGATATCTTGTGGGCTTCCATCAGCGCCAAAGCATCCGCCAGGGTCTCGTCGGGCGTGATGGTGACCGGATTGACCACCATTCCGGATTCGAATTTCTTGACCTTGCGGACCTCGTCGGCCTGAGCCACAACCCCGAGGTTGCGATGAACGACGCCGATGCCACCGGCCTGGGCCATGGCGATGGCGAGCGCGCTTTCGGTCACGGTGTCCATCGCCGCCGACATCAACGGGACGCCGAGCTCGATGGTGCGGGTTATGTGGGT
>CAYUNL010000281.1:0-2104 GCA_964446055.1 uncultured Alphaproteobacteria bacterium | reverse complement strand
ACGGAAGAGGCCGCTGGCACGATCGACACGTCGTCGAACGTGAGTGCCTCGCGAATCTCCATGGAGCCTCGTCTGAACCGAACCGAGCCGCACTATGGCACGGATGTTTTTTGATTGGTAGCGCGATCTCCGCCGCCGGTACTCCAGGAAGCTTCGGTCAGTCCGCACCTCGGAATCCCAGCGCGACCAAGTAGGTTTCGGCGGACTCGCGCCGGCTGGCGGGCGGTTTGGCGTGGCGTACCACAGTGAAACACGGTTTTAGGGTAGCCAGAAGATCGGGCTCGGTGCCCCCTTGCAGGACCTTGGCGACGAACGCGCCGCCGGGTCGCAGGACAAGTTTGGCCACGGCGAACGCCGCCTCGCACAGCATGACGGTGCGCAAGTGATCGGTTCCCGCGTGCCCGGTTGCCGGCGACGCCATGTCACTGAGTACGACATCGGCCCGACCGGCCAGAGCCGCCCGCACCGCGGCCGCCGCTTCCTGGGAACAGGCGTCGAGCCGGAGAAGGCGGACGTTTTCCAACGGCTCCATGTCGATCCGGTCGAGCGCTACGACCACGCCGCCGCCCGGTCGTCCGGCACGCACCCGCCGCGCCGCCACTTGGCTCCATCCGCCTGGAGCCGCGCCGAGATCGGCGATGCGCCCACCTCGGCGCAAGAGGCGGAAGCGGTCGTCCAGTCCGATTAGCTTGTAGGCGGCGCGGGAGCGATATCCGGCGCGACGCGCGGCGGCTACGTATGGATCCCGGGCCTGGCGCGCGAGCCAGCGTGCCGAAGATTGCTTGCGCCGCACTTTGGGCTTGCCGCCGGTGCTGGAGGCGCCGCGCGAGGAGCGTCGCGCCATGCCGGAATCAGGCGGAAGCCGCGAACGCGGCCTTGGCGCCGGCCTCGCGCATCATCGACAGCAGCATGCCCTCGCGAAGCCCGCGCCCGGCGACGCGCAGCCGCGCCGCTGGGCAGACGCGTACGATGCCCTCCAAGACTGCGCAGCCGGCGATGACCAGGTCGGCGCGCCCGCGGCGGATGCACGGATGTTCGAGGCGTGTGCGGTAGTCCATGGCGAGCAGGCGCGCGGTCACCTCGTAAACATCCTCAAGGGTGAGCCAGGCGCCGTCGAGGCGGGCGCGGTCGTACTTCGGAAGCTCGAGCTGGACCGCCGCCAGGGTCGCGACCGTGCTTGAGGTACCGAGGAGGTGCACGCCGTCGGCCTGCGCCGCCATGTCATAGCGCTCGCCAAAGGGGCGGACCGCGCTCTCGACGTAGGCCACCATGGCGCGATAGTCCTCCGCTGCGACCACCCGACCTCCGAATCGCTCGGCCAGCGTGACGACCCCGAAAGGAAGCGACGTCAAGCCGGCGACGCGGTGGCGCTCGAGGCCATCGAGGGCGAGCCAGGTGAGCTCGGTCGAGCCGCCGCCGATGTCGAACAGCAGCGCATGGCGATAGTCGTAGTCGAGAAGCGCGGCGCAGCCGGCTAACGTGAGGTGCGCCTCTTCGCTGGCCGAGATGATTTCGAGATCAAGGCCGGTTTGGGCCCGCACGTCCTCGAGGAACGCTTCGCAATTGGCGGCCCGGCGGCAGGCCGCGGTGGCGACGCTCCGCGCCCGGGATACACGGCCGCGGCTCATCTTTGCGCAGCACACCTTGAGCGCGTTGATCGTTCGCCGCATCGCCGCTTCCGAGAGCGCGCCGTTTGCGGCCAGGCCCTCGCCCAGCCGAACGATGCGCGAGAACGAATCGGTGACGCGGTAGCCCTCGCCGTCAGGCCGCACCACCAGCAGTCGACAGTTGTTGGTTCCGAGGTCGATCGCCGCGAAGACGCCGGCTTGGCGCCCCGGCGGCACGGCACGGGGAGCGCGATTGCCTAGCTCTCGGACCCTTTTCTCCAAGCCGCCCCCCTCACCGATCGCACTCGTGGCGTCCCACCACTCTAACAGCTTCGCCAAGCCGGGCGAAGCAGCAGCCCGGCATCGTTGCGCGAGCGGGAAGGGGCGACTAGACTCGCCCCGCGTCGGCCGTTGGGGGATAGTTTAGCGGTAGAACATCGGACTCTGACTCCGATAGCCCAGGTTCGAATCCTGGTCCCCCAGCCACCCCCTTACGC
>CAYUNL010000280.1:3134-3696 GCA_964446055.1 uncultured Alphaproteobacteria bacterium | reverse complement strand
CCGTACTCGGTCGGTGAGGCGAAGTTCCTACGCGGCCCCGGCCGCCGCGAGATCGGCCATGGCAAGCTGGCCTGGCGCGCGCTGCGCCCACTGATGCCGGAGAAGGAGAACTTCCCCTACACGATCCGGGTGGTCTCCGACATCACCGAATCGAGCGGCTCGTCGTCGATGGCCACCGTGTGCGGCGCCTCGCTCTCGCTGATGGACGCGGCGGTGCCGCTGAAGGCTCCGGTGGCGGGCATCGCGATGGGTCTGATCCTCGAGGGCGAGGAGTACGCCGTCTTGTCGGACATCCTGGGCGATGAGGACCATCTCGGCGACATGGACTTCAAGGTCGCCGGCACCGCCGAGGGCATCACCGCCCTGCAGATGGACATCAAGGTGACGGGCGTAACCGAGGAGATTCTCGAATCGGCGTTGACCCAGGCGCGCGAAGGCCGGCTGGGCATCCTGGACGAGATGGCCAAGGCCTTGTCGACCGCCCGGCCCGAGATCAACGCCCACGCGCCACGGATCACCCAGCTGTCGATCCCCAAGGACAAGATCCGCGAGGTCATCGGCA
>CAYUNL010000280.1:0-3124 GCA_964446055.1 uncultured Alphaproteobacteria bacterium | reverse complement strand
CATCGGCACCGGCGGCAAGGTCATCCGCGAGATCTGCGAGGTTTCGGGCGCCAAGATCGACGTCGAGGATGACGGCAGCGTCAAAGTGGCCGCGACCAACACCGAATCGGGCGCCAAGGCGGTCCAAATGATCCGCGATATCGTCGCCGAGCCCGAGATCGGTACCATCTACACCGGCAAAGTGGTCAAAGTGCTCGACTTCGGCGCGTTCGTGAACTTCATCGGCAACCGCGACGGCCTGGTGCACATCAGCGAGCTTGCGCCACACCGTGTCGCCAAGGTCACCGACGTGGTCAACGAGGGCGATGAGGTCAGGGTCAAGGTGTTGGCGGTCGACGACCGGGGTAAGGTGCGGCTGAGCATCAAGGCGGTCGAAGCCGAGGCCGGCGCCGCGGAGGAGGCGGGCGAGTCCGAGGCGGTCAGCTAGGTCCGGTGCTTGGACTTTCGCCAAATTGTGTACCATATGACCACCGTAGACGCGCAGCGGCGCCCGCCCGGGCTCGGGGCGCCTCGCGTGGCGCGAGTGCAGAGGGCCGCGAGCTAGGACGAGCGCCGTGAAGTCGTTGAATCCCATCCTTCTTTCCGGGGCCGAGGTGTTGCCCCTGGTCGAAGGCGGCAAGGGCGTCTCGATCACCAACGGGCGCTGCTCGGGCGCCTGGGCGGCAGCCGGCGGGGTCGGCACGTTCTCAGGCGTCAACGCCGATTCCTACGATTCGGCGGGCCGCGTGATCCCCCAGGTGTACCGCAGCCGAACCCGCCGCGAGCGGCATGAGGAACTGGTCGCCTACGCCATCAAGGGAGGGATCACCCAGGCACGCATCGCCCATGAGGTGGCCAACGGCGGCGGCCGCATCCACGTCAATGTCCTGTGGGAGATGGCCGCCGCCGAGCGCGTGCTGAGCGGCATCCTGGACGGGGCGAAGGGCCTGGTTCACGGAGTCACGTGCGGCGCCGGGATGCCCTATCACCTGGGTGAGGTCGCGGCCCGTTATCAGGTCTTTTACTACCCGATCGTGTCCTCGACCCGCGCTTTCCGGGCGCTGTGGCGGCGCGCCTATCACAAGATGTCGGCCTGGCTGGGTGGGGTCGTCTACGAGGACCCATGGCTTGCCGGCGGCCACAACGGGCTGTCGAACTCGGAGGACCCGAACAAGCCGGAGGATCCCTATCCGCGGGTGGTGCAGTTGCGCCGCGAGATGCGCGAGTTCGGGCTCGGCGAGACCCCGATACTGATGGCTGGCGGGGTATGGAATCTGAGCGAGTGGGAGGACTGGATCGACAACCCCGAGCTCGGTCCGATCGCTTTCCAGTTCGGCACCCGGGCGCTTCTGACCAAGGAGAGCCCGATCCCCGAAGCCTGGAAGCGCCGCCTCATGACGTTGAAAAAGGGCGAGGTGTTTCTCAACCGTTTCAGCCCCACCGGGTTCTGGTCATCGGCGGTCAACAACAGCTTCATCAAGGAACTCCAGCAGCGAGCCAAGCGCCAGGTTGCCTTCACCAGCGAGCCCATGGGCGCCCACACCGAGGCCTTTGCGGTGGGGCCGCGCAAGCGCGTCGTCTACCTCGCGCCGAGCGACCGCGTGCAGGCCGAGCGCTGGGTCGAACGCGGGTTCTCGCAGCCGTTGCGCACCCCGGAATCGACGCTGATCTTCGTCACCCCCGAAAAGTCGCAGGCGATTCGAAGCGACCAGATCGAGTGCATGGGTTGCCTGAGCCAGTGCCGCTTCTCCAACTGGTCGCAAAGCGCGGCCCGGACCACCGGACGCAAGGCCGATCCCCGCAGCTTCTGCATCCAGAAGACGCTGCAAGATGTCATCCACACCGACGATGTCGAGAACCAGCTCGTGTTTTCGGGGCACGGCGGCTATCGCTTCGGCTCCGACCCATTCTATTCCAACGGCTTCGTCCCGACCGTCCGCCAACTGGTGGAGCGGCTCCTTGCCGGTGGATGAGGACCCGAGCGCGATGAAGGTCGAGCGCCCCTACGCCGGCGCCCTGGATCGCCTTAAGGTATCGGGTCTCAGGCCGACGCGCCAGCGGATTGCGCTCTCCAAGCTGTTGTTCGAGCACGGCGACCGCCATGTCAGTGCGGACGCGCTGTATGCCGAGGCCGAGGCCGCAGATGTACGGGTCGCCCTGGCCACCGTCTACAATACGCTTCACCAGTTCACCAAGGTCGGATTGTTGCGCGAAGTCGCCGTCGATTGCGGGCGTTCGTACTTCGACACCAACACCGCCGACCACGACCACGCCTACGTCGAGGATACCGGGCAACTGCACGATATCCCGGTGCAAGGTGTGGACCTCGACAGGCTTCCCATGCCGCCCGAGGGAACCGAAATCGCTCGCGTCGACGTTATCGTCCGGTTGCGCGGGTGTGGCGCCAAGCTTACCTGAGCGGCCTCGTCAGCCGGGAGGGCCTGGAACAATTCCAATAGTTTGACGAGTGTGGCTCGGGTACATATAACCCTGCGGCGGCGACGCGGCCTCGGCCGTGGCGGAACCACAAACGGACCGACGGGTAACCTAGGAGGGATCGATGGCGGAACTATCCGAAAGCAAGACCTGTGAGAACCTGAAGGCGGCGTTCGCGGGCGAAAGCCAGGCGAACCGGCGCTATCTGTATTTTGCCCAGAAGGCCGACGTCGAAGGCTACAACGACGTCTCGGCAGTGTTCCGCTCGACCGCCGAGGGCGAGACAGGTCACGCCCACGGCCATCTGCACTACCTCGAGGCGGTCGGCGATCCGGCGACCGGCGAGCCGATCGGCGAAACCGCGGCCAACCTCAAGTCGGCGATCGCTGGCGAGACCTTCGAATACACCGATATGTATCCGGGGATGGCGCGCACCGCCCGTGATGAAGGTTTCGAGGAGATCGCGAACTGGTTCGAGACTCTGGCCAAGGCAGAGAAATCTCACGCCGGGCGCTTCCAGAAG
Organism: uncultured Alphaproteobacteria bacterium; assembly: GCA_964446055.1. Taxonomy (GTDB): domain Bacteria; phylum Pseudomonadota; class Alphaproteobacteria; order VGEJ01; family VGEJ01; genus CAYUNL01. The sequence continues at coordinate 186 of CAYUNL010000280.1, read as the reverse complement.
TGCTTCGATACCCTCGATTGATTCGCTGAAACCGCGGCCGGTCGCGCCGGCCTGACGGTCAGGCCTCGACGATCGAGGCCGGGCCGGTCTGCGGCTGGGAGTTGCGATGAAAGAGGGCAAGACCGACACCGCGCTGCGCCCGACGATCGATTGGGCCGATCCGGCGTTTTATGACGAGGCGAAGCT
>CAYUNL010000279.1:0-3709 GCA_964446055.1 uncultured Alphaproteobacteria bacterium | reverse complement strand
CCGTCATCGCCCACCATTGTTCACCGGGCGCGGGCGGAGTGCCCTGAGCCGCGATCTCTCGGCGTCACCGCATAATCTCTGAGCTATCCGTCGACGCGGTTGCGGTAGTTAGGCGCTGCGCTCCGGTGCCCGTTTCTCATTCTCGCGGAGCTCGCGCGTGCTGCGGGTGCCCTCGGAGCTGCGCCCCGGTAGATCGTCCATCACGGCGAGGTAGGGGTGGTCGAGGTAGAGGAGCTCGCGCAACCGCGGGCTAAGCGAATTCACGGTCTTGGGGCTGAGGCCGGCTCTCCAATCCTCGAGCGGGCGCACGAACTTGCTCACGTGGCAGCTGAGGACGACGGCGCGCGGCGCATCGTTCCGGTTCGCTTGTGCCGCGTGCCACATGAACGCCGGGAATAACACCAGCGTGCCCGGCGGGCCGGTGATGCGGATCTTTTTCTCCTCGAACACATCAACCGTCGGCCAGGCCGCCCACTTTTGGCTGCCGGGCACCAGCGCGGTGGCCCCGTTCTCTTCGGTCAATTCATCCAGCATGATCAGCGATTCGACGCCGAGGAAGAAGCTTGCGTTGAGTGTCGCGGGAAAGCTGTCGCGGGCGTGGAGGTCCCAATAGGGATAGTCGATGTGAGGCTCTTGCGCGGGCGCACCGGGATAAAGGACGTTCGCGGCGATCGAGCCGAGCGCCAGACCGCGGCCCAGTAGCGGCTCGAGGATTGCCAGCACCCGGGGCTCGGCGGCCATGGCGCGGAAGATCTCGCCCTTCTCGATCAGATTCCACACCCGCTGCTGGGTGATGACCTTGCCGTCGCCGTGAAAGTGGGTGGTGCGCGCGGGCTCGCGCTCGGCCGCGGCGTAGACTATCTCGCGCGCCTCGCGGGTTTGCTCCGGCGAATAGAATCCCTCGAAGCGGACGAAACCGGCGCCCTCGGTCAACTCGGCGATGGCCGCCTCGACATCGATTGCAGGTTGCGTGTCAGGCAAGGGGGCTGGGCCGGTTCAAGCCAGGGCTTCGCCGAGGCGCTCGCGGGCGACGCGGTTTATGGTCTCTCGAAGCGCCTCGTCACGCTCGAGCAGGTGGTTGAAGTCGCGTCGGTAGAGGGTGAGCACGTTGCAGTAGCAAAGCGCGGTCACGCCCGCATTGCGCGGCTTGTCGGTCAAGAGCGCGAGCTCGCCGAAGAAATCGCCCGAGCCAATGGTCACCGGCTCGGGATCGAGCCCGACCTCCACGGCGCCGGAAGAGATGAAGTACATGGCATCGCCGGCCTCGCCACGCCGCACCACCTTCTCGCCGGGCACCACCAAATGCGGCTTGAGGAGCGAGACGATCTCTTGGATCATTTCCGGCGGCTCGTCGGCAAGGAAGGGGACCTTGGCGACCAGCTTGGCCGGATCGAGGCCGAGGTCGAGGCGCGGCCGCGCCTCCATCTGCCGGCGGCGCACGTCGATGTCTTGTTCGAGATGGGTGTAGACGTCCTGGCTGATCAGCGCTTCCTCGGCCATGGTGTGGTACTCGCTGTCCTCGAGGCGCAGCGCGATGCGCCGCAGGAACGCGGTCTCGAGGTCCTTGGAATAGTCAGGATATTGCAGACTCAAGGCTTCGAGCGCCTGCTGGGTCGCGGCCACGCGCGCCGCCAACAGCACCTTCAACGCCGCGCCGGCGTCCTCGCCCACCAGGGTCTGGGTGCGCGGCAGGTCGCGCTCGGCCAGCCGTCTGAGGACGGTGCGCGTCGACAGCAGCACCTCGATGCGATCGGCCAAGCGGCGCCCGAGCAGCCGGTCGATGCCGAAGTGTCGGTGCGCGTACATGGCGATACGAAAGTCGAGCGGGAATTCGAGGGCGCGTCGGTAGGCGGCGCGATAGCCCTCGATGCGCCGCAGCTTCACCGAATCGGCGATGTTGTCGAGCCTGGCCAAAAGGTTGCGCGCGATCTTGGGTGCGATCACGCCGTCTTCGAAGCCACGGAGATAGAGCCGCCGCTCGCGCGTGACCAGCGCGGTCAGTCCGATGTAGGTCCAATCCTCCGCCGTGACCGTGGCCAAAGACTCGATCTCTTGCTCGACCTTGGCCACCCGGGCGCCGTACTCGCCCTCGACCGTGTCGGCGAGCTGCTCCTCGATCTGGTTGTCCTCGGCCAGCACGCGAACCCGCGCATTGATGCGATGGAGCGCCTGCTGAAGCGCGCGATCGCGCACCGCGACGTCGGCCTCGGAAAGCCGGTCGTAACCGAACATGCGGATCAAGGGGCGCATGGTCGGCGCGTTGACGAACAGCGTGAAGAGGACGAAGCCGGTGACCATGACGCCGATGAAGCTCTTGATTTCGCCGTCGATGCCCGGCGCCTCCAAGACGATCAGCGCCAGGGCAAGCGAGACCGCGCCGCGCAACCCGCCCCACCACATCACGGCGCGGTAGCCGGCGGTGACCGGGGCCGAAAGGCGCAAGGCCGCCAACACCGGCACGAAGCCGAAAATGATCGCGAAGCGCACGCCGAGGGCGGCGACCACAAGGACGGCGAGGATGCCGATTTCGGTCCAGCCGACGTCAGCCAGGATCGAAGGCACGAGAACGCCGACGAGGACGAAGATCAGCGAGTTGGCCCAGAATCCGAGCTGCTCCCATACCTCTTCCATGAGGTGCCACGAGGCCGGCGAGACCTGGGTGCGGCCGTAGCTGCCGAGAACCAGGGCTGCGGTCACCGCCGCCATGACCCCCGAGACGTGCAGGTAGTGCTCGCCGAGAATGAAGACCAGGTAGGCGAGCGCAAGCGTCAGCGTGACCTCGACCAGGGGCAGGTCGCGCATGCGTCCGATGACCCAGCAGAATGCGTAGCCGACCACCAGCCCGACGACGACCCCGCCGAAGAAGACGACGATGAAATCGCCCGCGCCGCTTAGGAAATCGGCGTCTTGCCCGCTGACCACCATCGCCGAGAGGATGGTGAACAAGACGATGGCGGTCGCGTCGTTGAACAGACTCTCGCCCTCGACCAGGATCGCCAGTCGTTTGGGTGCGCCGAGGTCGCGGAACAGCGCCACCACCGCTACCGGGTCGGTGGCCGAGACGATGGCGCCCAGCAGGAGGCAGCCGATGAGGTCGATGTCCGAGACCCCGTAGAGCGCGTACCCGGCGACCACCAGCGAGACCAGCAGCCCGACCACCGCCAGCAGCAGGATCGGGGCGATGTCGTCCAACAGGCGGCGAACGTCGATCTCCAGCGCCGAGCCGAAGATCAGGGTGGGCAGGAAGACGAAAAGGATGATGTCCGAGGTGACCCCGAGGCCTTCGAGCCCGGTGAGAAAGTCGCCGAGGATCCAGCCGCCGGGATGCTCGCCCGCCAGCTCGATGATCACGCCGAGTACGATGCCGACCGCGGCGAGAAGAACGGTGAAGGGGAAGTTGAGCCGCTTGGCCAGCGGCAAAAGCAAGCTGACAAGAGTCAGGAGGCCGATCAAGCCGAGGATACTGACGCTCAGATGAATGTGCTCCACGGCCCCGTCCTTATCCACCCCGACGCGGGCGCTTCGCGCCCGTTTTTTTGCCGGCATCGTAGCCGGATGACTCGGCAACCCACAACCTCGGACTCCGCCCCCGAGCCTGAGCCCGGCGCTTGCTTGACAGGATTCCGAGCGTCCAGTAAACCCGGCGCACCCTGAGGGGGTGTAGCTCAGTTGGTTTAGAGCGCCGGCCTGTCACGCCGGAGGCCGCGGG
>CAYUNL010000278.1:0-3717 GCA_964446055.1 uncultured Alphaproteobacteria bacterium | reverse complement strand
TCTTCCGGTCTCGAGCCCGACCGCCCAGCCCGAGCGCGCGCCGAGCTTCCCGGCGCGGCGAACCCTGGGGCCTAAGCCGCACGCGATCAGCGGGATGGTCGCGGCGCTTCGGGGCGCCAGTCCCAGCGGCTCAGAACGCGCTCCTCGGCGATTCGGTCGGCGGTTTCATTGGTTGGTAGATCTTCGCGGTCGGCGCGGGCGAATAGCTCCAACAGCGTGTTGTAGATTCCGGCGGCGTCGGCCAAGGCATGCTCGCGGTGGTAGTCCGCACCCTCGTACGAGATGTTGATCAGGCCGCCGGCGTTGATCGCGTAATCCGGCGCGTAGAGGATGCCGCGGGCGCGTAACATGGCGCCGTGGCGGTCCTCGGCAAGCTGGTTGTTAGCGGCGCCGGCGACGACGCTTACCTCGAGGCGCGGGATGGTCTCGTCGTTGAGACCCCCGCCGAGCGCGCACGGTGCGAACACGTCGGCCGCCACGCCGATGATTGCGTCCGGCTCGATCGCGCGCATGGGCAGCGCCGCGAGCGCCGCGCGAACCGTGTCGGGATTGATGTCGGTGACGGTAAGCTCGGCCCCGTCGTCGACAAGCAGGTGGCAGAGCTCCATGCCAACGTGCCCCAGCCCCTGGACCGTCACGCGCACGCCCGCCAGGGTCTCGCGGCCGAGGCGGTACCGCACTGCCGCACGCACACCGTGGTAGACGCCGAACGCTGTCACCGGCGAAGGATCACCGCCACCGGTCTCGGGGATACCGCGTACGTGCTCGGTCTCGCGCCGCACGATCTGCATGTCGGCGACCGACGTGCCCACGTCCTCGGCAACAATATAACGACCGCTGAGGCCAGCGACGAAGCGCCCCAAGCTCTCGAACAGCGCCTCCGACTTTAGCTGTGCGGGATCGCCGATGATCACCGACTTGCCGCCGCCGAGTGCGATGCCGGCGAGCGATGCCTTATAGGTCATGCCGCGCGCCAGCCGGAGTACGTCCTCCACCGCCTCCTCCTCGGAGCTGTAGGGCCACATGCGGCAGCCGCCGAGCGCCGGTCCGAAGGTGGTATCATGGATGGCGATGATCGCGCGGAGGCCGATCTCGGGGTCGTTGCAGAAGACGACCTGGCGATGGAGCGTAAAGCTCGGGGAAGTGAATACGGCCACGGCCCGCCGGCTAGAAGCGATAGCCGATCAGCGTGCCGAGAAAGTATTGCACGTCGTCGTTGGTCAGTGTGCTCTTCGAGGCATCGCCCTGCAGCAGCGTGATGCGCGGATCGACGGTGATGTAGACGCGGTCGGTCAGCGAGTAGATCACGTGCATGAAGAAACCGACGTCGCGCAGTCCGCTTTTGGCCGAGATGGACCCGACGCCAAAATAGGCGTCCATGTAATCGGAATCCGCGACATGCAGGTTGGCGCCAACAATGAGGCTCGCGCGCTCGCTGATACGACCGCCGACTGCCGCGCTCCCCGACAGAATCACGCCTTCGTGGCCGTCGGTCATCCCCTTGCGGGCATCCGCGGTGAACCGCCAAGCCTTCCGGTAGTACTCGGCGAAGACACCTGCCTCGACGCTTGCCTCGATGTTGGGAAGTGTCCGAAGGCGCTCGTTGGCGCCGTTGTCGCGCCCGCGGTCATAGGTCAGTCGCGCGCCGGCACGGAATTGCCGGGTGGTGAAGAAATGTGCGCCGAGGCCACGCTGGGTGCCAAAGAAGACAGTATCGCGCCACTCGATATCGACCATCGGCAAGCCGACGAGCTCGTAGTCCCGGCTGCCCGGGTAGTCTGGAGCCAATCCGACGCCGACCCCGAAGTTGCCTCGCCATTGCGATGATGCCGAGGCCGGACGCAGCGCGTTGCCACCCGCGGTCCACGCCTCCCAATACTCGACGTCGGCAGCACCCACGGGCGCGGCCGCGAAGCAGACGAGGCCGAATACGAACAACGAAAGGCGCAAGCGGATTGCTCCTAGTTGGCGGCGTACCGTATCGGTTCCGATTCGCGGGCGCAAGCAATGCCGGAGTTGGCTATCAGTGGCCCAATAGCAGGCACCGAACGTGCTCGGCAATGGCTGGCGACGCCGTGAGGCCGGGCGATTCAATCCCGTAGAGATTAACGAGACCGGACACACCATGATCGCCGGGGCCCTGGATGACGAAGTCGGCCGCCCCCTCGCCCGGCGCCTGGACCTTGGCGCGGATCCCAGAGTACCCGGGCTGAAGGGCACCCTCGGAAAGATCGGGATAGTAGCGGCGCACGGCAGCATAGAAGGCCTCCGCCCGCGCCGGATCGACCGCGTAGTCGACGTTCTCGACCCACTCCTGATCGGGTCCGAAGCGTGCGCCGCCGGAAAGGTCGCGGCTGAAGTGAATGCCCAGGCTGGCGCTTCCCGGTACTGGATAGATCAGCCGTGTAAAGGGCGCGGCGCCGCTCATGGTGAAGTAGCTTCCCTTGGAAAGATAGCGCCGCGGCACCGAAGCCTGCGGCAGCCCCTCGAGGCTGGAGGCCACCGCCTGCGCCTCGAGACCGGCAGCGTTGACCAAGTAACGGCACAGAAGCTGGGTTTCGTGTGCACCGCTCGCGACCTTTACGAGCACGCCGTCGCCGCGACAGGCGCCTCCTAGAACACGGCTGTGAAGGGCGATCGCCGCGCCGCAGGCCTCCGCCTCGCCCTGGTAGGCAAGCATCAGCTGGTGGCTGTCGATGATGCCGGTCGAGGGCGAGTGAAGCGCGGCCACGCAGCGCAGCGCCGGCTCCATCGCCCGCGCGGCCTCCCTCTCCACGATCTCGAGATCACCGACGCCGTTCGCCTGTCCAGCGCGCTGGAGCCCCTGCAGCGCCACGCGATCGCGCTCCTCGGTCGCGACGACGAGCTTGCCGCAACGCGCGTAGGCGATGCCGCGGCTTTGGCAGTAGCCGTAAAGGGCCTCGCGCCCGGCCACACAGAAGCGCGCCTTGAGGCTGCCCTCGGGATAGTAGATGCCGGCGTGAATGACCTCGCTGTTCCGTGAGCTGGTCTCGGAGCCGATGGCGCCGGTGGCCTCGAGCACGACAACCTCGCGACCGACGTTGGCCAGCGCGCGCGCGACGGCGAGACCGATCACGCCGGCTCCGATCACCGCACAGTCGAGCCGCTCGATCATCGCGGTTGCCTCGCCCAAGGACGCTTACAGTCACCAAAGTGTGATGCCGAGCGGCTTGCCAAACCACCGTGATGGCTCGACCATTCGCTCATGTTCGTTCGCCGCCGGAGGGGAATATGAGAATCGTGCGCGCGGCCTTGGCCGCACTCGCCATCGCCGTGATCTTTGCCGCCACCCAGGCCGCCGCCAACCCAGACTTGTGGAAACGCAGCTGGCCGCAAACCGATTTCACCCTGACATCCATCGATCTGGGCGAGATCATGTCTGGTGGGCCACCCAAGGACGGCATTCCGCCGATCGACGATCCGCAGTTCGTATCGGTCGCCGAGGAGACCGAACTGGCGGACACCGAACCCGTGATCAGCGTCACTATCAATGGCGACTCGCGCGCCTATCCGCTGCGCATCCTGATGTGGCACGAGATCGTGAACGACGAGGTCGGCGGTGTGCCGATCACGGTGACCTTCTGCCCGCTGTGCAACACCGCGCTGGTCTTCGACCGCCGGGTGAACGGTCAGATCCTCGACTTCCACGCCTTCCACCCCGAATCGACGATTCATATCGAGTAGCGCGGGCTCGTC
>CAYUNL010000277.1:0-3748 GCA_964446055.1 uncultured Alphaproteobacteria bacterium | reverse complement strand
ATAAGCGGAAACAGAAAACCCGGCTCAAATCCGAGTTCTTCAACAGCCTCAGCCAAAAGCAGACGTTCGCGACGGCTCACCTACGTCATGAACTTCGGCACAGCCAAGTGAGGGCGCTGCTCACCCAAGGCGAGGTCATCGAGTTTCTGACGGCCGCGGTACTCTGCCGTCAGTGTCGCGTGACGCTACGGGGCCCCCTCGGCCGCCTTGCCCCGGTTCGCCTCGGCGCGGGCCTCCATTTCCGCAGCCTCGGCTTCGCGGCCAAGCTCTCGTAGCAAGGCGGCGTAGTTCTGGAGCGTCGGAACCACGTAAGGGTGCTCGGGCCCGAGCGCCTTCTCCCAATTGGCTAGCGCCCGCCGATACAGCGGCTCGGCCTCGGCGTATCGACCCTGGGCGCGGTAAAGCGCAGCCAAGTTGTTGAGGCCCCTTGCTAGACCAGGATGGTCCGGCCCCAGCACCTTCTCCCAGATGGCCAGGGCGCGCTCGTACAACGGCTCGGCCTCGGCGTACCGGCCTTGGTCGTGGTAGAGCGCCGCCCGGTTGCTGAGGCTCGACGCGAAGTCGAGGTGTTCCGCCTTCTCTCGGACTGCCAACAAGCGCTGGTCCAGCGGTTCGGCCGCGTATCGGCGCTGGGCATGGTAGAGGCCCGCAAGGTTGCTAAGGAAGTCGGCGGGGCTCGGACGGTCGGGGCCGAACTCCCGCACGGCCAGCCTCAAAGCTTTCTGCGCGAACGGCATCGCCCCCTCGTGGTGACCCTCCCCGGACTGTTCAGAAAACCGTTCGTACGCGTCCAGGAGATCAGGCGACTGGGCATGCGTCGCCGCGGGCCACAACGCAACACACAACAGGCCCGCCAACAAGCACGAAGTCCTCGCTCGTGCCATGGTGCCCTTCTCCGGGACGGCCCGTTCTTCGTGGCCAGGATCGAGTTCCGCGAATTCGAGGATCTCGGCGACGAGGTTGAATACGGCGAAATAATAGGTCACGGCGAGGCCTGGTTCGAGCGGCGAGAGGTGGTCGTGCAGGAACACATGATCCTCGCCCGCAGCGAACGTGTGGCAACCCAGGCAGCCCGCCACCGCGGCGGAGAAAGGGGGGCTAGGCTACCCGATCAGATCCTCGATCGGGGTGAAGTCCTCGTCGAAGCCGAACATGCGGGGGCCGAACACGGCCAGCGCCTCGGGCGTGCGCATGATCGGGGCGGCGCTGACGCCGACGACCTTGACGCGCTGGCCGTACCTCACGCCTTCGGTGGTGATCGGTTCGCCGGATTCGCGATCGAGGATCGCGATCAGGTCGGGGACGATCGCCTTGGTCTCGCCGTCCAACCTGGCGATGAGGTTTTCGTTGCGGAAGAGTATCTCCATCGTGCCCCCGCCGCTTTCGAGCGGCTCCATGACGCAGGTGCCGACGTTCCAGCCGCCTTTGACCTCGCGCAGGAGATCGACGATCTTGCCGTCGAACAGCACGTGGCATTGGTTGTAATAGGGCGTTGTCCGGAGGTAGGCGAGCAGCGCGTCGATGGGCTCGCCGGCGCGGCGCCCCTCGGCGATCGCCTGACCCGCCCCGATCGCCAGGGATAGCGTCTTGCCGACCGCGGTGTCCTTGGCCTGCCGCCCGCTCATCGGAAAACACGAGAGTCCGGCGCCAAGGCCCATCTCGATGGCGATGGCGCGGAGCTTGTCCTCGGCCGACTTGGCGTTGTGGGCGTGGACGACGCAGTATTCGAGGTGCTCGTTCACGATCACGGCCGGCGAGGCGGGCACGCCGTAGACGTTGAAGGTGACCATCTGGACTTCGGGAAAAGCGCGGCCCATCCCGTCGCCATCGACGATCGGCAGCCCGCGCCGCGCCGCCACCGCCAAGGGAACGATGGAGTTGACGCCGCCGATCTCGGCCGAAATGATGGCGCCTGCGGGCTTGCCGGTCAGCTCCTCCAGCTTCTCAACCGCAAGGTCCAGATCGGCGCCGCAGATCAGCTTTTCGAGGAAGATGGTGGGGGCGCCGATGTAGGCCGCGGTGTAGACGGCGGTATCATCGTCAAGGTCCTCGAGCGCAACCAGCTCGGGTGCGCCAAACTCTTCGATCGCGTACTGCGCCGCCAAGCGCCCGATGTAGGGATCGCCGCCGCCGCCGGTGCCGAGGAAGGCCGCGCCGCGGGCAAAGTCCTCGAGCAGATCTACGCCGAGTTTCATCGCGCGCCCCCCTTGGCGGCGTGGGCGGCCCAACGCCCGAGCTCGCCAACGGCCTTGGCGCGGAGCCGCACCGCGCCGCCCGGCATGTAGGTCAAGGGCAACTCGTCGAGCTCGACCACCTCGACGGTGTCGGGCTCGGCACCGGCCTCGATGGCCTTCGCGGTCGCTTCGCTGCCGGCGATCTCGAGCGCCTTCTCCCGGCCCAGGGTCTCGTAGGAAAAGATGCGGTCGATCTCGCCGCCGATCTGGGCGATGGCCGCGCCGATGGCGTTGGCGATCGCCGCGTGCTCGGGGGTGATCACCCGGTCGGTCCCGGCGATGGGCCGCGAGACCAGGATGGCGCCGCCGCCGACCAAGATCAGCGGCACCGGTTCGGCGCTGGTCTTCATGCGATCGACGCCAACCTCGATCTTGTCGTGAATGGCGTCGAGCGCGGCCTCGATGACGCCCGGTTCGATTCCGGCGAGGTGCGAGCGCTCGCCGATGTCGGCCTGGCCGGCGGCGACCGCGATGTCGGTGGCGGTCAGCGTCTGGCCGCCGAAGACCAGCGACTGGTCGGTCAGGCGGTAGCCGACCGAGTCGGGGCCGACCGTGAGCGGCGCGCCCTGGTGTATCAAACTGCCCCCACCCAGCCCCAGCGCGATGATATCGGGCATGCGGAAGTTGGTGCGCACGCCGCCGACGTCCGAGGCGATGGCGGATTCACGGGGAAAGCCGTTGCTCAAGACACCGATGTCGGTGGTGGTGCCGCCGACATCAACGACGACGGCGTCCTTGGCCTCGGAGAGGTAGGCGGCGCCGCGCATGCTGTTGGTGGGCCCCGAGGCGAAGGTGAGCACGGGATACTGTTCCACCGCCTCGGCGCTCATCAGGCTGCCGTCGTTCTGGCTGATGTAGAACGGGGCGTCGATGCCGTGGTGGGCCAGCGCCTGGCGGAACGAGCCGACGACCTGCCGCGAGAGCGCCGCCAACGAGGCGTTCATGATCGCCGCGTTCTCGCGCTCGATCAGGCCGATGCGGCCGATCTTGTGCGACTGGGTGACGGAGGCATCGGGAACTTCGTTGAGAATGATCTCGGCGGCGCGCTCTTCCTGCGCGGAATTGACCTGACAGAACACGCCCGCGACCGCGAAGGAGGTAATGCCCTCGGCCTTCAGGGCGCGCGCCGTCTCCGCGACCGCGCTTTCATCCAGCGCGACGTTGAGCCGACCGTCGAACTGGTAGCCGCCGCCGACCATGTGACGGTGGCGGCCGAGTGCCTCGCGCATATCCTCGGGCCAATCGACCATCGGCGGCAGCAAGCGGGCGGCGGGCAGCGCGATGCGGATGATCCCGACCTGCAAAAGTCGTTTGCGCTCGACGAAGGCGTTGGTGAAATGGGTGGTGCCGATCATCACGGTTTCGATCGCCGACTTGTCGACCCCGCCGGCGGCCAGCACCTCGGCCAGTGCCGAGGCAATGCCCGAACCGACATCCTCGGTCGTCGCCGTCTTGCACGAGGCACACACCGCCTCGCCGTCCATCACGACGGCATCGGTATTGGTCCCGCCGAC
>CAYUNL010000276.1:0-3765 GCA_964446055.1 uncultured Alphaproteobacteria bacterium | reverse complement strand
GCCCAGCACCTCGGCGCGGCGCTGCGCCACCGCCGGATCCTCGAAGCTCTCCTCGGCGAGCGCCGGTACCTCGGGCACGGTATGGATTGGGCGCGGTTCGATTTCGATCTCGATCGGGGCGTCCGCGGCGATCACCGGCGCCACCTCCGGCGCCGCCATAGGCTCGGGGGTCTCCCAGGTGCTTTCGGCAGCGGGCTCGGACGCGAGATCGCGCCCCCTCTCGACAATCGCACCGGCGGCTCGTTGCGCGTGATCGAGGGCGCTTCCCGGTGCGGCCGGACCGAAGCTCCCGTCGCTCAGCAGATAGCCGAGCGCCGCGACTACGACGAGGTTGAAAAGGAGGAATTTCATGATCGAACTCCTTCAATGAGCGTGGCGGTAGGGATGGCCCGCGCCTCGGCGCGGCTCCGGCTTAATGACAACAGCGCGCGAAGCGCGGCGGAGACCGGCAGGCCAACCACAGTCGTCATGAATGCCAGGCTGAAGTGCTCGGTGATCTCGCCGATCACGAGGTTCACCGTTTGCGGAGTGAGCTCGCGTTCGGCGAGCTCGCCGATGCCGAGGCTGATTCCCAACAAAGTGTAGGTGAGCGCCAACGTCGCGATGCCGCTCGCAGCATGCATGCCGGCTTCGAACCAGACCCTGCGGTCCGCCGCCGCGGCGGCTCGCCCCATGCGTGCCCACGAGAAAAGGGCGACCAGGATCAGGGACGACAGAAGCACCAAGAACGTCGTGCCGAACATGCGGCGCGTCCACTCCGCGATGTCGCCGGCGTCGAGTGAGGTCGCGTACACCGCACCGGCCAACGCCAGCACGACGATCCCTAGGAAGTAGCTGAGCGCCCTCGATCCGGTGTCCAAGAGCGAGATCGTGCCGCGCATTATCGCCGCCCCATCCGCGCCGAAAGCAGATTGCGCGTCGTGATGCCGAGTTCGTCGAGCCACACGTCAACGATCGCCATGTCCCTCTCGGCCGCAGCGTGCACCAGGAAGGTGAGGTCGTAGTTGTTGAAGGCGCGACGCACGTTCGGGGTGTTGCGCCCGACCAAGCCGTCGTCGCGCAAGACGATGCGCTCGAGATCGATCAGGCGTTGCTTCGAGGTTTCGATCCGCGCCTGACGCTCGGCCGGCGTGATTTCGGGATCGAGGAAGGCCTCGATCAAAAACGCGCGCTCGCGCTCGAGATTCTCGAGGCTGTCGGCGTGGGCCGGCAGCGCCGACCCGATCGCGGCGGCCAAGGCGGCGATCGCGCACACGCCGCCGAGAGTGAGTTTTTTGGCCTGCTGTTTCATGGTCGTGTCCTTTCCTTCCATCAACGCGAGACGAAGAACCCAACGGCCTCGGTGATGCCACCGGCCTCGGGCACATCCGATTCGGCAAGCTCTCGGTCCATGACCTGCTCGGAGAGTGCGGTGGCGTCCAGCGCCACCAGCTTGGCCATGTAGCCGAGGATATTCTCCTCCTGGTCCAACAGCGCGAGCGCCGCGTCGTTGTCTGCCAGCATCTGGCGGATGTAGTCGTCCTTGGTGACGGCCTGGCCGTCGATCATGGGCTCGGCGTTGGCCGGGTGTTCGGCAACCGCCCGCATCAGCGTCTCGACCGCTGCCAGGTTTTTGGCGTACTCGCGGGCGTACCGGCTCTCGGGGACAGCGCTCTCGCCGAATACCCTCAAGTCGACCGCGTCGACCGAGCCCTCGAACCGCTGCCGCGCCGCCTCCTGGCGCTCCATCAGCTCCAGACGCGCCGGAGTGAGGCCGGCCGCGTCTCGCCCCAGGCGCTCCAGGAGATCTGCGAACAGCCGCTGTTGAGTCTCAAGGTGGGTGCGGCGAAGCTCGTTCTTTCGGGCGACGAGGTCGAGATAGGTACGCTTCTCTGCGAGGAACTGGTGGCGCAGCTCGGTGCGCACTTCTCCGTCCGCTTGGGCGATCGCGCCCTGAAGATCGCCCAGTGTCAGCGTCTTGAAGCCGATCTCGGTATCGATGTCGCGGAGTGCGGCGCCGAGTTCGGACTGTGAGAAATCGGCGTCGATGGACTTGCGCAGGTAGCTCGCCGGCAGCTTGACCAAGCGCTCGGACGCGCGCGGCTGCCATGCCGGATCACCCTCGGCCGCCGTCACCGGCGCCGCGGAAAAAGCCATCAGGGCGATCGCGGCGGCGCCCGCCAGAAGCAGCGCCCGCGTGGTGATCGAACTCTGTCGGTGGGTCTGGTTCATGTCTTCCTCCTCGGGCCTAGAGGTGGCGCCAGTAGTTGGCGCGGCGTAGCTCGCCCTTGAGCGCGCCATCGACGTTGAGGACCGAGAACTCACCCACGGCGCTGCGGTCGCGCAGGCTCAGCAGGACCTCCATGGTCTCGGTGAACGAAGAGCCGTCGGCGAAGTAGAGGTCGTGGCCGTCGAAGGCGACCTTGAAAGCCTCGAGGTTGGTCTGCGCCTTGGCGATGTCGCCGCCCTTGAGGTAGTTCTGGATCGACAGCGCATAGGCGCGCATACGCTCCTCGGGCGCGAGGTTCGCGGCCTCGGGGCCAAGCTCGGCCTCGCACTGCTCCAAAAGCCTAGCGCTCGCCAGATAGCGCGCCGGTACGTTGCCCTGACGGGCCTGATCGTCCATGACCAATGCCTCGTCGCGGCAGGCGCGATAGGTGCGCATCGCCGTGATCTCGGCGAAGCGGGCCTCGCGAAAGGCGATACCGCCGTCGCGCCCGGCCATCGGGTTGGTGACGCAAGCCGACAGCGCCCCGGCGGCCACCACCAAGGTCAGAAGGGCGCGCCTGGAGGCGCTGGAATGTCGAGTACGTTCGACCATCGCTCAATCCCCTTTCCTGTTCGATACCAGGACCTATGAAAGGACGAGCGCGGTTTTTTCAGATGCCGTTACCCGGGTGGCGCGACCCGATGATTCAGGACCATCACCTCGATCCCCTTGTCCGCAGGCGCGGCGGTCTGCCCCGTCCCACCGGCTTCCACGTCCAGCCGCTCGATCTCCTCGGCCAAGGGGCGATCGGCGGCGATCACCACCAGCCGGTAGGTGAGCGCCTCGCGAGTGCGGGAGGGAAGTTCGATGGCCCACGCCCGTGCCCCCGAGAACGTGGCGTTGCCCGAAAGCGCGGCGGGAATGCGGACGGCGCCGACAATGCGGCCCGAAACCAGATCGAAGCGCGCCGCGACGTAGCGTGGTGGGCCCGGGTTGCGGACCTCGAAACCGAGTCCACACAGGCCCTCGTGTCGGCTCGTCGCCAGCGTACCGTCGTCTCCTTGCGGTACCGGTACGGTCTCCGCCTCGGCCGAACCGAAGTGGACTTGGGCGCAGGTCTCGCCAGGCGCCGGGCGACGCTCGAAGACCACGACCGTGATTTTGTCCTCTGCCGCCGCCTGCACCGCTGGCGCCGCGGCGGCGGCCGGTTCAGAGGCCGGGGTCTCGCCCTGTGTAGCGTCCTCGCCCACGCCGGACGCGGCGGCGACTTCGGTATCGCCCGCGGTGACCGGGGCATCGCCCTCGGGAACGCTGCGCCAGATCGCGACCGCCACGGCGGCCATCACCACGATAACCGCGATCCTCGCTGCCCAGTGCCAGGCGCGCCTGCGCGAGCGTCGTGCCGGGCTTGGCGCCGCCGCGTCCGCCGCGGCGGGCCGGCGCGGCGGTGCAAGATCCAGCGCGGCCAGCACCTCGGCCGCCGATTCGACGCCGACCAGCCGGACCCCCGCGGGCAACGCCGTGGCGGACACCTCGGCAGCATTCTCCTGGGGTGCGAACGCGGTCACCAGAAGTTC
>CAYUNL010000275.1:0-3773 GCA_964446055.1 uncultured Alphaproteobacteria bacterium | reverse complement strand
GATGAATGGCACCATTTGCTCGCACCATCCCTCGGCGAAGCAGTCCTCGGTCAGCGCCCAGTCGAAATCATCGACAAGCTCGACCGCCTGATCGGGATCGTTTTTCAGTCCGATCGAGAGGTCCCTCCTGTGGGCTTCCGAGGCAAGCCACTTGTTAAACCGTAGCTGGTCGGCGGCGCCAAGCGGGAAACCCGTTTCGTTGGTGTAGCCGTCAATGTTGTCGGGCTCGATGGCAACGAAACCCTTGGCCTTGCACAAGTTCATCCTGCTCTCGATCAGTGGGGCCAGCAGATCGATGCGGCGGATGTCGAGCCAGCGCTCGCCCGGCCATCCCTCGTAGGGCTTGCCAATCACCTCCGGCGGAAACAGCGGAGCGTCCTCGCGCCATTCCTCCCACGATCCTGCGCTCATGTAGCAGACCGCGCGGACCCCCCGCGACCGTAACCGGGCGATCACTCGAGCTTCGGTATCGAAGAGATCGAGATCGAACATCGCCACGTCCCGGCTGAGGTCGAGCGGTTCCGTCAACTGCCAATCCCACGAGACCTCCCCTTCCGGCTGCCACCAATCCGATGCGCCGGCGTCAGAGGCGAACAGGAGAAGCGTTGCAAGCCCCAAGGCGACGAACGTCTCCAGGCGCGGACGCAAAGAAGGGCCAATGTCGTCGCTCATCCGGGGCGGGGTGGCGGCGCGGCTCCCATTAGCGATGGTCTTCCGCCTGATCTTGGGGCTCGAAACCGAGTTCGCTGCGGGCGCTGTCGAGGCTGCGGTAGCCCCATTTGTTGTCCGAGACCGCGTAAAAGGTCGCGAACTTCAGGCTCTCGGGTGCCTCGATGCAGCGCTGGACCATCTGAGCGATATCCCTCTGGCTGCACCAGACCGAGAACTCCCGGGTCGCGGTAGGGCGGTCCTCCCGGTTGACCGCTCCGATACGCAGGCAGATCACCGACAGGCCCCAGTCATCCGAAAAGTGGCGGGCCAGGGCCTCGCCCCACAACTTGCTGCACCCGTAAAGGCCGCTCGGTCGAACCACGGACGCGTCCAGCTTCTCCCAATGCTTCGCTGCTTCGTAGCGTCCCTCCACCAGAGCCCGGTACGGCATCTCCCTCTCCGAGTTGCTGACCGCAGCCCCGCTGCTGGCAACGACCACTCTTTGGACCCCCGCCGTCCTGGCGGCCTCGAGCACGTTGTAGGTCCCGACGATGTTGTGGGGAAGTACCTCCTCCCATGTGGCATCTCCTCGGGCCGTGGCGGCCAAGTGGATCACCACGTCCACCCCCTCGAAAGCAGGCCGAATGGCCTCGAGGTCGGCGATGTCGGTGCGCAAACAGGGGACCCCCGCCACCGCGCTCCGGTTCAAGGCACTGAGGGTATAGAGATCCCCCAACTCCCGTTGGCAGACCTGGCCGATCAGTCCGCTCATGCCCGTGATCAGCACTTTCTTATCGCTCATGCCATTGCTCCCACCCTTTGCCATTCCCCGCACCCAATCCACGAGGACGAGAAAGGGTAGCCCCCAACGCAGCCCCGGCCAAGCGCCTGCCTCGCGGTGAACCCGCCCGCCCATTGGCGTGGCTAGCGCAACCCCCTGCAAGGGGCTACGGTGGTCCTCGAATCCAATCTGTTTGGGGAGGTAATGATGGCCGAAAACGGGCGTAAATTCCGGAGCGCAGAGTGGTTTGGCAAGCCCGACCGCGACGGCTTTCTGCATCGCAGTTGGATGAAGAACCAGGGGCTGCCGCACCACGTCTTCGATGGCCGCCCGGTGATCGGCATCTGTAATTCCTTCTCCGAGCTCACGCCGTGCAACGCTCATTTCCGCGAGCTCGCGGCGGCGGTCAAGCGTGGGGTGTGGGAAGCCGGTGGCCTGCCGCTCGAATTCCCCACCATCTCATTGGGCGAAACCATCATGCGGCCGACCACCATGCTCTTTCGCAACCTGATGAGCATGGACGTCGAGGAGTGCATCCGCGCCAATCCTATCGACGGCGTGGTGCTTTTGGCGGGCTGCGACAAGACCACGCCGGGTCAGCTCATGGGCGCGGCCAGCGTCGACCTGCCGACGATCATGGTCTCGGGCGGACCGATGCTCAACGGCAAGTTTCAGGGCGCCGACATCGGCTCGGGAACCGACGTGTGGCGGTTCTCCGAGAACGTGCGCGCCGGCGAGATGAGCCTGGCCACCTTCCTCGAGGCCGAGGCCAGCATGTCACGTTCGGCCGGCCACTGCATGACTATGGGCACTGCCTCGACGATGGCCAGCATGGTCGAATCGCTGGGCATGACGCTGCCCGCCGGGGCGGCCATCCCGGCCGCCGATTCGCGGCGCTTCGTGCTTGGCCACTTGGCCGGCGCGCGGATCGTCGAGATGGTGCGCGAGGATTTGACGATGTCGCGCATCGTGACCCGCCGGGCGGTGGAGAACGCGATCGTCGTCAACGCCGCCATCGGCGGCTCGACCAACTTCGTGGTTCACCTACTGGCGATCGCCGGCCGGCTCGGCGTCGAGCTCGGCCTCGAGGACTTCGACCAGCTTGGCCACGATGTCCCGCTGATGGTCAACCTGATGCCCTCGGGCGAGTACCTGATGGAGGATTTTTATTACGCCGGCGGCGTGCCCGCGGTGATCCGCGAACTCGGCGATCGGGTTCACGGCGATTGTCTCACCGTCAACGGCAAGACTATCGGCGAGAACGTGGGCGCGGCGGAGCGCTATGGCGAAGACGTGATCCGCCCGCTCGACACCCCCTTCCAACCGAACGCCGGCATTGCCGTTCTGCGCGGAAACCTCTGCCCCGACGGCGCCATCATCAAGCCCTCGGCGGCGACGCCCGCTTTGATGAACCATCGTGGGCGGGCGGTGGTGTTCGAGACGCCCGAGGACTTCCGCGAGCGCATCGACTCGCCCGATTTGGTGGTCGACGAGACGTCGGTCTTGGTGCTCAAAGGGGCGGGGCCCAAGGGCTATCCCGGCATGCCCGAGATGGGTAACATGCCGCTGCCACGCAAGGTGCTGGAGCGCGGGATTACGGACATGGTTCGGATATCGGACGCCCGTATGAGCGGTACCGCCTACGGAACCGCGGTCCTCCACACCGCGCCGGAGGCCGCGGTCGGGGGCCCGCTGGGGCTGGTGCACGAGGGCGACTGGATCGCGCTCGACGTCGCCGGGCGCTCGCTAACGCTCGAGGTGGACGAGGCCGAACTCGCCGCCCGGGCCGCGGCCTGGACGGCGCCGCGATCGGCCCACGCGCGGGGCTACGCCCAGCTTTACATCGACCATGTAACCCAAGCCGACCGCGGCTGCGACTTCGATTTCTTGGTCGGCGGCTCGGGCGCGCCGGTACCTCGCGAATCGCACTGAGCGGGGCGCCCGTGGCCATCCGGATCCTAGCTCTTGCGCGCCCACACCGCGGCGCGCGGGCCGTCTTCGGAAGTGCCCGCGTGGCTATGGCTGTGGCTCGCGCCGCTGATGGTCTTGGTGCAGATCGCGATCCTCGCCTGGGACCGCGACCTCTACGACAAATACATCGATAGCGAGACCGGTTTGGTGGAGAACGGCACCGCCGCAATCCTGCTCGCCGTCATCCTTGGCGGCGTCCTCGCGCTCCGCCATCGCCGCGCCCTGGCAAGCCGCATGCTCACGCTGTGGCTGGCGGCGGTGACGCTCGGGTGCTTCTACTTTGCTGGCGAGGAGGTGAGTCGGGGGCCAGCACTGGCTCGGCTGGGACGTGGTTTTGGCCGCGCTACGTGTGCCTGCCGTCCGCCGTGCT
>CAYUNL010000274.1:0-3785 GCA_964446055.1 uncultured Alphaproteobacteria bacterium | reverse complement strand
CTTCCACGCCTTCCACCCCGAATCGACGATTCATATCGAGTAGCGCGGGCTCGTCCAGTCCCGGTCTGGGCCGCCGCTCGGCGGTCGGTGGCGCGGTCAATTCCACTGGATTCCGCTTGTCGCGATGGGGTCTAATAACCATCATCTAGGTGATTGACGCAACCTGGTCCGGTGAGTGGGATGGGCAAGGAGTCCAGCGAACTCGCCTCCCGCGGCTCGCGGGTGGCGGTGGACGCGTTTCTCGATACCCTCGCCACCGCCCCGGCGGTCAAAGCACCGGGGCAAGGCGGCCGGCTGATCTTTGCGCTCGACGCAACCGCGAGCCGCGAGCCGACGTGGGATCGAGCCTGCCAGATCCAGGGCGAGATGTTTGAGGCAACGGCGAGCCTCGGCGGCCTTGAGATACAGATGGTTTTCTATCGCGGGTTCGGGGAATTCCGGGCGGCGCCGTGGCTCGGCAACTCCGCCGAGTTGGTGCGCCACATGACCGCGGTTCGCTGCCGCGGCGGCCAGACCCAGATCGAGCGAATCTTGCGTCACGCCAAATCCGAATCGAAGACGAAAAAGGTCGATGCGCTGGTCTTCGTGGGCGACTGCGTCGAGGAGGACGTCGACCGCCTGTGCGCGCTGGCGGGTGAGCTCGGACTGCTGAGCGTGCCCGCATTTGTATTCCAGGAGGGCTTCGAGCCGCTGGCGATGGGCGCCTTCAAGGAGATCGCACGGCTCACCAAGGGCGCCTACTGCCAGTTCGATTCGGCGAGCGCGCAGCAGCTGCGGGCGCTCCTGAGCGCCGTGGCCGTGTACGCGGCCGGCGGACGCCGGGCACTTGAAGACTACTCGAAGCGGGCCGGCGCGGACGTCCTCAAGATCGCGCATCAGATCCGATAGCACCGTTGTCCTGGTTCATCCTCGGAGTCTTCGTGCTGGTGGCCGTCGTCTTCGCGGTGCGGTGGTTCGCCCGCGCCGATCCCAAGACCCTGGTCAGGGTCGCCAAATGGGCCGGCATCGCGCTTCTGGCCGGACTGGTGATCGGCGTGGCAGTGCGCGGCGCGCTGTGGTGGTTGCTGCCGATGGCCGCGGCGGCGCCGATGCTTTGGCGGAGGCTTGGCGGGCGCGTGCGGGGATGGCCTGGCATGGGCGGGGCGGCGCCATCGCGCGGGAAGTCCTCGGGCGTCGAGACGCAGTACCTGAGAATGTCGCTCGATCACGATTCAGGAACCATCGCCGGCGAGGTGCTGAAGGGCCGCTTCGCCGGACGCAAGCTGAGCGAACTCGCCTTTGAGGACTTGCTCGCGCTGTTGACCGAGTGCGGCGCCGAGGACCCGCAGTCGGCCTCGCTGATCGAGGCCTATCTCGACCGCGTCGAGGGCAAGGACTGGCGCGAGCGCGCAAGCCAGTCGGGTCACGCCTATGAGGCACCGCGCCGCGGCGCCGTACGAATGAGCCGGGATGAGGCATATGAGATTCTCGGGCTCGAGCCCGGCGCCACCGATGAAGAGGTCAAGGAGGCCCACCGCCGACTGATGTTGAAAATTCACCCCGATCAGGGCGGATCGAACTATCTCGCGACCAAGATCAACCAAGCCAAAGACGTGATCTTGGAATCGCTCGGCTGAGCTTGCCTTCCCTGCCGCCGGCGTGGCACAAAGCGCGGCCCGGCCGGCGCCAAGCATGCGGGCGGCCGGCCGCCAACTTCGAGGTCCGATGGCGAGCACAGTACGAAAAGCCGTGTTCCCGGCCGCGGGGATGGGGACGCGGTTCCTGCCGGCGACCAAGTCGGTGCCCAAGGAAATGCTACCCGTCGTCGACCGCCCACTCCTGCAATACGCAGTCGATGAGGCGCGTGCGGCGGGAATCGAAGAGCTGGTCGTGGTCACCGGCCGCTTCGGCGAGGCGATCGAGAACTATTTCGAGCGCGACGCCGAGCTCGGCGAGCGGCTGGCGGCGAATGGCAAATACCAGGAGATCGCGGTCATCGAGCAGGTCGTGCCACCGCCCGGGCAGGTTTCCTACACGCGCCAAGAAGAGCCGCGCGGCCTCGGGCATGCCGTGTGGTGCGCCCGCGACCTGGTCGGAGAGAATGCGTTCGCCGTCCTGCTGGCGGATGATTTGATCGTCGCCGAGCCCGGCTGCATGGCCCAGATGATGGCCGCCCACGCCGAGCTCGGCGGCATCGTGGTGGCGGCGATGGAGGTGGCGCGGGAAGAGACGGCGCGCTACGGAATCGTCGAACTGGGGGCCGAGGAGGGCCGTGTCATCGAGGTACGCGGCCTGGTCGAGAAACCCGATCCCGAGCGCGCGCCGTCGAGGCTCGCGGTAGTCGGCCGCTACATCATGGTGCCCGAGGTTTTCGAGCACCTGGCGCGCGGCACCCCCGGGGCGGGTGGCGAGATTCAACTGACCGACGCGCTTGCCGAGATGATCGGGACGGTGCCGGTCCACGCGTTTCGCTTCGCGGGCCGGCGCTATGATTGCGGCGACAAGGCGGGGTTTGTCGAGGCCACGGTGGCGCTTGCGCTCGCGCGCGAGGACTTGCGCGACACGACCGCCGCTGCCCTACGCGCGGCGCTCGGTTCATAATGGGTGAAGCCTGATGCGCGTGGCGATGATCGGCACGGGGTACGTCGGCCTGGTCTCCGGCGCGTGCTTCTCGGAGTTCGGCCACGAGGTCGCGTGCATCGACCTCGACGCCGACAAGATCGCGGCCCTGAAACGCTGCGAGATGCCGATCTACGAACCCGGCCTGGAGACCCTGGTAGCCGCCAACCTTGCGGCCGGCCGGCTGTCCTTCGCCACCGAACTCGAGCCGGCCGTGGCCGCGGCGGATGCGGTGTTCATCGCGGTCGGCACGCCGGGCCGGCGCGGCGACGGCCAAGCCGACGTGAGCTACGTGCTGCAGGCGGCGAGAGAGATTGCGGCGGCGCTCGATGGGCCGACCATAGTGGTTACGAAATCGACGGTCCCCGTCAGTACCGGCCGCCAGGTTCGCGAACTGATCGCCACGGCGCGGCCGGAGGCCGACTTCGAGATCGCCGCGAACCCCGAGTTCCTGCGCGAGGGCTCGGCGATCAACGACTTCATGCGTCCCGACCGGGTCGTCGTCGGCGCCGAAACCGAGGGTGCGCGTGAGGCCATGCGCGACCTCTATCGGCCGCTGTTCCTGCTGGAGACCCCGGTGCTGTTCACGACCTTGGAGACCGCCGAACTCATCAAATACGCCGCCAACACCTTTCTCGCGACCAAGATCACCTTCATCAACGAGATGGCCGACCTGTGCGACAAAATCGGCGCCGACGTGAGCGACGTCGCCCGCGGGATCGGCCTCGACGGCCGCATCGGCCCCAAATTCCTGCATCCCGGACCCGGATTCGGCGGCAGCTGCTTTCCCAAAGACACGCGAGCGCTGGAGCATATCGCTCGCGACCTCGGAGCGCCGTCGAAGATTGTTGAGGCGGTGAACACCGCCAATGATCTGCGAAAGAAGCGCATGGCGGCCAAGATTATCGAGGCCTGCGGGGGCTCTGTGAGCGGTAAGACCATCGCCATTCTCGGGCTTACCTTCAAGCCCAACACCGATGACATGCGCGAGGCGCCGAGCCTCGACATTGTGCCGGCACTGCAACAGGCGGGCGCGCGGGTGCGCGCCTTCGATCCCGAAGGAACCAAGGCGGCCCGTGAGATGCTCGCCGACGTGGCCTGGTGCGCCAGCGCCTACGAGGCGATGGAGGGAGCCGATGCGATGGCCCTATTAACCGAGTGGAACGAGTTCCGCGCGCTCGACCTCG
>CAYUNL010000273.1:0-3790 GCA_964446055.1 uncultured Alphaproteobacteria bacterium | reverse complement strand
CGAACACCACGCCATCGTGGACCAGCTTGTTGGCTACAGCCACGGCCTGCGCGGCGTCGCACGCGTCGTCGCCGACGATCACCCGAACCTG
The DNA here is from genome assembly GCA_964446055.1 of uncultured Alphaproteobacteria bacterium. Lineage (GTDB taxonomy): Bacteria > Pseudomonadota > Alphaproteobacteria > VGEJ01 > VGEJ01 > CAYUNL01. The sequence continues at coordinate 3,699 of CAYUNL010000273.1, read as the reverse complement.
CTGGCCCAAGAGCCCGCCGCCCGCGTTGATCTCGTCCACCGCCGCCTCGACCCCACGTTTGTTTTGCTCACCCATCCACGCGTACGCGCCGGTCATCGGGCCGGCCATCGCGATGGCGACCTCGGCCCGCACCGGGGCCAACCCGATCGTCGTAGCGGCAACGACGAGGAGTAGGAGGGATTTCACAAGCACCTCCAGAATGACCGCGAGAGCAAAGACAGACTCTAGGCCCCCGACCCGAGCCGCGCAAATCGCCTCACACCGCGGTCTGATAGCGCTCCTTGACGGTTCGGACCACCTCGTCAGGGTCGCGCTGCCACCAGTCGCGGGCCGAGAAGATTTCGGCCTCGCGATGGCCAGCGTAGCCCGCGTCTTCCACCAGTTTGCGGATCGCCCGAATGTCGATAACGCCGTCGCCCGGCATGCCGCGGTCGAGGCGGAGATCGGCGGTCTCGCGCAGCCAATCGCAGACCTGGAAGGCGGCGATGCGCGGCCCGGCACGGGCGATTTCAGCCTCGAGGTCGGGATCCCACCACAAGTTGTAGACGTCGATGACGATGCCAAGCTCCTCGCCGGCGCCCAACTGCTCGCACCAGTCGTTGGCCATGCCAAGGGTCGTGAGCACCGAGCGCGTGGCGCAGAGCATCGGGTGTAGAGGCTCAATGGCGAGGGTGACGCCAGTGGCGCGGGCCTCGGGCAAGAGCCCGGCCAGCCCGTCGAGGCAGCGCGCCCTCGCGCCCGCCAGGTCCGTCGATCCCTCTTCCAATCCACCCGCGATCATTACCGCGCACCGCGCGCCAATCGCCGCCGCCTCGTCGAGCATGCGCCGCCCGTCGTCGTAGCGGGCGTGGAGCGCCGCCTCTCCCTCGGCCGTAAAGAAGCCACCCACGCAATACGCACTCACCGACATGTCCGCCTCGCGCAGCGCCCGCGCGGCGGCGGCGGCGCCGATCTCGTCGAGCTTGTCGCGCCACACGCCCATCGCCCGCACCCCGTGGCGGGCGTAGCCCTCGATCGCCTGGCGCAGCGACCACTGTTCGAGGGTCGTCACCTGATTGATCGAAAGAAGTGCCTCGTCCAAGACAGGCCGCCGCCTCAGTACGTCGCACGGCCGCCGGAGAGGTCGAAGACGGCCCCAGTCGTGAAGCTGCATTCGGGACTTGCGATCCACGCCACCATGGCGGCGATCTCGTGGGGGCCGCACAGCCGGCCCATCGGGATCATCGCACGCACCCGCTCGATGTATTCCGGCGTCATTTCTTGCATGAGCGCGGTCTCGGTCATCGCCGGGGTAACGCAGTTCACGGTGACACCGTCACCCACCAGTTCCTTGGCCAACGCCTTGGTGAAGCCGATGACGCCGGCCTTGGCCGCGGAATAGGCGCTCGCCTGCGCGTTTCCCTCTTTGCCGGCCACCGAGGCGACGTTAACGATGCGGCCCGCGCCGCGCCCCCGCATGTGCGGCGCCACCGCGCGACAGCACAGGAAGGTGCCGGTGAGGTCGATGTCAAGCACCCGGCGCCATTCGGCCAGCGGATAGTCTGCTGTCGGCACGGTAGGACCGTTGACGCCGGCATTATTGACCAGGATATCGACGTGACCGAGCGCGGCCAGCGTCGCGTCCATTGCGCGCCCTACAGCGGCCTCATCGGCAACGTCCACGGCCATTTCGTCGTCATTATTGGGCGCGATGTCCCACACCGCGACCGTATATCCGAGCCCGCCCAGGCGCTCTACGATCGCCCGACCGATACCGCGCGAGCCGCCTGTAACCAAAGCGTTGGTGCCGCTAAGATCGCTGTCCATGTCTCGAATCGCAGCCGTTCAACCTCTACAACAATGACAGCAAAGGGGGGGTAATGGAAAACTTCCACGTCGCCGTCGGCGAGCGGGTCACGTTCACCAAGACCGTCGCGGAAACCGACGTATATCTGTTCGCCGGCATCACCGGCGACTTTGCGCCCAATCACGTCGACGCGGCGTACATGGCGCGCTCGCGCTATGGGCGGCGGATGGCCCACGGAGCGCTGACAGTCGGCTACATGTCGACCGCATCGTCGCTCGCGATCCAGCGCTGCCGCGAGGATCCGCACGAGACCCCGGTCTCGCTCGGCTACGACCGTATTCGCTTCCTCGAGGCGGTATTCATGGGTGACACCATCACCGTCGAGTACACAGTGAGCGCGATCGATGTCGAGCGCCGCCGCTCGACCGCCGAGGTCAAGGTGACCAACCAGGACGGCACGCTGGTCGCCGTCGCCGACCATATCCTGAAGTGGGTCGCCAATCCTTGAGCGATCACACCGCCTCGGGCTCGACCGGCGCGCCGCTTTCGGCCGAGCGCAAGACCGCGACGGTTGCCGCCAAGGTCGCCAGGCCTTCCCTGCCGTCGACGAGGGGCCGCTCATCCTCGGCGATCACCCGGCATAGATGACGGAGCTGGGCGGCGTGCGCAGCGCGCGCCGGCGGCAGCGACGGCGCCTCACGCCGTAGCGCGCTCTCCCAGTCCCCGCGCCCTTCGGCGTAGCGCCACAGCGCCAGGCTTGGGAACTCGAGCACGCCTTCGCTGCCGAAGAAACGGTAGCAGTCCTCACCGGTCACGGCGACGGCTGGGTTCTCGCCGGTCGCGGCCTCCCAACTCCACGGCGAGGGCGTGGCGTCGGAGGCGGTCACCGTGCATAGCGCGCCGCCGGCTAGCCGCAGCACGATGGCGGCGGTGTCCTCGACCTCGAGGCCGCGGTCGATGCGGCCGGTCTCGGCATAAACCCGCTCGATCTCACCGCAGATTGCGCGCAGACAATCGATGTCGTGGATCAGGTTGATCAGCACCGGGCCACCGCCGAGCTTGCCCCGCCATTCGAGGTCGAAGTAGGCCTCGGGCTTGCGCACCGCCCAGGTCACCGAGACCGCGAGCAGCGTGCCGATGCCACCCGCCCGGATACACTCGCGCGCGCCCGCGACGGTGGGATCGAAGCGCCGCTGGTGGCCAACCGCCATCCGTACGCCCGCCGCCTCGGCCGCTGCGACCAGGCGACGCCCGGCAGCCAGCGAATCGGCGACCGGCTTTTCCACCAGCAGGTGGACGCCGCGCGCGGCGCAGGCGATGCCGACCTCGGCGTGTAGGCCGCTGGGCACGGCGACGATGGCGCCGTCGGGGGCCGCGCTATCCAGCAGTTCGCTATGGCTCGGGTAGTGCGCCGCCCCGACCTCGGCCGCCAGCGCCGCCGTGGCGGGGTCGGGGTCGGCAATGGCTACCAACTCGCAGGCCGGCTCGGCCGCGGCCAGTCGGCAGTGGCGGGCACCAATGCGGCCGGCGCCGATGACCGCGAGGCGCACCGCGGCCATCGCTAGGCGCGCGCGGTGAAATGCGCCGCGGGCATGAGGCTCGGCGGGCTGGGCATTGACGGCACGAAACTCATGCGAGCGAGCACGTCGCGTTCGAGATCGACGCCGGGCGCGATCTCGGTCAGGACGACGCCCTCGGGTGCAAGCCGGAACACCGCGCGCTCGGTGACGATGACGACCTCTTGGCTGGAGCGAAGCGCCTGGGCGCCGGAGAAGGTGACCTGCGCCACTTCGGCCACGAACTTCGTTACCGAGCCATGGCGGCGGATATCCATGCGCCCGGCCCCGGTCGTGACCTCGGCGCCCTTGGCCTCGAAGGCACCGCAGAAGACGACCTTGCGCGCGTTCTGGGCG
>CAYUNL010000272.1:0-3790 GCA_964446055.1 uncultured Alphaproteobacteria bacterium | reverse complement strand
GGTTGGTTCAGACGGTATGTGGCACGGCACGCCTCTCCAGTAGCGCTAAAGTACGAAGGGCGTCCCCTCATCCTTGGGGGGGCGCCCTTTCTTGTACCTTCTGCTTCGCCGTCGCCGTGCCTATGGCGGCGGGCGCCGGTCCGGCCAACCGCCGCTCGGGCAGGATGCCGCCCGCGAATCGCTGAAGTACGATCTGTAGGACCAGGCCAATCAGAAAGACGCGAATTTAGGCGGCGCGGATCGCCCAATCGTCAGGCAGGCGGCCGGTCAGGACTTCGGTCATCGACCAGGTGAACCAGATCACGAACGCCCCCAAAATGGCGCCCCGGTTGTTGCCGCTGCCGCCGGCGATCAGCATCACCCATACCAGGAACGTGGTGGTTAACGGCTCGGTCGCGTTGGGACCAATGAACTTGATGTAGTGGGCCGTCAGACCCCCCGCGAGCCCCATCAGAATTGCGCCCGTGACGAACGCCTCGATGCGGAAGCGCTCGACGTTCTTGCCCGCCGCCCGCGCCGCATCTTCGTTCTCGCGGATCGCGCTCATCACCCGCCCCCACGGTGCGGTTCGGGCACGCTCCAGCGCGAAGTAGAGCGCGATCATCACCAGCAGAACGAGCGCGGCGAAGGCCATCTGGTCCCAGGGCTCGGCGAGGCGTTCGAAGGGCCGCGGAATCTTGACGATGCCACGCGGGCCGTTGGTCGCCCAACTCTCGTTCTTGATGACAAGCCGCAGAATCTCGCCGATCCCGATCGTAGCGATCGCTAGGTAGTCCACCCGAAGCCGGATGCACAGCAGGCCGACCGCGAAGGCGACGATCCCGCTCAGCACCATCGCCCCGGCCAGGCCGATCACCACGGGCACGCCGTAGCCGCCCAAGTGGACGCCGGTATCAACGGTGGTCAATATCGCGGTGGCGTAGGCGCCGATCGCAAAAAAGCCGGCGATACCCGCGTTGAACAGTCCTGTGAATCCCCACTGGATGTTCAGGCCGAGCGCCAAGATGGCGTAGATACCGCCCATCGTGAGCAAGGACAGGCCGTAGAGATAGAATCCGTAGAGCTGGTCCATCAGAACTCCCGGCCCCGGAACAGACCACTCGGCCGCCAGATCAACATTCCGACCATGATGGCGAAGGCCACACCGGCCTTGTAGCCGGGCGAAAGGAGCGGTGTGGCGTCGATCCACGGATAGGTCGAAAGCTCCTCGGCCAATCCAATCACCATGCCGCCCACCATCGCGCCGTAGGGCCGTCCGATGCCGCCCAGGATGGCGGCGGCAAACACCGGCAACAGTACGAAGAACCCCATGTTGGTGTTGAGCTGCGTGTCCATGCCGAGGAATACGCCGGCCGCAGCGGCGAGCCCGGCGCCGGCCAGCCAGGTCACCCTGACGACGCTCTCGGTATCGATGCCGGTCAGCCGCGCGAGCTCGGGCGAGTCCGACATCGCGCGCATCGCCTTGCCGGTGCGCGTGTACTTGAGCAGCCAATGCACGCCGGCCATCAGCACCAGGGCGGCGAGGACGATGGCGATGTGCTTCGGTTGGATACGGAACATGTCGAAAATCAGCCACGGCTTCTGGATCTGGCCCGACGAGAACGATTGGATCTTCACGCCCCAAAACAGCTGCACCAGGGAGCGCACCATCAGCGCCATTCCGAACGAGGCAATCACGACGACGATGGTCGGGCTGGTGCGGAAGGGGCGATAAAACCACCGGTCGATGGCTATGCCGAAAAGCGCGGTCAGCGCCATCGGGATCGGCAAGACCACGAGGATGGGCCATCCGGTAAGGTTCTTCACCGTCAGCGCACTGTAGGCGCCCAGCGTCATCAACTCGCCGTGGGCAAAATTGGCGAAGCGCAGAACGCCGTAGACCAGCGATAGCCCAATCGCGCCGAGGGCGTAAATGGAGCCGAGCACCAGCCCCGGCACCAAGTAGAAGTTGATGAACTCGATCATCGTTCGGCCGCCGCCCTACCCGCCAAGGAACATTTCGGCGACCTCATGGTTCGCGAGCAGACCCTGGCCGGTATCTTCGACCCGGTTGCGGCCGTCGACCAGGACGTAACCGCGATCGGCGATCGCCAGGGCTTGCGGGGCGTTCTGCTCAACCATGAGGATAGGGGTGCCGGCGGCGTTGATCCGTCCCACGAGTTCGAATATTTCGCCGCGGTACCTGGGACTCAGGCCGGCGGTAGGCTCGTCGAGCAGCAGGAGCGTCGGCTCCAGCATCAACGCCTTGCCGAGCGCCAGCATCTGCCGCTGGCCGCCCGAGAGTGTGCCCGCGGCTTGTCGCCGCTTGGCGGTCAGGTCGGGGAACATCTGGTAGATCTCGGCCATGCGCGGGCGAAAATCATCGTCCCGCACGAACGCCCCCATCTCCAGATTCTCTTCGACCGTCAGGTTCGCGAAGACGTTGCTCGTCTGTGGCACGTAGCAAACGCCCCGTCGGACCACCTTCTCCGGCGCCAGGCCGGTGATATCCTCACCCTCGAGCCGGATGCTTCCGGCCGACAAGCGGAGAAGACCGAAAACCGCCTTGATGGCGGTGGACTTGCCGGCGCCGTTGGGCCCGATCAGCGCGACGATCTTCCCGGCGGGAACGGCGAGGGAGACCTCGTGCAAGATGTCGGCTTCGCCATAGCCGCCGCTCACGCGGTCGATCTGCAAGACTTCGCTCACGCGGCCTGCCCGCCGCCGAGGTACGCATCGAGCACCCGCGGGTCGCCCCGTACCTCGGCCATCGTGCCCTCGGTGAGTACCGTGCCCTCGGCCATGACGATCACCGGGTCGCAGAGCCGCGCGATCATGTCCATGTTGTGCTCGATGATGCAGAATGTGTAGCCGTGCTCGTCGTTCAGGCGCAGAATCATGTTGGCAAGCTCGCCAAGGAGCGTGGGATTGACACCGGCCCCGGGCTCGTCGAGCAGCACGAGTTGCGCGTCGGTCATCATCGCGCGCCCCAGCTCCAACAGCTTCTTCTGGCCGCCCGAAAGGTTTCCAGCCCGCTCGTCGCGCAGATGGTCGAGGTGCAGGAACTCAAGCACCGATTCGGCACGGCTGCGAACCTCGCTCTCGCGAACGGCCACCGACACCGGCGTGAACCAAGCCCGGAGCAGGTTCTCTCCGATTTGACCCGCTGGTACGGCCATCAGATTCTCCAGCGTCGTCAGCTGGGCGAATTCATGCGCGATCTGGAAGGTGCGTACGATGCCCCGGTGGAACAGGACATGGGCGGGCAGACCGGTCACGTCCGCGCCTTGAAAGACCACCGTTCCGCGGTCGGGCTTCATCGCCCCGGCGATGATATTGAAGGTCGTCGTCTTGCCGGCGCCGTTGGGGCCGATCAGCCCCGTTATTCGACCGCCTGCGATTTCGAAACCGCAGTCCCGGACGGCGGTAAGGCCGCCGAAGGTCTTGGTTAGATTCTCGACCTTGAGCACAGCGGCGTCACTAGCGTGGGGTCCGCGTCGCCGCTTGTTTCGACATGACGTACTTCAGCTTGTTGAGCGCCACCCGCGCGAGTTCGGCCTCGCTGCGCTTGGGATCGCCGACGATTGAGACCTCGGTCTGGGTCGCCGGATCGATCGCCGAGACTTTCACGTAGGCGCCGACACGATGGTATTCGAGCAAGACCTCGCCTTCGTTCAGGTGACCCATCCGAGGCGAGCTCCGGCCGTGGGCCGGTTCGTTCAGGCCGCCCGCTTGAGATCGAGGCTGTGCCAGATACGGTCGAGGGCGGCGACCAGTTGGTCCATCATGGCGTCGGAGTGCAAGGGCGAGG
>CAYUNL010000271.1:1116-3793 GCA_964446055.1 uncultured Alphaproteobacteria bacterium | reverse complement strand
AAGTCGGAGCCGCGGCGATGCGCTCGCGCACGCGCATCGCCTCAAGATCGTGCCCGGCCAGCGCCTCGGCTGCGCGCGAATCGGCGCGCTCGATGAAATGGCGGGTCAGGTCGGCGAGGCCGCGCGGAAAGGCCACGGCGCCGACCTCCGCTGCCGCCGCCCGCAGGCAGCGATCCGACCACCCGTCCGTGCCGGCGCGGGCCACGAACGCGGTCAGCACCTCGCTCCTGGCCTCGTCAATCCGCATACGCGGCCGCCGGCTCTGCCGGCGCCTCGTCGGCCTTGGGGGCCTCGGCGGTGCGGTACTTGAACTCGGATTCGAAGACCAGCTCCGAAAGGTCGGTCATACGCATGGGGTAGAGAACGCCGTCGAGATGGTCGCACTCGTGCTGCACGACGCGTGCCAGCATGCCCTCACACTCGCAGGTGAGGGCCCGGCCGTCAGGTGCGGTGGCGTGGTAGCGGACCGCGGTGTAGCGCGGCACCCTACCGCGCAAGCCGGGCACCGACAGGCACCCCTCCCAGCCGAGCACCGTCTCCTCGGTCAGCGGCTCGACGGTGGGGTTGATGAGGATGCAGAGCGGCGCGACCTCTTCGCTCTCGCCGCTCTCGCCGCTTTCGTCGGCTTCGTCGGTCTCCGGCGGGACCTGAAAGATCACCAGCCGCGCCGGCACGTGGACCTGCGGCGCGGCGAGGCCGAGTCCGTCGGCGTCGGCCATGGTCTCGACCATGTCGCCGATCAGACGCCGCACCCCCGGTGCGGTGGGATCGGCGATCGGTTCGGCGGGGTGGAGCAACACCGGGTGCCCCATGCGCGCGATCTTGAGAATCGCCATTCCTCCAATATGGCGACAAGCCCACTTGAGGTCAAAGTGGCGAGGTCAAAGCGTCGAGGTCGAAGCCGGGCGCCCTTCACAGCGGGCAGGGCGTGTGCTATCAAGCTCGCCCCGCACCCATGCACAACGAGTGATGGATCGCTTTGCACGTCGTCGTCCGCGATAACAATGTCGACCAGGCCCTAAAGGTCCTGAAAAAGAAGATGCAGCGCGAGGGCATCTTCCGCGAGATGAAGCTCCGCCACCACTACGAGAAGCCCTCCGACAAGCGGGCCCGCGAGCGCGCCGAGGCAATCCGCCGCGCCCGCAAGCTCGCGCGCAAACGGGCCCAGAAGGAACTCTGAGGCGCGGCCCATCGGCGGCCGGCGCCGAACCATGATCGAGTGGCGTATCAAGGGTCGCGAGTTCGCGAACTGCAACTGCTCGTACGCCTGCCCCTGCCAGTTCAACGCCCCGCCGACCCACGGCAACTGCATGGGCGCCGGCGCCTACGTCTTCGACGAAGGCTACTTCGGCGAAGTCCGGCTCGACGGGCTCCACGCGGCGGCGCTCTACCGTTGGCTGGGCGCGGTGCACGAGGGCAACGGCGAGGTCCAGGCGGTGGTCGATGAGCGCGCCGATGCCGCCCAGCGCGAGGTACTCTTCACCATCATGGCCGGCGAGGAGACCGAACCCATGGCCACGGTGTGGGCGGTGTTCGCGACCGTGGTCACCAAGGTGCACCCGCCGCTCATCAAGCCCTTCGACTTCATCCTCGACATCGAGGCCCGCACCGCACAGCTCAGTATCCCCGGGGTCCTGGAGGCGAGCGGCCGGCCGATCCGCAACCCGGTCACCGGCGCCGACACCCGGGTGCGCATCGACCTACCCGATGGCTTCGAGTTCACCTTCGCCGAGATCGGCTCAGGCGCCGCCACCGCGACCGGCCCGATCACTTTCACCCACACCGATTCCTACGGCCAGTTCGCCGAGATCCACCTCTCCAACACCGGCGTCGTGCGCTAATTGGATGAGCGGCACATTGACATCACAAGGAAGCGGCTTTTTGGCGACTTTAGTCCCTTCAGGAAGCGGCTCATGGTTCATTCAGGATTAAAGAATCGAAGTAAGCTCATCTGCTGATCTGACAATTCGAGGGGCGACTTGTACGAAGGTGGGAAGATTCGTGCCGTTTCCCACTCTTCGTTGATCACGCTCGTGGCAACGCCCAATCTTACCCCCCGTTCTCGCACGCGTGCGATGAGGGCGGGCGCGTCGAACAAGAACACTTCCTTGATGACGAAGGGACGTGTCGACCCTTTCGACGTCGTTGCCAACGATTTCGGTCCCGCAAGGACGAGATAGAAATCGGGGACGTGTTCTTCGTTGATGTCGAGTACGCCTTCGCGCTTGCCGTACATCTTAATGTTGACAGTCTTTCCGGCCAGCGAGCCGTCGCCGAAGCGCCCGTCGAACCCTGCTTGAGTGGCGGATGCCTCAAGCTGGATCCCAAAGATCTCGCTGGCGACATACTCGCCCAAATGGCCAGTCTGGGCCGGCCGGCCAATGATCGCCGCTATCCTTGCGTCAACAGCGTTTCGTTCGGCCAAGAGGCTCGCGAGATTGCTTAACTCTTCCTTGCCGTTCACTTGCTTTCCCTCGGCCGTTGGCGCGCCCGCTAGCTCTCCTCGCCGAAGCGTTTGAGGTCTTCGGGGCCCTCTTTCAGCGCCACCTTCTCCTCGCCCTGGACCAGCACGCGCACTTCTTCGACCACGTCGGGGTTGGCGAGCGTGGTGACATCGCCCACGTCCATGGTGTTCGAGATCGCCTTCGAGGACGAGGCTCTGATGAAGATGAAGATG
>CAYUNL010000271.1:0-1106 GCA_964446055.1 uncultured Alphaproteobacteria bacterium | reverse complement strand
ACGGGTCTTGGGCATGTCGGGCACGATGTGGACGTGCTTGGGCCGCGCGATCTTGCCGATATCGCGCTCGATCGCCGCCACCACCCGGCCATCGGTGCCGCCATCGCCCTCGTGGCCCGGCTTGAGCGCGATGTAGATGTCGGGCGCCCGCCCCTTGACCTCGTCGACCACCGGCACCACCGCCGCCTCGGCCACCTCCTCGACGGTGAGCGCCGAGGATTCCAGCTCCTTGGTCCCGAGCCGATGTCCGGCGACGTTGATCACGTCGTCGACGCGGCCGAGGATGCGGTAGTAACCGTCCTCGGCCTGCATGGCGCCATCGCCCGCGAAGTAGGGCCAGTCGCGCCAGTCGGTGCTCTTGGGGTCCTTGCAGTATTTCGCATAGTAGGTCTCGACGAAGCGCTCACGGTCGCCCCAGATGGTCTGGAAGCCGCCGGGCCAGGGATTGCGGATGCAGATGTTGCCGGCGACACCCGAGCCCGCCGGAACCTCCTCGCCGTTCTCGTCGTAGATCACCGGGTGGATGCCGGGCGCGGCGGGTCCGGCGCTGCCCGGCTTCATCGGCTGTAGCCCGGGCATCGTCGTGCACAGGAAGCCGCCGGTCTCGGTCTGCCACCAGGTATCGACGATCGCCGCCTCGGACTTGCCGACGGCCTCATAGTACCAGCGCCAGACCTCGGGCTCGATCGGCTCACCCACCGTGGTCATGTGCTTGAAGTGATAGTCGTATTTCGCGGGCTCGTCGGGGCCGGCCTTGCGCAGCATCCGTACCGTGGTCGGCGCGGTATGGAAGATGTTGACGTCCAGGCGCTCGGCGATGCGCCAGGCGCGCCCGGCGTCGGGGTAGGTCGGTACGCCCTCATAGACGACGCTGGTCGCGGCCAGCGCCAGCGGCCCATAGACGATGTAGGAATGCCCGGTGATCCAGCCGATGTCGGCCATGCACCAGTAGACGTCGGTGGGGTGGATGTCCTGAACATACTTCGAGGTCCCGGCGACATAGGCCATATAGCCGCCGGTCGAGTGCTGGCAGCCCTTGGGCTTTCCGGTGGTGCCCGAGGTATACATGATGAAGAGCGGGTCCTCGGCCGCCATCTCCACGGGAT
>CAYUNL010000270.1:0-3809 GCA_964446055.1 uncultured Alphaproteobacteria bacterium | reverse complement strand
GGCCGCAGCGAGGTTCCCGGAATCGTCGATTGGTACATGGACGGCAAGATCAACATCGACGATCTGATCACCCACACCATGGGGCTTGAGGACATCAACTCGGCCTTCGACCTGATGCACGAGGGCAAGTCGATCCGCAGCGTCGTCACCTTCGACTAGGGCGGCGGATTGGGCTCGTGTCGGGCGCGCTGAACGTCGTCTCGGAGCAGCGCGCCTTCGGCGGCGTGGTGGGCTACTACACTCACGCCTCGGCTGCCTGCGCGGGGCAGATGCGGTTCTCGGTCTACCGCCCGCCGCAAGCCCAAGCGGGCCCGGTGCCGGTGCTCTACTACCTCGCCGGGCTCACCTGCACGGAAGAAACCTTCATGATCAAAGCCGGCGCCCAGCGGCTTGCCGCCGAAGCCGGATTGATGCTGGTCGCGCCCGACACCAGTCCCCGTGACGCCGGCCTCAAAGGCGAGGACGAGGACTGGGACTTCGGCACCGGTGCCGGCTTCTACCTCGACGCCACCGCCGAGCCGTGGGCGGCGCACTACCACATGTACAGCTACCTCACCGCCGAGCTGCCCGCCTTGATCGCGGCCGAGTTTCCCGCCCGCGCCGGCGCCGCCGGCATCTTCGGCCACTCGATGGGCGGCCACGGCGCGCTCACCATCGCGCTCAAGAACCCAAACGCCTACTGCTCGGTTTCGGCTTTCGCGCCGATCGTCGCGCCGATGCAGGTGCCGTGGGGCGAGAAGGCGTTTTCGGGCTACCTCGGCGCCGACGTTGAGTCCTGGCGCGCCTACGATGCGACGGAGCTGGTGGCGAACGCGCGCTTCGAGGGCACCATTCTGATCGACCAGGGCGAGGCCGACCAGTTCCTCGCCGAACAGCTCAGGCCCGAACTCTTCGAGGCCGCGTGCGCCGCCGCGGGCCAGCCGCTGACGCTCCGCCGCCAGCCGGGCTACGACCACAGCTACTACTTCATCTCCACTTTCATCGCCGATCACATCGCCCACCACGCCGCCGCCTTGGCCGCGTGAGCGCCGCCCGCATCTGGTGGATCACCGAGGCCGTCGCCGGCGGCCCCAACCCGAGCCTCGCCGACCTCCGCGACCTCTTGGCCGAGGGCTTCTCGAGTGTGGTCTGCCTGTTGGACGAGGGCGAACCCCCGGCCTACGAGCCTACGGCCGCCCGCGATCTCGGCTACGCCTTCCACCACCTCCCCATCGCCGATTTCACCGCCCCCAGCCCAGCCCAGTTCCAAGCCTTCCTCGACATCGCCACCCACAGCCCCGGCAAGACGCTGGTCCACTGCTGGGGCGGCCTGGGCCGCACCGGCACCATGGGCGCGGCGCTCTACATAGCCGGCGGCGCCACCGCCACCGCCGCCATCGCCGAGATCCGCACCCGCCGCCCCGGCGCCATCCAATCCACCCTCCAACAACAGGCGCTCGCCGAACTCGAAGCCAGCCTGTCCTAGGCGGGGTTGCACCCCGCACCCCGCTCCTCCCTTGGGGCCGAGGGCCCCAGACGCTTAAGATGGGGTCAGGTCTTGCATTGCCACATTGGAATAGAACGAGCTGCCCACCTTGCGGCGGTCGATGTTGTCGATGGTGTCCTGAAGGCGCCTGCGCGGCCTTGGACAATTTGGGCACCCCGCCTCTAGGCCTTCAGCCGCCTGTGCCGCCAACCGGTCGTGATGATCTGGCCCTCGTCCGATACCACCGCATAGGCATCGAGCAAGTCGGCGATTCGCCGATACACGGGCGCGCCGATGCTGCGCCGAAGCGCCTTCCGAGCCGCATGGTCGAAGTAGTAGACGTCGGCACCACGGCGGCGAGCGACCCTGCCGTACGCCATGAGCTAATCGATAACGAGCGCGGGTATGCAGCGCTTCTGGGCACGCGCGCTGCCATGCCGCGTGAAGTCCGACATCAGGAAACCTCGAGCCGTCGTCGACTTAGGATCCGTCGCCCTCGTCCTTCGCCGCCAGGGCCTTCAGCCGGTAGATCAACTCCAGCGCCTCGCGCGGGCTCAGCGCGTCCGGGTGCGCCGCCTCGAGCGCGGCGCGGAGCGCCGCGCCCTCCGTCGCCGCCGGCGGCGCGTGAAGCGCGCTGGCGAACAGCGGCAGCGCATCGGCCAACCCGTTGAGGCTGCGCGCCGCCTCGCTCCGCTGCAGGCCTGCCAACACCGCCTCGGCGCGGGCGATCACCGGCGCCGGCACCCCGGCGAGCTTGGCCACCTGGATGCCGTAGCTGCGGTCGGCCGCGCCCGGCGCAACCTCATAAAGGAACACCACCTCGCCCTTCCACTCCTTGACCTTGAGCGCGTGGCACGAGAGCGCCTCGAGCTTGGGCCCAAGCGCGGTCAGCTCGTGATAGTGGGTGGCGAACAGCGCCCGGCAGCGGTTAACCTCGTGCAGGTGCTCGACCGCGGCCCAGGCAATCGAAAGCCCGTCGTAGGTCGCGGTGCCGCGCCCGATCTCATCGAGGATCACTAACGCGCGGGGCCCGGCGAGATTGAGGATGGCCGCGGTCTCGACCATCTCGACCATGAAGGTCGAGCGCCCGCGCGCCAGATCGTCGGCCGCGCCGACGCGGCTGAACAGCCGGTCCACCACGCCGATGTGCGCCGCTCGCGCGGGCACGAAGGCGCCCATCTGCGCGAGCACCGCGATCAGCGCGTTCTGGCGCAAGAACGTGCTCTTGCCGGCCATGTTGGGTCCGCTCACCAGCCACAGCCGCCGCCCCTCGCCCAAGTCGCAATCGTTGCCGACGAAGGCGTGATCGCGGCGCCCTTCGAGCGCCGCCTCGACCACCGGGTGGCGCCCGCCGGCGATCTCGAAGGCCAGGGAATCATCGACCCGGGGACGGACCCAACGGCCGATGACCGCGTGCTCGGCCAGCCCCGTGGCCACGTCGAGCTCGGCGATGGCCTCGGCCGCGCGTCCCACCTCGGCCGCGCCGGCCGCGACCTCGCCCACCAGATCCTCGAACAGCTCGAGCTCGAGCGCCAGCGCCCGTTCGGCGGCGCGCCCGATGCGGCTTTCGAGCTCGCCGAGCTCGACCGTGGTATAGCGCACCGCGCTCGCTAGGCTTTGACGATGGACGAAGGTCTCGGCATGGGCTTCGCCGCCCAGGGTTTCGGCATGGGCGCTGGCGACCTCGACGAAATAGCCCAAGACGTTGTTGTGGCGGACCTTGAGCGTGCGCACCCCGGTGGCCTCGGCATAGCGCCGGCCCAAGGCGGCGATCAGCCGCCGGCTCTCGTCGCGGAGCGTGCGCTCGTGGTCGAGCTCGGGGCGATAGCCCTGGGCGATGAAGCCGCCGTCGCGGGCTTGAGGCGGCAGTTCCGGCCCGAGCGCGCCGGCCAGCCGGTCGACCAGCGGGGCGTGGAAGCCGAGCCCCTGCACCATCGCGGCCACCGCCTCGGGCGGCGCCGCCAGGCCCTGGGCGGCAAGCGCCTGGCGTAGCGCCGCGGTGCGCCCAAGCGCCTCGCGGATCGCGGCAAGATCGCGCGGGCCGCCGCGGCCCAGCGTCAGCCGCGCCAAGGCCCGCTCGATGTCGGGACATTCCTTCAACAGCGCACGCACCGCCTCGCGGCGGTCCGCCTCGTCGGCGAAGTGCTCTACGGCGTCGAGGCGGCGGTTGATCTCCGGCGCCGTCGCCAGTGGGCTGGTGAGCCGCGCCGCCAACAGCCTCGCCCCGGCGCCGGTCAGCGTGCGGTCGAGGTTCGCCAGCAGGCTGCCCGCGCGCTCGCCGCTCAGGCTTTGGCTGAGCTCAAGGTTGCGCCGGGTCGCGGCGTCGATCGACAGGGTCTCGGCC
>CAYUNL010000269.1:0-3825 GCA_964446055.1 uncultured Alphaproteobacteria bacterium | reverse complement strand
CAGCACCCCGATCCCTCGGTCTTTCAGGTGCAGCACGAGTTCCCGTATGTCGCCGACCGCGATCGGGTCGATGCCGGCCAGCGGCTCGTCCAGCAACATGAAGCTTGGTCTCGTCGCCAGCGCGCGTGCGATCTCCACCCGTCGCCGCTCGCCGCCCGAAAGCGCCAGCGCCGGGGTGCGGCGAAGGTGTGAGAGCGAGAACTCGGCCAGCAGCTCCTCGACGATCGAATCGCGTTTGTCGCGTACCGGCTCCAGCACCTCGAGCACCGCGCGAATGTTGTTTTCGACTGTCAGGCCGCGGAAGATCGAGGCTTCTTGCGGTAGATACCCGATGCCAAGCCGGGCACGCCGGTACATCGGCAGCTCGGTGATATCGTGGCCGTCCATCGTAATGGTGCCGTGGTCCGCCGACATCAGCCCTGTGATTATGTAAAAGCACGTTGTCTTGCCCGCTCCATTCGGCCCCAGAAGCCCGACCACCTCGCCTCGCTGCACCCCCAGGCTTACGCCGCGCAACACCGGCCGCTTCTTGAACCGCTTGCCGATCACATGCGCCGCGAGGCCCCGGTTGCTGGCCACCAAACGGGGGCCGGCTTCTTCCTGCGGTCCTGCCGCTTGTCCGCTGGAGTTAAGGCTTTCAGTCATTAAGAATTCGTTTAGCTTCTTTCGCCGCTTGGCCTCTGGCGCGCCGATGCGCACGGGTCACTGGGTGGCGCGCTCCTCGGGGACGAACAAACCGCGTACACGGCCACCTCCATCCTCGCCATCGCTGTACAACCTGCTGCGGCCGGTTGCAAGGCTCAATTCCAATCGGTTGCCGCTCAAGACATTCTGGCCTCGGGTCAGCACCACCGCTCCCACCAGCGTAATCGTGCCCCCGGCCACATCGTAGACGCCGGCGTCGCCCTTCGCGGTCTCCGAGGGCGTCGAGAAGAACACGCTGCCCTGCGCGTCGATGCGCGAGATCGCGCTGGGCAGCCCGGTGTCGGATTCTCCGCTCGGCCCATAATGGACGCGCAGGATATCGGCCCGCAGCACGAGCTCCCCCTGAATCGCGTTGACCTCGCCGGTGAAGACGGCGACCCCCTCGTCTTGCTGGACCTCCAGCGCATCTGCGGTGATTTCGATCGGTTGGTCGGTGTCGTGCTTCAACAGCCCGGACTCTTGCGCCCGCACATCCCAGCCGGCGGCGCCGAGCCAAAGCGCGGCCGCTACGACGGCAACAGCCGCCCTCATGGCCGCCTACCGGGTTCGATGGTGGCCTTCACCGCGCCGATGAAGTGCATCCGTCGGCCCGCCGCGGCGAACCGGAAGCTGTTGGCACTCAGAATGCCCAGCGGACCCTGCGCGAGCACCGGCGCGTCGCTCGACGCCGAGCTTCCGTCGAGATCGACGAGCGTCGAGCCGGCGTGCAGTTCAAAGCCGTCGTCGGAGTAAAGGCTCACCGCCTCGCCCAGCCGCAGCGTCTGCGCGAGCCGGTCGTAGACCCCCGTCTCGGCCATCACCGTCACCCAGCGCTGGTCCTCGAGCGTGATGTCGGCTTGCAGGGTCAGCAGCCGGATGCGGTCCGGGTTGCCCGGTTCGGCGGTCGCCGAATCGGCGGTGACAACGAAGGGGCGGTTGCTTTGGTCGGTCCCGACATAGCGGGCGTTCACCATTCCCGGGCTCTCGGTATCGCCGAGGCCGCCAACCGAATAGCCGATGCGAAAGCCGGGGTCCTGGTCTCCAGTCTCGGGCCAGGTCACCACCAGCACCACGAGCGCGGCCGCGGTGACCGGGAGAAGGAACTTCATCAGGCCGACGAAACGGCTGTAGCGGGCGCCGGTCCCGGCCACCGTGCGGCGTACACGCTCGGAGATGAAACTTGCCCGCCGGTTCTTGGCCGGGGCCGGGTTCGCGCCGCTCATGCCACTCCCGCCCGCAAGCAGTCGTGGATATGAATGATGCCGACCGGCAGATCGCCATCGACCACGAAGAGATTGGTGATTGCGCTCGCGTTCATCACCCCCAGCGCCTCGGCGGCCAGCGCGCCCGAGCGGATGGATTTGGGTGCCTCGGTCATGACCTCGCCCGCGGTCCGCGCCAACAGGCCATCGAGGTGACGCCGCAAGTCACCATCAGTGATGATCCCCGAAAGCCTCCCCTCTTCGCTAACCACGCCGACACAGCCGAAGCCCTTTTGGGTCATCACCAACAAGGTCTCGCCCATCGGCGTCCCGGCGCCGACCAGCGGCAGGGCGTCGCCGGTGTGCATAAGCTCGCCCACCTTGGTCAGCGACGATCCGAGCTTGCCGCCGGGGTGCAGGTCGTGGAAGTCCTCGGCCGAGAACCCCCGCCGCTCCAAAAGCGCGACCGCAAGGCAATCTCCCAGCGCCAGCATCACCGTCGTCGAGGTGGTGGGCGCGAGCCCGATCGAGCAGGCCTCGGGGCTTGGCGGTATCACCAGCGCCACGTCGGACTGCTCGGCGAGCGTGCTATTCGCCCGCCCGACGATGGCGACCAGCGGTATCTTGAAGCGCCGGCAATAGGCGACCACGTCGCCGAGCTCCTGGGTCTCGCCGGAGTTCGAGAGCACCACCACGGCATCGCGCTCCCGGTCGAGCATCCCGAGGTCGCCGTGGCTGGCCTCGCCGGGATGGACGTAAACGGCCGGGGTGCCGGTCGAGGCCATGGTGGCGGCGATCTTGCGGGCGACGTGGCCCGACTTGCCCATGCCGCTGACGATGACCCTGCCCGTGGTCTTGGACAGAAGGTCGAGCGCGGCGGCGAAGTCCTCGTCGAGCGCGCCGGCGAGCGCCTCGAGACCGGCGATTTCGGTATCGAGTACGCGCCGCGCAACCACCAGGTCGGTTTCTCCGGCGCCAGCGGCGCGGGACCGGCCGGTTGTCGCCTGGCTCACCCGCCGGCCTCGGTCAATGGGCGAAGATATCGCACTCGGCCCAGCCCTCGAGGTCGAGCGCGGCGCGGCTTGGCAGGAAGCGGAAGCACTCGGCGGCCAGGGCCGTGCGGCCCTCGCGTTCGAGCATGCCGTCGAGGTGCTCGCGCAGGCGGTGAAGGTGCGCAACGTCCTGGGCCGCATAGTCAAGTTGCGCCGGGCTCAGCGCCTCCGCACCCCAGTCCGAGGACTGCATTTGCTTGGAGAGCTCGACCCCCAAGAGATCGCGGCATAGATCCTTGAGGCCGTGACGGTCGCTAAAGGTCCGCACCAGGCGCGAGGCGACCTTGGTGCAATAGACCGGTTCGCACTCGACGCCAAGATAGTGGCGAATGACCGCCAGGTCGAAGCGCGCAAAGTGAAAGAGCTTGGTGAGCCCGGTGTCGGCCAGAAGCGCCTTTAGGTTCGGCGCCGTGTAGTCAACGCCGCCGTCGGCATCCTTGGCGAACTGAACGATGTGACAGGCGCCGTGCGCGTCGCCCAGCTGCACCAGGCACAGCCTGTCGCGGTGCGGGTCCAGCCCCATGGTCTCGGTATCGATTGCTACCGATTCGCCGAAGCTGACGCCCGCGCGAAGATCGCCCTTGTGAAGTTCGGCGGCCACGTTCAACCGGGCTCCGGCGCGCACGCAAGTGGTGCCCAGGAGAAGACTCGAACTTCCACGACCTTACGGCCACTAGCACCTGAAGCTAGCGCGTCTACCAATTCCGCCACCTGGGCACGAGGGTTCCAACCACTAAGACTGCCGCCCCGCGATGTCAACGGCCATCTCCGAGCATCCGCAACGGATGAGCGGCATCCCCGCGCGGGGGTCGGGTTTCACGCGGTGGTTTCGATCACCGGCTCGACCGCGCGCAACTCCTCGAGCGGAATGTGGCAGGCGATGACGT
>CAYUNL010000268.1:0-3839 GCA_964446055.1 uncultured Alphaproteobacteria bacterium | reverse complement strand
GGGCGGCGTCAAGGACGGCCGCGTTGGACCGTCCGATCGCCTCCTCCAGCCCCGCCCCCTCGCGGCAAGCCGCGACTAGGGTCTGACAAGCCAGCCGGCTGGCGACGTCGCCGCCTTGGTGGCCACCGAGCCCGTCGGCAACTGCGTAGAGCCCCAGGGCCGGCTCGATGACAAAACAGTCCTCGTTGCGTCGGCGAACCGAGCCGGTGTCGCTCCGGCCCTCGGCGCGCCATTCCAACCGCGGTGTCAGGGTGCCGGAGTCCAGCTCTCGGCCAGCAGCCGGGCGACGACCAGCGCATCGGACGCAGGCGCCGCGACTTGAGCAAGCAGGGACTGGGCGTTCTCGTCCCCCTGTTGCGCGGCCAGCATCCACCAGAAATAGGCCTGCACGGGATTCACGGGGACACCGGTGCCATCGAGATAGAGCTGGCCCAGCAGTCGCTGTGCGCCAGGGTGGCCGCGCCGGGCCAAGGGCAGCCACGCCTGGGCCGCACGCGAGTAATCGAGCGCGCGGTACGCGGCAAGCCCCGCGTCCAGGGTCGCCAAGATTCCGGTTTCCCCGCTCTCGCGGGGCGTGACTTGCGGCTCGCTCAGGGTGACCGGCGGCTCGCTTGCCACAACCGTCCGTTCGCTGAGTGGCGCAAGCGCTTGCTCTAGCGGCAACTCGGCCTCGGCTTGTTGGTTCGGCGGCGAGGCCTCGACGACTTTGGTCTCTTGGACTGGAGCGACTGGGGTGGCCCCTGGCGCCTGCCGATCCTCCGCCGGCGCAAGGGTCGGTCCCTCGACCGCCGCCGCTGCGCGCGGCTCCTCGCTCGGCTCCAGCGGAACGGATGGCGCGCCCTCGGCCGGCGCGACCGTCACCTCCCCGGCCGGCGCCGCGGCCACGACCTGCTCGTCGAGGGCCCCGGCGCGTACCTCCGGCACCGTCGAGTCCCGGTATGCCAGGGCCGGTTCATCGGGCGAGCGCAGTGGCTCAGCCGGTGCCAGCCGCGTTTGACCGTCGGTCTCGGGGGTGAGCACGGCAAGCTCGCGTTCCGGAGGCGGACTCGGACCGCTAGCGAGTGCGCCGATTGTGGCGTGAATCTCTCGCGCCAAGCGCTGGCCGCGAGCGAGATCTTCGGCAGACAACTCGGCAGCAGCACGATCGCGGGCCAGCACCGCGAGCACGCGCGCCGAGGCTGGGGCCACTGCCGTCCCGAGGTTGAACCAGGCATAGGCTCGCACCGAGTCCACGGGCACGCCGCGGCCCAGCTGATACATCTCGCCGATCGTGCTCATGGCGCTGCCAAGCCGCTGCGCTGCGGCGCGGCGGAACCAGCGCAGCGCCTCGGCGAAATCCTGGGGCACGCCCTTGCCCTCGTAGTACATCAGCCCGTGGTTGTACTGGGCCTCGGCTCGGCCCCTCTCGGCGCCGGCAAGATACCAGCGCGCCGCCTCGGCAAAGTCCTGGGGTACCCCCTCGCCACGCAGGTAGAGGCTGGCGAGGTTGTCCATGGCCTCGGCGACGCCGAGCGCGGCGGCACTTCGGTACCAGCGAGCCGCCTCGGCGAAGTCTTGGGGCACGCCCTCGCCATTGTAGTAGAGGCGGCCGAGCCCGTGCTGCGCCTCGCCGAGACCGGCCTCGGCGGCCTTGTGCAGCCATGAAGCGGCGGTGACGAAGTCCTGCGCCACGCCCGTGCCGGTATAGAACATCCGGCCCAGCCGGAGCTGCGCGTCGGCGTTGCCCGCCTGCGCCAAGGGGGCTAGCAAATCGAGCGCCGTGGCATAGTCGCCGCGCTGGTAAGCGGCGAGGCCGCCTTCGAGGTCGGCCGCGGCCGGCACCGCCGTGGCGCAGACCAGCGCGAGCGCCGCAATCAGCCGTCGCATGGCGCAAATCCTACAGGCGTTGACGCGGCCGGTCGAGATTCAGTAGGTGGGGATGCGGCGGCAGAGTAGCTCACTCGCCCTCCGCTGCCGCGCCGGCGGCGCGCTGATGCTCGCGCAGGTGCGCGGTCCAGCTTTGCGCCTCGATGAACACTCGCCCGACCTCGGGGAAGTCCTCCTTGATCCGCCGCTCGAGATGCGAAACCGCGGCCTCGACCTCGACGGAATCGAGCTTGTCGTCGAAGTCGATGCTCAGGTTGAGGAGTACGTCCTCGGGTCCGAGGTGCATCGTCAGCACCTCGTTGGTGCGAAGTATCCCAGGCTCGGCCTCGACGATAGCGCGGACGCCGCGGACAAGCGCCGTGCTCGCGCCCTCGCCGATCAACAGCCCCTTGGACTCGTAGGCCAGCACCAGCGCGGTCAAGCCCAAGATCACCCCGATCACCATCGAGGCTACGGCGTCGAGCACCGGCGCGTCAAGCGCGTCGGCAAGTGCAATCCCGACCAGCGCGGCGATGAGCCCGAGCATGGCGGCGGTATCTTCGAACAACACGGTGAAGATTGTGGGATCCTTGCTGTGACGCACCGCCTCGAGGTAGCCGAGCGCGCCCTTGGTCGCGCGAAACTCGCGAAACGCGACCCACCACGAGCCCGATTCGAAAACGATCGCCACAGCCAGCACGATGTAGTTGATGTGAGGATCGCTGACCGGGTGTGGATTCCCGAGCTTCGCAAGACCCTCGTAAAAAGAGATTCCGCCCCCCAGCGCGAAGATCAAGATGGCGACCACGAAGGTCCAGAAGTAGACCTCCATGCCGTAGCCGAAGGGGTGCGCTGCGTCGGCGGGGCGGCGGGCCCGCCAAAGCCCGAAAAGAAGGAGGAGCTGGTTTCCGGTATCGACGACGGAGTGAACCGCCTCGCTCAACATTGCCGAGGAGCCGGTGAACGAGGCGGCGCCGAACTTGGTCGCCGCGATCAGCGAGTTGCCGATCAGCGCGGCGTAGATCACGCGTCTCGATGAATGCGCCGCCATGGCCGGCTAGTATGCCACAATCGCCCGGCACGGCCGGTAACGCGCCCACGGTCGATCCCGCACGGAGCCGCGTGAGCGGTTTCTTAGAGGCGCCAGCGAGGAAGGCGAATGGACCGCGACCCACGGTACGACATTCTCTTCGAGCCGGTGCCCATTGGGCCGGTCACCGCCAAGAACCGCTTTTACCAGGTGCCGCACTGCAACGGCATGGGATTCAAGTGGCCGCAGTCCCACGCCAAGATGCGCGAGGTCAAGGCCGAGGGCGGCTGGGCCGTGATCTGCACCGAAGAGTGCATGATCCACCCGACCTCGGACGGTACGCCGTACCCTCAGGGTCGGCTGTGGGACGAGGGCGACGTCGAGCTCTTGGCGCTGTTCGCCGAGGGGGTCCACCGTCACGGAGCGCTGGCCGGGGTCGAGCTGGTGCATCACGGCCAAGCCATTCCCAACCTCTTCACCCGCGAGTATCCGATCGCGCCCAGCGACAGCGTCAACCGACACAACGATCCGGTGCAGGCGCGGGCCATGGACAAGGCCGACATCCGGGCTTTGCGCGAGTGGCACCGCAAGGCGGCGCTGCGGGCCAAACGAGCCGACATCGACCTCGTATACGTCTATGCCGCTCACGACCTCGCTCTGCCCCAGCATTTCCTGTCGCGGCGGCGAAACCAGCGCAGCGACGAATACGGCGGCAGCCTCGAGAACCGCGCCCGGCTCTTGCGCGAGCTCATCGAGGACACCAAGGACGCGGTGGGCGACCGCTGCGGCGTGGTGGTCCGCTTCGCGGTCGACGAGATGGTCGGGCCGGACGGCATCACCGCCGATGCCGAGGGACCGGAGGTCATCGAGATGCTGGGCGAGCTGCCCGACATGTGGGATGTCAACATCAGCGATTTTTCCGAGGACGCGCCAACCTCACAGTTCCAAACCGAGGGTCACCACG
>CAYUNL010000267.1:0-3839 GCA_964446055.1 uncultured Alphaproteobacteria bacterium | reverse complement strand
CGGTGGCGAGGTCCTTGACCGGGTGGTTGGCGCCGCGGTGGCCCATGTGCATCTTGGCGGTGCGGGCGCCGAGCGCGATCGCCAGCATCTGATGGCCGAGACAAATGCCGAAGACCGGTAGCCCCTCGTCCACCAGGCGGCGGATGGCGGGCACCGCGTAGCTTCCGGTGGCGGCGGGATCGCCGGGCCCGTTCGAGAGGAACACGCCGTCGGGCCCGTGCGCCAGGATCTCTTCGCCGGTGGCGCTTGCGGTAACCACGGTAACCCGGCAGCCGGCGGCGGCGAGGCAGCGCAGGATGTTGCGCTTGGCCCCGTAGTCCACCGCGACGACGTGGAAACTCGGCGTGCGCTGGACGCCGTAGCCTGTTTCGAGCGACCAGCGGCTTTGGTCCCAGGTGTAGGCCTGGGCGCAGGTCACTTCCTTGGCGAGGTCCATGCCCTCGAGCCCTGGCCAGGCGCGGGCGGTCTCGTGCATGGCGGCGATGTCGAGGCCGCCGTTGGGCGCATGGCAGAGCGTTCCCGTCTGGGGTCCGCCGTCGCGAATGCGCCGTGTGAGACGTCGGGTGTCGACGCCGCTGAGGCCGGGGAGCTGGTGGGTGCGGAGCCACTGTTCGAGATGACTGTCGGCGCGAAAGTTGCTGGGCTCGGAAATCGGCGCGCGCAGGATCAACCCTCGCGCCGCGGGCGCGGCCGCCTCGATGTCCTCGTCGTTGGCGCCGACGTTGCCGACGTGGGGAAAGGTGAAGGCGATGAGCTGTCCGGCATAAGAGGGATCGGTCAAGATCTCCTGGTAGCCGGTCATCGAGGTGTTGAAGCACACCTCGCCGGTGGCACTCGCCGCGGCGCCCAAGCCGTAGCCCCGGAAAACGGTGCCATCCGCCAGTACCAGCGCTGCCGTGAACCCCTTGGCTGGCGCCGCCGCGCGAGCAACCGATCGCTTCGCCATGTCAGGTCTCGATTTTGGGATCGGTGTTGCTCGGCGCGCCGGTCACCGCAAGGCCTGAGGCCGCGCCGCGCGAACCGACGGGGCGATCCCGACGTGGGGCCGACTTGGTCTGGGGCATGCAGTACCGGCGCGAACACAGCGCAATCGGACGATAAGCAAACGCTGTGCCGGCGTCAAGGATGATCACGTTTGATTTTTTAACGTATTATCAATACGTTAGATGTAATTTCACCGGCGTTTTCGGTTTGCCTCGTGATCGCCTTTCGAGTAGGATTGCGCCTTCCTGGCGATCGAATCCGCCCCGCAGACGACGTCCAGACCCCACAGCCATGCTCCGTGCACGCCTAGGCGAAGCACTGAAAAGCGCCATGAAGGCGAAGGACGAGCGCCGGGTATCGACCCTGCGGCTGATCCTGGCAGCGCTGAAGGACCGCGACATCGCCGCCCGCGGCGAGGGCAACGCCGAGGGCATCGCCGATGAGGACATCCTGAACATGCTGGTGACCATGATCCGCCAGCGGCGCGACAGCATTGCGTTTTACAAGAAGGGCCGGCGCGACGACCTGGTACGCCAGGAGCAGGAAGAGACCGAGATCATCAAGGACTTCCTCCCCAAACAGCTCGACGAGCACGAGGTGGAGGCGGCGAGCCGCGAGATGATCGCCGAGGTCGGGGCCAAGGGCCTCAAAGACATGGGGCGCATCATGGCCGGGCTCAAGGCGCGATACGCCGGACGTATGGACTTTGGCAAGGCGAGCGGCATCATCAAGGAAATCCTGACGTGAGGGCGCCGCCCCTCGGTACTTCGCGGGGCATGGCTTGAGGCGAGGCCGCCGGGAAGACATTCCGAGTCGCTGGCCGCGGTTGCCGAGCCACCGGCCCGCCCGGCGATACCCGTGATGGCGTTCCCCCCGGCATTTCTCGACGAGGTCCGGGCGCGCACCGGGCTTGCCGAACTCATTGGGCGGCGGGTTCGGCTCGTCAAGCGCGGGCGCGAGCATCTGGGCCTGTGCCCGTTTCACAACGAAAAGACGCCCTCGTTCACGGTCAACGAGGACAAAGAGTTCTACCATTGCTTCGGCTGCGGCGCCCACGGTAGCGCGTTCGATTTCGTGATGCAGACAGAGGGCCTTGGGTTTCCCGAGGCGGTCGAACGCTTGGCCGGCGAGGCGGGTCTGGCGATGCCGGCGCGCGATCCGCGGGCTGCGGAGCGACAAAAGCGCGACGAGACGCTGTATCCGGTGCTCGAGGGCGCCGCGGCGTGGTTCGAGGCCCAACTCGCGCACGCAAGCGGAGCGACGGCGCGGCAATATATCGAGAAGCGCGGCGTGAGCGCGGCGACGGTGGGCACGTTTCGGCTTGGCTTCGCGCCTAGCCGCCGCACGGGGCTGAAGGAGGCGCTGACGGCACGCGGCTTTGACGAGGCGCGGCTGATCGAGGCCGGACTGCTGATCAAGCCCGACGACGGAGGCGCAAGCTTCGACCGCTTCCGCGACCGAGTGATGTTCCCGATCACCGACCGCACCGGAAGGGTCATCGCCTTCGGCGGCCGGGCGCTCGGCGAGGCCAAGGCGAAGTATCTCAACTCGCCCGAGACACCTGTATTCCACAAGGGTTCGGTGCTTTACGGGCTGGCGCTCGCCGCGCCGGCGGTGCGCGAAAGCGGCACGGTCGTCATCGTCGAGGGCTATATGGACGTGATCGCTCTCCATGGCGCCGGCCTCCGTCACGTTGTTGCCCCGCTCGGCACCGCGATCACCGAGGACCAGATCGCGCTGCTGTGGCGAGCCGCGCCCGAACCGATTCTATGCCTCGACGGTGACGCGGCGGGCCGCAAGGCGGCCGAGCGGGCGGCCGAGCGGGCGCTCCCGGGCTTGCGCCCGGGATGCTCGCTGCGCTTCGCCTTCCTGCCGTGGGGCGAGGATCCCGACAGCGTCGTCCGCGGCGAAGGGATCGAGGTCTTGAGCGAGCTTCTGGATGCGGCCGAGCCGCTCGCCGAGGTCTTGTGGGGCTCGGCCTTGGCGGGGAAGTCCCTCGACACTCCGGAACGTCGAGCGCTGTTGCAGCGCACGCTGGCCGAACTGACGCGCCGGATCGGCGACAACACGGTCCGCGCCTACTATCGCGAGTTCTTCGATGGTCGGCTTGCCGAGCGACTACACCGAAGTCCGCGGCGCGCCTCGCCCAAGGGAGTGCGACGCCAGGGCTCGCGGCTGCAGCGGCGTTACGGATTGGCCGCGGGAGGGCAAGCGTCAGGCGCCACGCGCGAGCGCCTGTTGCTCGTGACGCTGCTTAACCATCCCGAGATTATCGGTTCGGTTTGGAAGGAATGCCAAGAGTTCTCGCCGCTGGACAAGAACCTTCGGTCGCTTCTCAGCGCGATTCGCGAGTGCCACGAAAGCCAGGGCTCACTTGACTCGGAAGGCTTGAGATGCCAACTGAATGAGCGGGGGCTAGGGGACATCGCGGATTGCGCCGCCGGAGCGGGTTGGCGTGTGGTCGAGCCATGGGCGCGGCCGGAAGCGGACGCCTCGGAGGCCGAGGCCGGCTGGCGGCATCTATTTGCCCGCCACAGAGGCATCGAAGCCGATGTCGCCGGGGTGGACGAGGCGGTGGCCGAGTTGGCCGAGAACATGGAGGAGGCGACGCTCGACCGGCTGCGCACGCTGGAAGCGCAGCGGCAGTCGCGAGATGCGATCGGCGATGATGTCGATCCGGAAGCCGGGGTGGCGCGGTGAGGATCGGTCGGCTCGCAGCAGGTTCAAGGGATAGCAATAGATGACAGCACAGACTTCGCAAACCGCCGGGACCGAAGAGACCCGAGAAGAGATCCAGGATGCGCCGGCTTCTCGGTGCGTTGGAGGCTGCCGATGCGCAGGGGGTCTCGATCCGT
>CAYUNL010000266.1:0-3858 GCA_964446055.1 uncultured Alphaproteobacteria bacterium | reverse complement strand
CGCGCAACGTGCCGCAGATGGCCGCCGAGCTCGGGCTCGGCTTCGACCAGGTGCACCGTGTAGCCGCGCAAGACGAGAACGCGGGCGCACTCCATTCCCGCTGGCCCGCCGCCCACCACCATGACCGAGCCGGGATCCTCCGCCGCCTCGAAGCGCTCGGGATGCCAGCCCCGGCGGTACTCCTCGAGTGCAGTCGGGTTCTGGGTACAGACGATCACGCCGCCGCCCTCGAAGCGCGAGATGCACATATTGCAGCCGATGCATTCGCAGATGTCCTCGATCCGCCCCTCGTCGATCTTGCGCGGCAACCACGGATCGGCGATCGAGGGCCGAGCGCAGCCGATGATGTCGTATTGCCCCGAGACAATCACCTTGACCATGTCGTCGGGGCTGGTGAAGCGGCCGACGCCGACCACCGGCACCTTGGCGATCCTTTTCACCTCGCGGGTCCAGGGCAGCTGATGGTTCGATCCGTGAAAACGCGACGATGCCGCGTCCTCCCCCCAATTGTGCAGGCCCGAGATGTTTACGTCCCAGAGGTCGAGAAGCCCCAGCCGGGTAATGTGCTCGACGAAGCGAAGGCCCTCGTCCCCGACTTCGACGCCATAAGGTCCCGAGATTTGATCGACCGAGAATCGCGTGGCGATGGCACAGGAATCTCCGGTTGCTGCCTTCAGGCCCTCCAATAGCTCGACCCAGAAGCGGGCGCGGTTCTCGAATGATCCGCCGTAGCCGTCGCTGCGGCGATTGAAGTGCTTCGACAACATCTGGACCGGGAAGGCGCCATGGGTGCCGTGGACATAGATGATATCGAAGCCGGCATCGAGCGCCCGTTTGGCGGCCTCGAGGTACATGCGGTGGATGCGCGCAAAGTCCTCGGCATCGGCCTCGTAGCTGTAGACCTGGGGAATCCATGGCGAGGGGAACTGGTAGGCCGCAGCGGCGACGGCCCGGTGGCCGAGATTGTCGATCAAGCCGCCGACGTAGCAGAGCTCAATGCCGGCGAGCGCCCCCCAGGCATGGACCGAATCCACCATGTGGCGGTGGTTGATGACGTCGCCTTCGTCCCAGATTGTCGTGACCGTCGAGGCGGTCTGGTCGACCTCGGGGTGGATGCAACAGGCCTCGGTGTTGAGCGCGGCCCAGCCACCCTCGGCCTTGACTGCACGGTGGGCGGCGTTGGCGCCCGGCCGCTGGACCCCGACGCCGGTGCACTGCGGCACCTGGTAGAAGCGGTTCTTCAGGGTCTTGGGGCCGATCTGGATCGGCTCGAACAGGGGATCGAACCTTGGGTCGCGCGGCATCGGTCAGACCTCCTCGTCGAGTTGACGCGGCTGGAAGCGAACGGCGCCGGAAAGCGTCTCACCGGGGTTCAGGACTCGCATCCCGTGACCGGGCGCCCCGCGCGCCATTTCGAAGAAGCCGTCGTTGACGTGGCTAACCGCCTCGGCGCAAAAGAAACTCTCGCCTTTCGGGCTCCACACGCACAAGACGCCGAGCACCGGATCGGCGGTGACATCGAGCGCCAGAGCCCGGCTTGGCCACGTCACGGTGGCCCGACCGTCCCACCCGCTGAAACAGTGGTCCAACTCGATTTGCCCCAGGCGACGGCCATCGTTGAAATCCCACTCCCGTGGCAGGGCCTGGGCACCCAGTCGCGTCGGATCTGGGGGTTCGGGCCATACCCCCGACATGCGGGCGTGTAGCTCGACGTCGTCGGTCTTGGGGAAGTATGGGTGCAAGCCGATTCCGGCGGGCATCGCCCCGTTTCCGTCGTTGGTCACCGACACCTTGACCGTGAGCGCCACGGCGTCCAGGTCAAAGTCGAGTCGCGCCCGGTAGGGGAAAGGGTACCCGCCGCTGCTGTCATGTCTGTAGGTCAGCGTCGCGCTCGTGTCATCGGCGCGCTCCACCTTCCACTCGGCAAGCCAGCCGTCGCCGTGAAGCGGGAACGCCTCCGAGGCATGATTGGGCGCCATCGGCCACTCTTTGCCTTCAAACGCGATGCTGCCCGAGCGCGCAAAGGCAAAGAACGGGACCAACGGAAACGCGCTCGCGCCCAGCGGGTCGCCGTTCTCGATGTCGTGGGGCGCGGCGGGTCGTAAGAGATTGACGGCATCTTGGCCGCGGTCGAGCTGAAACGACACGATCGTTCCGCCGGCCGGGCTCACGCCGAGGACCAGGTGGCCGGCGCCAAGGCGAATCAGATCAGGCAATGGTTCGTGTCACGGTTGACCCCACGACAGGATATAGGACCGCATCCCTGCATGCACTGTATTGTGGGCGGTGCTCCACATCGGATATAGAGGGGCGCAAGGGAGAACCAGGGATGGTGCAGAACTATAGGCTGGGCGTCGATATTGGCGGCACGTTCACCGATGTCGTGTTGACCACGGAATCGGGGGGGCTCGCGGTCCGCAAGATTCTGTCGACCCCGGAGGACTACGCCGAGGGCGTGATCGCAGGCGCACGGGCGGCCCTCGCCGATCTGGACGTCGCCGCGGGGGGCGCCTCCGAGGTTGTCCACGCGACAACGGTCGCCACCAACGCCATCCTGGAGCGCGCCGGGGCCCGCTGCGTGCTGATCACCACGGCAGGCTTCCGCGACGTTCTTGAGATCGGCCGCCTGCGCATTCCCGAACTCTTCAATCTCTTTTACGACAAGCGTCCCGTCCTGGTGCCACGCGACCGTATCGTCGAGGTCGTTGAGCGGATCAACCATCGGGGCGAGATCGTCACGGCGCTCGGGGAAGACGCCATCGAAAGGGCGGTCGATGCGGCGCTCGCCGCCGGCGCCGAATCGGTTGCGGTCTGTCTTCTCAACTCTTACGCCAATCCGGTCCACGAGCACGCCGTCGCCGACGCGCTACGGGCGCGCGCCCCCGAGCTCGACATCTCGGTTTCCGCGGATATCCTGCCGCGCATCGGTGAGTTCGAGCGTACCTCGACCACCGCGATCAACGCCTATGTGCAGCCGACGGTCCGGCGCTACGTCGATTCTCTGGCCGGGCTGCTACGAAAGGAGGCGATCGACGGACCGCTTCTCATCATGCAGTCGGGCGGCGGGCTGATGGGCGCCGCCCGGGCTGCGCGCGAGCCGGTGAACATGATCGAATCCGGTCCCGCCGCCGGAGTCCTGGCGGCGCGCCACTTCGTTGCCGGTATGGGACTGAAGAACGCCGTCACCTTCGATATGGGTGGCACCACGGCCAAGGCCTCGATCATCGAGAAGGGCGAGTTCCTGAAGACCACCGAATACGAGGTCGGCGGGCACATGTCGGCGACCACGCGGCTGACCGGCGGCGGCGGCTACCCGATCACCGTTCCGGCGATTGACATCGCCGAGGTCGGCGCCGGTGGCGGCTCGATCGTGTGGCTCGATTCGGGCGGCTCGCTACGGGTCGGGCCACAGAGTTCGGGCGCGGCGCCCGGGCCGGTCTGCTATGGCGCCGGCGGCGAGCGGCCCACGGTAACCGACGCCAACCTGATTCTCGGTTATCTCAACCCCGAGCGCATCGCCGGCGGCGCCATCAAGGTGGTGCCCGAGCCCGCGCGCGCGGCACTCAAGAATGAGATCGCCGACCCTCTCGGCCTCGATCTTGCGGATGCCGCGTACGGCGTCCACCTGATCGCCAACTCCGAGATGATCGGCGCGATCCGCGCGGTCTCGACCCAGCGCGGGCGCGACGTGCGCGACTTTGCACTGGTAGCGTTCGGAGGCTGCGGCCCGGCTCACGCGGCGCAGCTCGCCCGTAGTCATTGCGTAACCTTCGCCGTTCGAGCCCGCGATCAAAAGCGCGTCCACTTTGACCGTGCTCATGTAGTACTCGAGCACCTCGGCGAAGGCGTCCGCCATCA
>CAYUNL010000265.1:882-3867 GCA_964446055.1 uncultured Alphaproteobacteria bacterium | reverse complement strand
GGCGTGGAGATCGACGAGGACGCGTGCGAGCGTGTCGAAAATGCTGGTGTTGAGTCTGTTCTCATCCGCTCGGTTCTCACCTGCGAGAGCCGGCGCGGCGTGTGCGCGACCTGCTACGGACGCGACCTTGCGCGAGGCACTCCAGTCAACATGGGCGAAGCAGTCGGCGTGATCGCGGCGCAGTCGATCGGCGAGCCAGGTACCCAGCTCACGATGCGCACCTTCCACATCGGTGGGACCGCGCAGTTGGCGGAGCAGTCGAGCGTCGATGTCGCTTACGCTGGCGCCATCAAGATCAACAACCGCAACGTCATCGAGGACTCCGCGGGCCGCCTCGTCGTAATGGGGCGAAACCTTGAGATATGTCTCGTTGATGACAAGGGTCGTGAAAAAGCGCGGCACCGCGTGCCTTACGGGGCGCGGCTTCTGTTCGATGATGGCGCGCCGGTGGAGAAGGGCGACAAGCTCCTCGAGTGGGATCCCTACACCATTCCGATCATCACCGAGCGCGAGGGTATCGTCACCTTCAGCGACCTTGTGGAGGGCGTCTCGATGCGCGAGTACGTCGACGAAGCAACGGGCATCGCCAACAAGGTGGTCATAGACTGGCGTCAACAGCCGAAAGGGGCCGAGCTTCGCCCCCGTATCACCTTGCGCGACAAGAAGGGTGAAGTCGTAACGCTCGCCAACGACATGGAGGCGCGTTATTTCCTTTCCGTGGACGCCATCCTCTCAGTCGAGGATGGGGCCGAGGTCCACGCTGGCGATGTCTTGGCCCGCATCCCCCGTGAATCGACGAAGACACGTGATATCACCGGCGGTCTGCCGCGCGTCGCGGAGCTCTTCGAGGCCCGAATTCCCAAGGACCACGCCGTGATGAGCGAGGTCTCAGGGACGGTCGAGTACGGCAAGGACTACAAGGCAAAGCGGCGCATCGTCGTACGGCCCGAAGACGGCAGCGATCCGGCCGAGTACTTGGTTGCCAAAGGCAAGCACATTAGCGTCCGCGAGGGCGATTTCGTAGAGAAAGGCGATTTGCTGCTCGACGGTAACCCAGTGCCGCACGACATCCTTCGAATCCTCGGCGTCGAGGCCTTGGCCCGGTACCTGATCGCAGAGATTCAGGAGGTCTACCGGTTGCAGGGCGTCAAGATCAACGACAAGCATATCGAGGTCATTGCCCGCCAGATGCTACAGAAGGTCGAGATCGTCAGCCCCGGCGAAACCACTTTCTTGGTTGGCGAGCAGGTCGATCGGATCGAATTCGACGAGGTCAATGCGCAGGCCGAGGAGGAGGGTCGCAAGCCGGCGACGGCCGACGCGGTGCTGCTCGGAATCACCAAGGCGTCGCTGCAAACCGGCTCATTCATCTCGGCCGCTTCGTTCCAGGAAACAACGCGGGTGCTCACCGAGGCCGCTGTCTCAGGACGTGTCGATGGATTGGTCGGCCTCAAGGAGAACGTGATCGTCGGACGTCTGATCCCGGCCGGTACTGGCAACGCGATCAATCGCTTCAAAGAGATCGCACTGGAGCGCGACCGCGAAGTCGAAGCGGCGATCGAGGCGCAGCGTGAGGCCGAGCGAAGCGCCGAAGAGGCCGAGCGTGCAGCTGCTGATGCTGACGAGGCAAGCTCGGTCGCCTGAGCCCCCTTTCGTACGGGCACGCGCCGCCGAGAGGGTCCTTCAAGCACGCGCATTGGGCGCGGAAACCCTGGGGAACCGGCCCGTTTTTGCTTGACGCCGTGTCTCGCCGCTAACTACACTCTGGCGCTCATTTTGGCGCAGGTGGTGGGTGCGCAGCCCAGACGATGCGCCGGTGGCACTTTGGGGATTTGTCATTGGGGCGCCTCGGGCGCCCGTGCGGCAGCGAGCGTAGCGAAGCGTGCGCTGCCGTGTATTGTTCTGCCTTGGGGATGGCCGAAAGGCGAAGGTATGCCGACGGTAAATCAGTTGGTGCGCAAGCCGCGCGAACGCCAAGTTGGGCACAACAAGGTGCCCGCACTCGAGGCCTGTCCGCAGCGGCGCGGCGTTTGCACGCGGGTCTACACTGCGACGCCGAAGAAGCCGAACTCGGCGCTTCGCAAGGTCGCGCGCGTGAGGCTCACCAATGGTTTCGAAGTGATCAGCTACATCCCCGGCGAGGGCCACAACCTCCAAGAGCACTCGGTGGTCATGATCCGCGGCGGCCGGGTCAAGGATATGCCAGGCGTTCGCTACCATGTCATTCGCGGCGTACTCGATACTCAAGCGGTATCGGACCGGCGCCAGCGGCGTTCGAAGTACGGCGCCAAGCGGCCTCAATAGAACCATAGACTTATGTCCCGCCGTCGCGCCGCCGAGAAACGTGAAGTCCTGAACGATGCCAAGTTCGGCGACCGCGTGGTGACGAAGTTCATGAACTCACTGATGTACGCCGGCAAGAAATCGGTCGCCGAGGGCATCCTGTACGGCGCGTTCGGCCGGATTCAGGAACGAACGGGGCAAGATCCACTGAAGGTCTTCCACGACGCACTGGACAATGTCAGACCAGCGCTTGAGGTGCGCTCGCGCCGCGTCGGCGGCGCGACCTATCAGGTGCCGGTTGAGGTCCGATCCGAACGCGGTCAGGCGCTAGCGATTCGCTGGCTGATAAGCACTGCGCGCGGCCGCTCGGAGCAGACCATGACCGAGCGACTGTCTGCGGAGTTCCTTGACGCGGCGAACAATCGCGGTACCGCTGTGAAGAAGCGCGAGGACACCCATCGCATGGCCGAGGCTAACAAAGCGTTCTCGCACTACCGCTGGTAGCGGCGCCGTCCCGAAATTGAGCACCAAGGCCATGTCCCGTACCACTCCGCTTGAGCGCTACCGAAATATCGGGATCATGGCCCATATCGACGCCGGCAAGACGACGACGACCGAGCGCATCCTCTATTACACCGGACGCTCCTACAAAATGGGCGAGGTCCACGACGGCACCGCGGTCATGGACTGGATGGAGCAGGA
>CAYUNL010000265.1:0-872 GCA_964446055.1 uncultured Alphaproteobacteria bacterium | reverse complement strand
GCGTGACCACCTGATCAACATCATCGATACCCCGGGGCACGTCGATTTTACGATCGAGGTCGAGCGCTCCTTGCGCGTGCTCGACGGGGCGGTCGCCATCTTTGACAGCGTCGCAGGGGTCGAGCCGCAAAGCGAGACCGTGTGGCGCCAAGCTGACCGCTATGGCGTCCCGCGGGTGTGCTTTATCAACAAGATGGACCGCGTTGGCGCTGACTTCTTCCGCTGTGTGGACATGATCGAAGAGCGGTTGGCGACATTGCCGCTCGTCACCCAACTGCCCATCGGCGCCGAGGTGCACTACCGCGGCGTCGTCGATCTGGTACGCATGCGTGCCCTGGTGTGGCGCGAGGAAACCCTGGGCGCCGAGTTCTTCGATGAGGACGTGCCCGCCGACATGTTGGAGCTTGCGACCACCTACCGCGCGCGGATGGTGGAAACCGCGCTCGAGGCCGACGATGCGGCGCTGGAGGCGTATCTGGACGGCCAGGAACCCGACGAGGCGACGCTCAAGCGCTGTATCCGCGCCGGCACGCTCGCCGGTACGTTCGTCCCGGTCCTTAACGGCTCGGCGTTCAAGAACCGGGGCGTGCAACCGCTCTTGGATGCCGTCGTCGATTATCTTCCTTCGCCGGCCGATGTCCCGTCGGTTCATGGGCACGATGCCGACGGCGAAGACGATGTGATCCGCGAATCTTCGGATGACCAGCCATTCGCAGCGCTCGCGTTCAAGATCATGGCCGATCCGTACGTCGGCTCATTGAGCTTCGTCCGTGTCTATTCCGGCGTCCTTGAGGCAGGGTCGAACGTCCTCAATACCGTGAAGAACAAGCGCGAGCGGGTGGGCCGCATGCTGCTGATGCACGCCAATTCGC
>CAYUNL010000264.1:0-3871 GCA_964446055.1 uncultured Alphaproteobacteria bacterium | reverse complement strand
GGGATCGACAAGCCGCCCCGCCACGGGCAATAGGCCTAGGCTGAGACCGAACAACAGCATCAGGAAGATCGCCCAAACGAAGCTGGGGCTCACCACGCCCAACAGCGCGACGAGTCGCGCGACGTTGTCGATCGGACCGTCTCGGTAGCGGGCGGCGATCACGCCTAGCGGGATGCCGAAGATCACCATTACGATGCCGGCCGCGATCACGAGCTCCAAGGTCGCGGGCAGAAAATCGGCGATGTTTTGCGACACTGGGCTGTGATAGAAGGTCGACTCGCCGAGATCGCCCTCGGACAGTCCCTTGAGGAACTCCCAGTACTGGACCGGGATCGGCTCGTTCAAGTGCAGGCGGTCGCGATAGAGATCGACCATCTCCTGCGAGGCCTTGTAGCCTAGCGCGAGCCGCGCGGGATCGCCCGGAATCACGCGCGCGACCAGGAAGATCAGGATAGACAGCCCGATCATCACCAAGACGCCCAGGACGAGCCGCCGTCCGAGGAATCGCACGACGATCATGGTCGGAACCTAAGGGCCGAAAAAGCAGGTGGCGGCCACCGTTGCGGGGCCGCCACCATCACTCATGACCAATTCAACCGATACGGTCTCAGTCGACCTCGGTGAGCCGGTAGTTGAAGTCGGCCCAGATGAAGCCGGTGAGCTTCGCCGGGTCCTCGAAGGGAAGCCTGATGTTGTCACGCCTTGCGAAGACGCCGATCGAGTCGAAGGCGAACACGTCAGGCTGCTCGGCAATGATCATGCGTTGCACCTTCTTGTACAACTCCTCACGCTTCGCCGCGTCCACCTCACCCCGGGCCTCCTCGAGCACGGCGTCGATGTCATCGTTCAGCAGCCACTCCGTCGAACTCCAGAGGCCCTTACCGCTTGAGTGGTAAAGCTCGTAGAGAAGCGGATCGATGTCCGGCGTCGCCGCATTGTGGATTACGAACGTAGCGTTGGCCGACGTTTCTGGCGATGTCGCGCGCTCGATCCACGCAGGAAAGGTGACTTCCGTAATTGTGGCCTTGAGGCCGATCTCGGCCAGGTTCGCGGCCAACAGAAGCGCGACCTTCTGGTGCAGGAAACAGCACAGCTGCGACGCGATCTCGACTGGCGGCCAGGTATTGGCATCGTAGCCAGCGAGTTCGAGCTCCTTCTTCGCCGCCTCCAGATCTCGGGTCAGCGGCGTCAGGCTTTCGTCGTAACCGGTCATTCCACCGGGGATCGGGCCGCGGGCGGGTGCGCCGGCGAACAGGCCATCCTTGATCTTAATGATGTCCTGTAGTGCTTCGTAGTCGGTCGCGAGCGCGATCGCCCTACGCACGTGGACGTTGTCGGTGGGCGGGTTCTTGGTGTTGATCTTGATGTAGCCCGCGCCGGTCTGCGGCTCGCCCACCGCCGTGATGCCGTCGACTCTATCGAGCCCCGAGTAGACCTCGTAGGGCTGCCACATCGACGAGACGTCGTGCTCGCCGCGTTCCATCAGCGCGCGAAGGGTGGCGGGCTCGAGGCTGTAGCGCATGCGCACCTCGTCGGGCGACTTGGGGCCGAACGGCAGCCAGTAGCCGTCGAACCGCTCCATCACGGTGAGCTCTTGCTTGTTGTGGGAAACCACCGCGTAGGCGCCCGAGCCGGCATCGTTGCTCTCGAGAAAGGCGCGGCCATAATCGCCGCGATCGCCATGGTCGCCCTCCTGGATTTTCGTCAGCAACAGCTTCTTGTTGATGATCGGAAGCCTGACCAGCGCTGCGAGGAACGGCGCATAGGGCCGCTCCAGCGTAAACTTCACCGTATGCGAATCAAGTGCTTCGGCGGATTTCACCCAACCCCTAAAGAGGTGAGAGAAACCGAGCGCCAGATCGACCATCCGCTCCAGCGAGAACACCACGTCATCGGCCGTCAATGGCGTGCCGTCGTGGAACCTGACGTCGGTCCGCAGCTTGAAGGTATGAACGAGCCCGTCGTCCGAGGAGGTCCAACTCTCGGCAAGATGGGGAATAACCTTTCCGCCGGGACCGACCCAGGTCAAGGTGTCGTAAATGTTGGAGACCAGGATCAAATCGGCAAAATCGGTGGCGTGCGCCGGATCGAACTCGCCAACCGCCGCCTCCTCCATACTGAATACCCGCTTCTCCTGGGCCTGGGCAACGGCCAAGGGCGCCGCTAGGAGCGCGGCAAGCAGAATCGTCACAAATCTTGATTTCATGAGTATCACTCCCGTTGTCCGTCGCAGTTTCGAGCGACTGGATTATCTTGGACCTCGATACACAAGGTGTGGCGGAATACTACTGCTCGCGTTGCCCTCCGGTCAATCTTCCTGGCTGCCCGCGAGCGTGGGTCCGGGCCGCCTACGAGAGGGTCGGTTCCCTCCACACCTGCCGCGCGACGCGGGCGAAATTCTCGCCCAGGATGCCACGTACGTCCGATTCCGAATACTGGCGCTCGAGCATGATGTCGGTCAGCTCGACGAACTGTTCTGGCTGGGCAAACGTCGTCGCGACAGTGGGCTTGCCGGCGTTGGGCGGCCACATGTCGGCATTGGCAATCGTCCAGCTGGCGAGGCGTTCGGTATCTCTGACGTAATCCAGACCGAGACCGATGTGCTCGGGGCCCACCAGCTTGGCGATGTGATCGATATGCCGGAACATCGCCTCGCTCGTCGCTTCCGGATCTTCGAGAAAGATGCCGACACCGTTGACGCCGATCACCCCGCCGGACTTGGCGCAGGCCTTGATCTGGTCGTCGCGGATATTGCGGTAGTGAGTGAACAACTCGTGAGCCAGGCAGTGCGAGAAGATGAAGGGGGCAGAGGTCACCTCCATCGCCTCCATGGTGGTGCGGTAGCCCGAGTGTGCGCCGTCGACCAACATTCCTACCCGGTTCATCTCCTCGATTAGGCGCACCCCGAAGCGGCTCAGGCCGGCGTCGGTGCGCTCGGCGCAGCCATCGCCGACCCGGTTTTTCTGGTTGTACGCCAAGAGCATGTAGCGGACGCCGAGATCGAAATAGGTCTGCACCAGATCGACCTCGCCCTCCAGCGGGTTGGTTTCCTGCAGGTTGAAGGCGAGCGCGAGTTTGCCCGCCTTCTTGGCGGCCAGGATGTCATCGACCGATGAGATCAGGACCATGCTATCGGCGCGCGCCCGTACGTGTGCGGTCACCGCCGCGATCTGGCGCATGGTTCCCGCGAGCGAGCCGGGAAAGTCGTTCACCGTTAGCGAGATGAAATCGACCCCGGCCTCTTTGAACCGGGGAAGCGTAACGTCCTCGTCAGCGTAGCCCACCGACCACGGCAGCGTCATGTCCCACGCCAGCGCTTCGTCGTAGAGCGCCAGCGCCCGCTCACTCACCCGGCTCCGAATGCCCGCACCAAGATTGGCCGCCGGCTCGTTCATCGCCTTCCCCCTTTTTGGATCCGGTTCACCTTAGCACAGCCGTGCCACCCTGGCTTGCACACACGGCGGCTTTGACCGAGACTTTGCAGATGCAGGAAGCGCTCATCACCCCCGCGGCGCCGGATCCAGAGGGGACGGCCGATCCGGTTACGCTAGAGATCATCCACGGCAAGCTCGTGGCCGCCGCGACCGAGATGGGGCTGGTGCTCGCGCGGTGCAGCATGAGCCCGGTGATATACGAGGTATTGGATTTCGCGTGTGGCATCACCGACGCGAACGCCCAGCTACTCTCGCAGGCCAACGGCATCACAGCGTTTACCGGAACCTTCCAGGGCCACGTTCAAACGGTGATTCAAAAGTTTGGTGCGCGCGTGTGCGAGGGTGACGTCTACCTGGTCAACGATCCGTTCACCGGAGGAACTCACCTCTCGGATGTCGGCGTCGTCAAACCGGTCTTTGCTGGTGAGGAACTGATC
>CAYUNL010000263.1:3350-3889 GCA_964446055.1 uncultured Alphaproteobacteria bacterium | reverse complement strand
GTCGGGTGGGCCGTCATGAGCCGGCCTCCTCCAGAGCTGATACCAGCGCCCGCCGGCCGGCCGCCGGTACCACGTCGACAACCAGGGCCTTCACGAGCTGGCGCCGGTAATCGGCGCTCGCCCGGTGGTCGGAGATTGGCGCGCATGCCTCGGCAGCCGCCTCGGCGCAAGCGCGCAGCGCCGCGTCGGACAGAGGGCGGCCGACCAGGGTTGCCGCCGCCTCCGGCGCCTGCATCGCCGTTGGTGCGACGGCGCCGAGTGCCAATTGGGCGGATGCCACGGTGCGGCCGTCGGCTTCGAAAGCGAGGCGGGCGGCGACGCTGGCGAACGCCAGGTCGAGGGCCTGGCGTTGGGTGAATCGTTGGTAGGCGCTTGCCTCCCCGCGCCGCAGCCGGGAAAGGCAAATTCCCACCACCAACTCGCCGCCTTCGAGAGCCGTCGCGCCGGGGCCGACCAGGAAGTCCCGCAGGTCGACGAGGCGCGAAGTGCCGGTGGCGCTTGCGATCTCGACCGCCGCGTCGTGTACCAGCAAGCCCGGA
>CAYUNL010000263.1:1880-3340 GCA_964446055.1 uncultured Alphaproteobacteria bacterium | reverse complement strand
GTGCAGACGTTGCCCACGAGCGTGGCCTGGTTGCGCAGTTGCACCGACCCGATCGACTGGGCCCCGTCGGCTACCGCCGGTGCCGCGGCGCGAAAGGCCGCCGAGCGGACGAGGCGGGACAGGGTAACGGCGGCACCCACCCGGAGCGGGTCGCCGTCTGGCTCGAAGGCCAGCAACTCATCGACGCCGCCCGTCCAGGCAAGCCGCCGCGGCTCCCCGCGCTGAGCGGCCGCCGGCACGATGTCGGTTCCCCCGGCAAGCGCGGCCGCCCCATTGCCCACGAACCCCAACAGATTGTCGAGCGTCGTCGGGCGGTGGAGCTCCAGCTCGGGCAGATGTGTGGGCCGGAGGATCGAGGGCGCCGTTGATGACATTGAGAGCCGCACTCCGAATACGGCCCAATAAAAGGCCCCTTCCCGACGGCGCGTAAACTTGAAAAAGGTTTCTGATTACGTAACAATTCTTTCATGCGAAGCCTGCGTTCGAGACTTCCACCGGTGAACAGCCTGGTCGCCTTCGAGGCGTCGGCCCGCCACCTCAGCTTTACCCGCGCGGCGCAGGAGTTGTTGATCAGCCGCGAAGCCGTCAGCCGGCAGATCCGGATTCTCGAGAGCCACCTCGGCATCAACCTGTTCGTTCGGCTTTACCGCGCCTTGGAACTGACGTCCGCGGGCAAGGAGCTTCACGCGGTGGTCGCGGAGGGCCTTACGAACATCGCGCGTTCGGCGGCGAGCCTCCAACGACTCCACCAGGACGCCAAGGTTTCCGTGACCGCGACGATCGCCATCGCGTCGTTCTGGCTGACTCCGCGCCTTCCCCGGTTTCGCTCCGCGCACCCCAATGTGGAAATCCGCGTGAACGTTTCCGATATCCCTCCGGACCTCCTGGCCGAAGGCATCGACTTGGGACTCCGCTACGGCGACGGTAAATGGCCTGGCCTCACCACAACCCACCTGTTCGACGTGGAATCGATACCCGTCTGCTCACCCGACTATGTTCGCCGCGTCGAGCCGATGAAGTCGCCGGAGGATTTCCTGGAGCACACCCTGTTGAGCCTGGATGGGCCGACCCATTCCTTCGAGAATTGGAACTGGTGGATGGAGGAACTGGGCGTATCGATGCCGGCGACGGTCCGGTCGCTCGGATTCGATAGCTACGCCAACGTCATACAAGCGGCGTTGGACGGCCAGGGCCTGGCCCTCGGGTTTAGCCACGTCGTCGGCGATTTGCTCGACCAAGGCTGGCTCGTCCGGCCCATCGAGCACGCATGTTCGAAGGGCCTCGCGGTATTTCTGGCTGCTCCCCGGGGTATCCGGCTGACTCCGAACGCTCAGGACTTTCACGACTGGATCATCAGCGAGGCGCAAACCATCGCCGACTGATCGGCTTCGGTCCGAATGCCACGAGGGTCGATCGCCGTTTGCAATTACGTGATGAAATCGTTACGTGAGCCCAACCCT
>CAYUNL010000263.1:0-1821 GCA_964446055.1 uncultured Alphaproteobacteria bacterium | reverse complement strand
CAAGTTTACGGGCCGGGCGGTTGTTTCTACATCCATTGTCACGCTCGCGGCCCGCGGGATCGTTGCTGATCGTGGGCCGGCCCAGGCAAGGCGACCGTATTGAGGAGGCTACCGAAGTGAAGGTTGGTGTTTCCCTCGGGATCAGCCCGCGCGAGCCGATATCCCATACGGCGGAAGTGGTCGCGAACGCCGAGGCCCTGGGCTTCGACAGCGCCTGGATCGCCGATGTCCAGCTCTCGATGAAGGACTGTTATACGGCGCTGCCCCTGTGCGCGGTAAGCACCTCGAGCATCCTGCTCGGCACTGGCGTGACCAACCCGATAACCCGCCACCCGACCACGATCGCGTGCTCGTTCACCGCCCTCCAGGAAGTCAGCCAGGGTCGCGCCCTCATCGGATTGGGCACCGGATGGACGGCCGTCTATTCCGTCGGACTCAAGCCGGCGACCATCAAGTTCCTCGAACAATCCATCAACGATATCAACACCTTGTGCGACGGCGGCGAAGTGGCCGGAGCGGACGGCAAGCCCTATCGCCTGGTGACCGCGACAGGCCGGATTCCCATCTACGTCGCCGCCAATCAGCCGCGCATCCTGCGTATGTGCGGGCGCGTCGCCGATGGCGTGATCATGATGGGCGGAGCCAACGAGGAATTCACCCAGTGGCAGATCGACCACGTCCGGCGGGGTGCCGAGGAGGTCGGCCGCGACTTCGGCGATATCCGCCTCCACCTGTGGGCCAACATCGCCATCTCCGACGACCGCGCCCAGGCCCGCGATGACGTTGGCCACTGGGTCGCGTCCCAAGCCGAGACCTTCAGCAAGTGGAAGGAGCTTCCTGAATTCCTCCATCCCTTCAAGGAGGATTTCAAGTCGGCCAGCGACGCGTACGACCGTCTCGAGCACATGTCCTCCCATGCCGCGCACAAGAGCGCCGTGTCCGACGCGTTCACGGACTTCGTGGCCCTCGCCGGGCCGCGCGACGAGTGCCTCGAGCGTATTCGCAAGCTCGGAAAGCTGGGGCTCGACGGAGTAACCCTGGCCTTTCGCGCCGGCGCGGGCGGCCGGCAGGCGCGCATGGAGGAGATTTCCGAAGGTATCATCAAGCACTTGAAGTAGGCACCGGCGCGGCCGGAGCGGGGAGCGACAAAGTGGTGGAACGGGAAGAGACGGGAAAGGCCGCCGCCGTCCTGATCCACGGCCTGTCCGAGGAGCGGAGCGT
Source organism: uncultured Alphaproteobacteria bacterium (assembly GCA_964446055.1). Classification (GTDB taxonomy): domain Bacteria; phylum Pseudomonadota; class Alphaproteobacteria; order VGEJ01; family VGEJ01; genus CAYUNL01. The sequence goes on along the minus strand of CAYUNL010000263.1, from coordinate 600 downwards.
GTGGGCGCGCCAGGTGCCCTTCCTCGAACGGTCGATGGAGGTCGTCGCTTACGACGTCCGGGGCTTCGGCGCGAGCCCCGTGGGCGCCGGCAACGGGACCGTGGACCAGATGGCGGACGATCTGGCCCAGGTGCTCAGCGCCCGGGGTGTCGGCCCCGCCTGGCTCATCGGGTTCTCCATGGGCGGTGTCATCGCCCAACGGTTCGCGCTGGACTTCCCGAGCTTGACGAAGGGATTGGTTCTCGTTGCCAGCTCCTGCAAGGTAGGCCGCGCGGGCGAGGAGTTCTTCCGCCATCGCCTCGACACTGTGGCGAACGGCGGGCTCGCGGCCCTCGCGGCCCTCAACACCGACGATGCCCGCGGCTGTTTCGCCATGGGCGACGAGCAGTTGATCGCCGAATACCAGCGGCTTCGCATCGGCGCGGTCCGGGATGCCGAGGGATACCTGAACGCCGGGCGGGCGATGCTCAGGCTCCGGGAGGCACCGATTATTCAGGACTTGGGTGCCATCGATCGTCCGACCCTGGTCGTGGCCGGCGAGCACGACCCCTATTGCCCGCCGCGCGCCTCGGAGATGATCGCTTCGGCGATCCCGGGCGC
>CAYUNL010000262.1:2704-3902 GCA_964446055.1 uncultured Alphaproteobacteria bacterium | reverse complement strand
GCCGGCGCGCCTTGGAGATCGATCCTGATTACGCGCAGGCGCACAACAATCTCGGCAGTCTGCTCCACCAAGTCGGCGAATCGGAGCAGGCCATCGCCGCCTTCCGGCGGGCGCTGGCGTCCGATCCCTGCTGTCTGGAGGCGCTCTGCAACCTTGCCATGGCGCTGCGGGAACGCGGCGAACTAGACAGGGCCATGGCCTGCTCTCGGCGCGCCCTCGAACTCGATCCCGATAGCGCGGTAGCGAACAGCAGCCTCGCAAGCGTTCTGTACGCCCAGGGGAGACTGGAGGAAGCGGTGGCCGCCTACCGTCAGGTGCTCGCGCTCGACCCCGCGGCGGCGTTCGCGAGGCATATGGTCGCGGCGCTCGACGGAACCACCACCGAGGCTGCGCCCAGGGAATACGTGAGCAACCTGTTCGACCGGTACGCGCCGCACTTCGAGCGCCACCTCGTCGACCTTTTGGGCTATCGCACGCCGGCGCTGATGCGCCGGATGGTGGATCGCGTTCGCCGCGACAGATGCACGTCCGAGGCGCGCGGGTTCCGGCGGGCGCTCGATCTCGGCTGCGGCACGGGTCTGGTGGGAGAGGTCTTCAGGGACATCGTGAACGAACTTCAGGGGCTTGATCTCTCCCCGAGAATGCTCGACCGGGCGAAGCGCAAGGGCTTGTACGATGCGTTGCACCTGGATGACGTCGTCGAGTTCCTCGAACGGTGCAACGGCGATACCTCGCGATTCGACCTGATCGTGGCCGGCGATGTGTTCATCTACATCGGGAAGCTCGAACCGGTCTTCGCCGCGGCAAGTCGGCGCATGAGTGTGGGCGGGCTGTTCGCCTTTTCGGTCGAAAGCCTGGCGGAGGGTGATTTCGCGCTCCGCCAAAGCGGGCGCTACGCACACAGCGAGGGCTACATCCGCCGCCTCGCGCGCGAGCACGGCTTTGCCGTCGAGGGACGACGAGGCGTCGCCATCCGCGCCGAGAACGGTGTCGGCATCGAGGGCGCCGTGTTCGTATTCGCGAGAGGTAACGAATGTTAACCATTAAAGTTAACCATACTTTTTTCTTTACACTTTATTTACCACAAACTATAATCATCTCTTAAGGTTAACTAAATTTCCGCCGCCCGGCCAAGAACTGGTCGGAGTTGGCTCCGCCGGCCCGAAACGGACCTTCGCTGGAGCTCCACGGCGCCCCA
>CAYUNL010000262.1:0-2694 GCA_964446055.1 uncultured Alphaproteobacteria bacterium | reverse complement strand
CAACAAAAAAATCCGGGCGTCGCCAGTTTCGGAGGTGTCGGATGGTGTCCTCGGTGGGCGTTTCGCCCCTTATCCTTCAGGCGCTCGCGCAGATCTCGCGCGAGCTCCAAATCACCCAGCTTCGGGGCACCACCGGGCTCAAGGTCTCGGGGCCGCAGGACGATCCCGCGGCCTTCGCCATCGCCCAGCGGGTGCGCGGCGACATCGCCGGCCTAGGCTCGGTCAAGACCGCGCTCTCGACCGGTGATTCGACGATCGCCGCGGCCATCGCGGCCGGCGAATCGATCTCCGATCTCCTCACCGAGATCAAGGCCAAGGTGGTTTCGGCCAACGATTCCTCGCTCTCGGCCGCGTCGCGCTCGGCGCTTCACAACGATTTCCTCTCGCTCCGCGATCAGATCACTTCGATCGTGCTCTCGGCCGAATTCAACAACATCAACCTGGTGCAATCGGCGGCGACCACGCTCTCGGTGCTATCGACCGTGGACGGCAGCACCATCATCATCACCTCGCAGGCGCTCGACACCACCTCGCTCGCGGTCAACACCCTCGACCTGACCGACTCCGCCGGCGCCGCCTCGGCGCTCACGCTGGTTTCGACCGCGATCACCAACGCCGCCAACAAGCTCGGCAATCTCGGCTCCTCGGCGATCCGCGTTCAGACCCAGAACGAGTTCACGAGCGCGCTCTCCGATATCCTCGAGGTCGAGGTCGGAAACCTGGTCGACGCCGATCTTACCGCGGAGAGCGCGCGCCTGACCTCGCTGCAGATCCAGGAGCAGATCGCGGTCCAGGGCCTGGCGATCGCCAACGCCTCGCCGCGCAGCCTCCTGGCGCTGTTCAGCGTCCTGCAGTGACGATGAGCGCGAACACAGCAGCCCAACCGATCGAGATCACGCTCGACGGCGTACGCGCCGGCGGCGCGCGCGCGGGCGGCGCCGCGGCCTACTTCGAGGCTGCGGACGCACACGGCAACGTCTACCGCTTTACCATCGCCCATGACGCCATCGACCAGATCATCGGCGATCTCGACCGCATCGCCGGGCTGGTCCACGCCGAGCGCGAGCGCTGCGGCAAGCCGACCGGGCTCAAGCGCGGCCGGGTCAAGGAAGTCAACGCGGTCGAGCTCCGCATCGCGCCGGTCGATGCGCTGGCGATCCTCAACGTGCGCTATTCGGACAAGACCTCCCACGACGTGCCGATCCCGCTCGCCCGCATCCCGAGCGCCATCGTCGGCCTGCAACGCGCCCGCCTCCAACTCGAGGGCCTCTCCCAAACCCCCGGCCACTAGCGCGGCGCGATCTCAACCTTCTGTTAACGAATTGGGGTTATGGATGGGGGTGAGGTGTCACCATCCGATACCTCCTAACCTCCCTGAACTTGGGCCGCGCCATGCGGCCCATTTTTCTTGGGCCTCACTCGGCGAAACCCAGATCGCGAAGCGCTGGCCGCAGATGCCCGAGCGTGGCCTCGCGCGCGGCCTCCTTGTGGGCAATCAACGCCTTCGAGGCGGCGGCGTCGTACGACGCTATGAGATCAAGCGCCGCGTCCACCGACCATTCGTTGGGATCGAGGATGGTGGCGCAGAAGCCCTCGGCAGTCGCAGCGCGCGCCGAATGGCCGATGAGGAATCCAGGGATTCCCAGCGAGGCCGCGAGCCCCGCCCCGTGTACCCTGGTCGTCACCGTCACATCGAAGCCATCGTAGATTTCGAGATACTCGGCGGCGTCGTACGCATAGCTGATCGGAAAACCGTCTCCGAAGGCCGCTCGAAGCTCGGCGATTTCGTCGATGTAGTGACACACGAGCGTGCACTCGAAGCGCTCGGCTAGCGCGACAAAGAGCGCCTCCGCATAAGCGAAGGTTTCGCGCTCGATCCGTTGCGGGTTCCTTTCGCCGACGCCCTGCATCGAGAGCGCGATCCGTCGCACTCGGGCCCGCGGGCGGGGCTGGGGCGCGGCGAACAGCGAGGGGCAGGGTAGAAGGGCTGGCGAAAGCGGCGCGAGAAGCGCCGCGCACGCCTCGTCCCGCACCGTCACCAGTAGGGCGCCCTCCAAAAGCCGCCGGTCCCGCTTGGGTAGCTCGGCATAGCCCATCGCCCCAACCCCCTCGAAGGCTCCGAGGCCGAGGTAGAGCGTCGGCGTACCCGCTGTCAGGAGCGCGTCCGCAAGCGGCGCCGTCACCGTCCCCGCCCACTCCGGTGTCCCGGCAAACACCGCGAGATCAACCGCGTCCATGTCGAAGCCCGCGTGCCAGGAATTATCGTAGGCCGGTACCGTCCCCTCAATCGCACGATGGAGCTCGGCCATCCCCAGCGCCGCCGGATCGGTGCGTCCCGCCGATGCCGCGGCGAGACCGCGCAGCGCGTGGAGCGCGGGATTGCGGTTATGCACCACCGGCACGAAGGACCCAAGCGATGCCTCCAACAGCCGGCGAATGCCGAAGAGTACGAAATCGTCGCCCGGGTTGTACATCCGGGTCGTCGAGAACAGCACGGTAGGCCGCCGCATCCACCCAGTGTGGGAGCCGCAAGGCGATCCCGCAAGCGCGCCGTGTGGCGAAACGTCACCCCTCGAGCGCGGCCTCTGGTCGCGGGATGGATACCGGGCACCGTCCCACCCGTCGCCTCGGCAGCCGCCCCCTTCGCCTGAGCCGCTACTGTCTCCCGTCTGGGCCGCCCATCCCGGCTCACGG
>CAYUNL010000261.1:357-3906 GCA_964446055.1 uncultured Alphaproteobacteria bacterium | reverse complement strand
GGCGGACCCGGCAGCCTCGTCTTCACCGGCACCGAGGACCATCCCGATACGCTCGAAACGCTTGGATCGCTGGGTTTTCACGAGGCGCATTCGGTCGCCGAGACGGTGCGAAGGTGGCACCACGGGCGCTACCGCGCGACTCGCAGCGCCCGCGCCCGCGAGCTTTTGACGGCGCTGGTGCCAGCGCTACTGGCCGCGCTCGGGGCAACGGCGGCGCCCGACGCCGCGCTCGCCCGCTTCGACCGCTTCCTCGCCGGATTGCCCACCGGCGTACAGCCCTTCTCGCTGTTCCGCGCCAATCCGCACCTGCTGGACCTGGTGGCCGAGATCATGGGCTCGGCGCCCCGCCTGGCGGAGCACTTGAGCCAAAAGCCGGGATTGTTCGACGCGGTGCTGGAGCCGGACTTCTTCGCGCATCTGCCTGTGGCCAAGGCGTTGACGGTGGAGCTAGAGGAGCGCCTGCGCGCGGCGCCCGACTTCGAGGGCGTGCTCGACGCGACCCGGCGCTGGGCGCACGAGCGCCAGTTCCAGGCCGGCGTCCAAGTGCTCCAGAGGCTGTGCACGCCGGCCGCCGCGGGCCGAGCGTTGAGCAATATCGCAGAGGTGATTCTGGCGGCGCTGCTGCCGAGGGTCGAGGCGGATTTCGCGCGCCGTCACGGCCGAGTTCCCGGCGCCGCGCTTTGTGTGATCGCCATGGGAAAGCTCGGCGCCCGCGAGCTCACGGAGGCCTCGGACCTTGACCTGGTGTTCGTTTACGACAACCCCTCCGACGCCGCGACCTCGGAATCCAAACGCCCGCTGGCTACCTCGCAGTACTTCGCCCGCCTGAGCCAGCGTCACATCAACGCGCTGAGCGCATCGACCGCCGAGGGGCGGCTCTACGAGATCGATTTGCGCCTGCGCCCGGCCGGGAACGCCGGTCCGGTGGCCTCGCCGATCGAGGCGTTCGCCGCCTATGAGCGCGACTCGGCGTGGACTTGGGAGCATATGGCGCTTTGCCGCGCCCGCGTCGTTGCCGGCCCACCCGCAGCAGCGGCCAAGATCGATGCACTGAGGCGTGCCGTGCTGACAGCACCGCGCGACGGCGCCGAGCTCACCCACGAGGTCGTCGAGATGCGCAAACGCATCACGGCCGAGCACGGCAGCGACGATCCCTGGAACGTCAAGTACGTCCGCGGCGGGCTGGTCGACCTCGAGTTCGTCCGCCAGACACTGACGCTCCGTTTCGCGGCGGCGCATCCCGATATCCTCGACCCGCAGACCGATGCGGCGTTTCAGCAGATGGCCGAGGCCGGGGTCATTTCCAAGTCCGCCGCCGACGAACTGCGCGAGGCCGGCGCTCGAATGCGAGGGGTGCAGGCGGTTCTCCGGCTTTGCGTCGCCGGAGAATTCGATCCCGACGCCGCACCCGAGGGCCTGCGGTGATTGCTTGCGGCGAGTGCGGGGGCCAAGGACTTCGCCGATCTACAGCGTGATCTCGAACGCGTTCAAAGGGATGTTCGCGGCCACTTCGAAGCGCGATCGGCCCCGCATCCGGGTGAGCGAGCCGATCCGTCTGCAGGGGTGGTTGCAAACCGGCGATCAAACCGCTATTCCACCAAGCAAACGCGCTAGGAAAAAACGAGCGATGGCGAGGGACGACAGGACGAGCTGGCGGGATCGGTTCCACCGCTTTTACCCGGAGCGCGAGCTGATCTTCCGCTCGCGCGGCAGGGTCCGTTATGTGGCGATGTCGGCGCGCGTACAGGCCGCGCTAACGGTCGTGGCGTTCGCCGGGCTCGCTTGGGTAGCGTTGGCATCGGTTGGCGTGTTCGTCGAACGCCACGTCATCGCCAGTCGCAACGCCGAGATCGCCGAGTTGCAAACGCAGTACTCGACCATAGCCGACGATCTCGACGCGATGCGCCGGGAGTTCGTGGCAAAGACCCAGGAGATCGAGACCAAGCACCGCCAGCTAGTGGAGGCGGTTGCCCAAAGGGATGTGCTGGAGCATGGGCTTGGTCAGGTGTTGAGCGAGCGCGACGCGGCGCTTGGAGAACGAGACAAGGCCCGCGAGGAAGGCGCGATGCTCGCTCGCCAACTCGGCCGCCTGGAAAGCGAGCTGCGATCCGCGGCCACCGCGAGCGCAAGTTCCGCGACTTCTTTGGCCTACGCGCGGGCCAGCCAGTCGGCGACCGACGACGAGCGCAACCGCGCACTGGCGGCGCGTGAGCGCGTCGAGGCGCGCTCCGACGCCCTGGGCGCGCGCCTCGCGGAACTGAGGGACTCGCAGGCCGAGTTGCTGGCCCGGATCTACGATCGCGCGGAATCCAACATCGCCACGCTCGAAACCACGCTTGCGCTCACCGGCCTCGAGATTCCGAAACTGATCGAAAAAACGCAAGCCGCCCGCATCGGCATGGGAGGGCCACTTCTCGGCTTCGATGCGCGGCCCCCAAAAGAGGCGCTGGAGTTCGGGCCCGGCTTCGAAACCACGGTGGTTCGGCTCGAGCGCCACCTCCAGCGGTGGGAAGATCTCAAGGCCGTGTTGCGGCGCGTGCCGCTCACCGCACCCACCGACAGCTACTACATCTCGTCTGGATTCGGCATGCGCAAGGATCCGCTCACCCATCGCCGGGCGATGCATTACGGCACCGATTTCTCGAGCGCGCACCGCACTCCGGTGCTCAGCACCGCGGCGGGCACGGTCACCTTTTCCGGACGCAACGGCCCGTACGGCTTGATGGTCGAAATCGACCACGGCCTGGGCCTGAAGACTCGATACGGACATTTGAACGAATCGCTGGTTCGTGCGGGGGACGTGGTGGCGTTTCGCGACGAGATCGGGCGGATGGGAAGCACCGGACGGAGCACTGGTAGCCACGTACACTACGAGGTAGTCTTGGATGGGATACCCCAGGATTCCGAGAACTTCTTGAAAGCGGGGAAACATGTTTTCAAAAACTGAGCGCAAGAAGGGCGCCGCAGAGGCCGCGAACCGAGCGGCGCCGTCGATCATCAGCAGCAACCTCAATGTGGTCGGCAACCTCAAGACCGAGGGAGAGGTCCAGATCGATGGTGTCGTGGAAGGGGACGTCACCGGCCGCGCGCTGGTAATCGGAGAGCGTGCACGGGTGCACGGCGAGATCGTCGCTGACGACGTGGTAATTCGAGGCAACACCGAGGGCCGTATTCGGGCACGACGCGTGCAGCTCACGAAGACGGCGAAAGTGATCGGCGACATCTTGTACGAATCGCTGTCGATCGAGGCCGGCGCCTACGCCGAAGGCCAACTCAAACGCCTGGAAAAGCGCGGCGATCCCAAGATCAATCTGGTCCGCGACAAGTCCGACGAGGAACGGGTGATCGCCCCGCTCGCGAAGGACGCCAGCGCCGAGTGAGCGGTTGCGCCGGCTACTGGCCGGCGCCGGGCGTGACGCGGGCCGCCAAGGCGGCGGCCATGAAGGCGTCGAGATCACCATCGAGGGTCGCCGAGGTGTTGCCGGTTTCGACGCCGGTGCGCAAGTCCTTGACTAGCTGGTATGGGTGGAGCACGTACGACCGGATCTG
>CAYUNL010000261.1:0-347 GCA_964446055.1 uncultured Alphaproteobacteria bacterium | reverse complement strand
ATCGGACTTCTGATCGTGGAGCGCACGCCGCTCGGCCTCGCGGTTTTGTAGCTCGGTTTCGTAGAGCCTGGCGCGCAGCATTGCCATCGCCGCGGCGCGATTGCGATGCTGCGAGCGATCGCTCTGGCACTGCACCACGATGCCGCTCGGCAGGTGGGTTATGCGCACCGCGCTGTCGGTGCGGTTGACGTGCTGGCCACCGGCGCCGGAAGCGCGATAGGTGTCGATCCGCATGTCTTTGTCGGCGATCTCGACCTTGATCGTCTCGTCGATCACCGGATAGGCGCCGACGCTTGCGAAACTTGTGTGGCGGCGCGCGTTCGAATCGAACGGCGAGATCCGCACCA
>CAYUNL010000260.1:0-3919 GCA_964446055.1 uncultured Alphaproteobacteria bacterium | reverse complement strand
GCCCGGCGAAAAAGCGATCCACGACGTCTCGGTCGAAGTGGCCGTCGTCCTCGGCAAGGCGGCGATGCCAATCCATCAGCTGCTAAAGATGGGCCGCGGCGCTGTCATCGAACTCGAAGCGACGGTCGAGGATGACGCGTGGATCTACGCCAACAATCGCCTGATCGCGCGTGGCGAGGTCGTGATCGTCGGCGATCATATCGCCGTCTCCATCACCGACACGATGCGCTTATTCGAGCGCTAGTCGCTCGCCATACGCGGCCCGGATTCCGTCATGGGGGCCTTGCCGCCGCTCGGCGGATTTGCTATTTCGCATAACACGCGGTCGTGGCGGAATTGGTAGACGCGCAGCGTTGAGGGCGCTGTGGGATAATATCCCGTGGAAGTTCGAGTCTTCTCGACCGCACCACACTCCCATCGGCATCGTAGCGCACATCTAGGGGCTTCCCGCGATCATCCGCGGGCGTCATAGTGTTCGTCGGGTGGGCTTGGCGAGACGGCCGGGGCCAGGGACATAAACACGCGGGACCGCTCCGAGGGACCCGTCGAAGGGGGGATTGGTATGGCCGACGATCGCGAAATGGCGCTCGATTATCACCGTTTTCCGACGCCGGGGAAGATCAGCGTAACGCCGACGACCGCGCTGGCGACCCAGCGCGACCTATCGTTGGCCTACTCGCCCGGCGTCGCCGAGGCCTGCATGCTAATCGTCGAGGACGAGGACGAGGCGGCGCAGATGACGATCCGCGCCAACCTGGTCGGCGTCATCACGAACGGAACCGCGGTTCTGGGGCTCGGGGCCATCGGCCCTCTGGCGGCGAAACCGGTGATGGAGGGCAAGGGGGTCCTGTTCAAGAAGTTCGGCGGTATCGATGTGTTTGATATCGAGATTAACGAGACCGATCCCGACAAGCTGGTCGAGATCATCGCCGGTCTCGAGCCCACGTTCGGCGGCATCAATCTCGAGGATATCAAGGCGCCCGAGTGCTTCACCGTGGAGAAGAAGCTGCGAGAACGGCTCGCCATTCCGGTTTTCCACGACGATCAACACGGGACCGCGATCGTCGTCTCGGCGGCCGTGTACAACGGAATGCGCGTGGTCAACAAGAAGATTGGCGATGTCCGCTTGGTATGTTCCGGCGCCGGCGCCGCCGCGCTCGCATGCCTGAATCTTCTCGTCAGCCTTGGTCTCGATCCGCAGAAAGTCCTGGTGGTGGACCGCGACGGAGTCATCTACGAGGGGCGCGAGAAGAATCTCGATCCCTACAAAGCGCAGTGGGCGCGAAAGACCGATGCGCGGGATCTGGGCGAGGCGATGAAGGGCGCCGACATCTTCCTCGGCCTCTCTGCCGCCAACGTTCTCAGCGCCGACATGGTCAAGTCGATGGCCGAGGCCCCGATCCTCATGGCGCTCGCCAACCCCGATCCAGAGATTCGACCCGAGCTTGCGCGTGAGGCGCGACCCGATTGCATCATCGCCACCGGCCGGTCCGATTATCCCAACCAAGTCAACAACGTGCTGTGCTTTCCGTTCATCTTCCGCGGCGCCCTCGATGTTGGCGCGACGACGATCAACGAAGAGATGAAGCTTGCGTGCGTGCGTGCGCTGGCCGACCTCGCGGTGGCCGAGGCCTCCGACATCGTCGCCAGCGCCTACGGCGATCAATCACTATCGTTTGGCCCCGAGTACCTGATTCCCAAGCCCTTCGATCCGCGCTTGATCGTCGAAGTGGCACCGGCGGTCGCCAAGGCGGCGATGGAAAGTGGGGTAGCGCGCCGCCCCATCGAGGACTTCGACGCCTATCGCGATTCCCTGAGCCAGTTCGTGTACCGCTCCGGCCTCGTCATGAAGCCGCTTTTCGACCGTGCGCGCGAGGACGTGCGCCGCTTGGTCTATGCCGAAGGCGAGGAGACCCAGGTACTGCGGGCGGTTCAGATCGTCATCGACGACGGCCTCGCCCGGCCCATTCTCATTGGCCGGCACCGTGTAATCGAGATGCGCATCGAGCGGCTAGGGCTCCGCATTCGCCTCGACCAAGACGTCGAGATCTGCGATCCCGAGGACGACCCGCGGTACCGAGAGTATTGGTCTCTCTACCATCAGCTGACCGAGCGACGCGGGGTGACCCCTGATGCTGCGCGCGAAATCGTGCGAACGCGTACCACCGTAATCGCGGCGCTTATGGTGGCCCGCGGCGAAGCCGACGCATTGATCTGCGGCGTCGTTGGCCGCTATGACCGCCATCTCAGGCACTTGCGGGAGATCATCGGGCTGCGCCAGGGTGTGGCCGACGCCTCGGCGGTCGAGCTCCTGATCATGCCGAAGGGCACCGTGTTCATGGCCGACACCAACGTCAGCTACGAGCCGTCGGCTCAGGAACTCGCAGACACGGCAATACTGGTGGCGGAACTCGTGCGCCGCTTCGGATTGACACCGAAGGTTGCGCTCGTATCACACTCGAGTTTCGGCAGCACCGATACCGAATCGGCGGTGAAGATGCGCGAGGCCCTGAAGCTGATTCAGCGGTTGGAACCCGGTCTCGAGGTCGAGGGCGAGATGCGAGCCAACTCGGCAATGTCGGAGCCCATGCGTACCCGCTTCTTCCCCAACTCCGCGCTAACGGGCCAGGCCAACGTCCTCATACTTCCCAGCCTCGATGCCGCCAACATCGCGTTCAATCTCGCGCTCAGCCTAGGTGATGGCCTGTCGATCGGCCCGATCCTGATCGGCATGGCGAAGCCGGCCCACGTCGTGGGTCAGTCCGTTACGGTTCGCGGACTGGTCAACATGAGCGCGCTCGCCGCCGTCGATGCCCAGGCGCACTCCGCTGGGGAGATGGGCGCCCTCGCCGCCAAATGACGGGGCGGCCGGGCGCCGATGACCGAGGTGCCCAAGCGGGAATCGCTGCCAGCGGCTGACCGCGATCCCCGCGAACTCGTTCGCGATCTCGCGGACGCACTGCGGCAGGGCGAGCCCGGGCCAATCGCCGCGATAATCGAGGACACTCACGCCGCCGATCTGGCTGACTTGGTCGGCCTCCTTACGGCCGAGGATCGTTGGCGCTTGATCGCCCACCTTGGGCCCGGTTTCGATCCCGAAATACTGGCCCATCTCGAAGATTCCGTCCGCGCTGAGGTTGTCGCGCTCCTCGGCACCGCGAATCTCACGGCAGCCGTCTCCAAGCTCGAAACCGACGATGCCGTGGACGTGGTCGAAGATCTCGACGATGCGACCCGGCGTGTCGTGCTCGACGCCGTGGCGCCCGAGGAGCGGCGTGCGCTCGAGGCGGGCCTCGCCTATCCCGAAGACAGCGCCGGCCGCCTCATGGGGCGCGACCTCATCGCGGTGCCCGAGTTCTGGACGGTGGGCCAGACCATAGACCACCTGCGTGAGGCTGCGGACCTGCCGGCTGAGTTCCACGAGGTGTTCGTTGTCGACCCCTCGCATCGTCCCATCGGAACGCTCGCGCTGGACCGAATCCTTCGGTCCGCGCGCCCGACGTCGGTTGGCGACATCATGGACCGTGGGCGGCGGGTCGTGCCCGGTGGCACAGACCAGGAGGAAGTCGCGTTTTTGTTTCAGCAGTACGACTTGGTCTCCGCGGGGGTTGTCGACGAGGGCGGGCGGCTGGTCGGGGTGATCACCGTGGACGACGTTCTCGACGTCATCGATGAGGAGGCCGAGGAAGACCTCATGCGACTGGGCGGGGTGAGCGAGTCAGATCTCAACGAGCCGTTCCTTCGCGCGACGCGCAACCGCTTCCCATGGCTTCTGATCAACCTCGGCACCGCGATCGTCGCCTCGATCGTCATCGCCTTTTTCGATACGACGATCGAGCAGATCGTGGCCTTGGCCGTGTTGATGCCGATCGTCGCCTCGATGGGCGGCAACGCCGGCACCCAGACCCTGACCATTACC
>CAYUNL010000259.1:0-3920 GCA_964446055.1 uncultured Alphaproteobacteria bacterium | reverse complement strand
AGGGCACCAGCAAGGTGCCGTAGTTACACTCGAAGTGGCGGTGGTGAAGGTAGTGGAAAAACTCACCCGGAAGGGTGAGTTTCCCCGTCACCACGATCTTGTCGAAGCCGGTGTGTCCGACGCCCGCCCCCAGGGTCGCGACCTGGAGAAGGAACATGGTGTGGATCGGATGCGAGGGCACGATCAAGAAGATCAATACGCAAGAGAAGTAGATGACGTGCTCGACCGGGTGCATCGATATCCCCGACCAGGGACCGATGCTGACGTTCTTGTGGTGCAGGTAGTGGACGGTCCGGTAAAGCGGCTTCCAGTGGAGAAGGCGGTGGGTCAGATCGAAGTGCGCCTCTTGCCACAAGAGGATGACGCAGAGCAACAGAACGAAGACGACGGGCTGGGATTCCCAGTTCAAGTACGGGATCGCGCCATTGGCGTAGGCCCACATCATCGGCACTTCGTAGGCGGTCCAAACGGTGCAGCCGCTGGCGATGCTCCAAAATGCATTGTCTCGCGGCTGATCGCCCGACAGGAAGGTGGGGCTCTTTTCGCTCGGCCATCTAGGGTTGAACTTGTACTTCGATCCCTGGCTTTTGAAGCGGATGAGCAAGAGGTGCCAAAACCCGGTATGCAGCACCAGTAGGCCGAGATTGCGAAGGTATATCTGGGCGATCCAGTCGGCGCGGAACTCGGCCATTCGCGAGAGTTCCGGTTGGGTATAAAGCCACGTGGCGATCGCGATCAGGCAGTAGACCGCGTTCCACGGCAACAGATACCCGGGGTAACCAAAAAGCCACTTCGCCGCTTCGAGCGGGCGTGGCGGCCAGGCCCAAATCGGAGCCGTTTCCGGGCGCTCGGCCGGCTGCCACTCGCCCCGGGAATCTCGAATGCCGTCAACGGCTTCAGACACCACGCTCCCCCATGTGCGAGCGTAACCGCCCCGACTCGGCGGCACAAGGCGAGTACGGCAAGCGCTTCAATCGGCGTGAGAGCGACCAACCTCGCGCGGGAGTTTCGCGTCGCCATCGCGGCGAAGAGTAGGTTAGCGTCCCCAGGGGCGGGAGCTATGCCCGGCCCGGTCAACCGGCGCGCCCGAGCCGCAAGAGCCTTCGCCGCGTGCTAGTGTGAATGAATGCGGTTCAGTCCTCATGCGCGCCTGCGCGAGATATCATGAGTGAGAAGAATTCAGCCGATATCATCGTCGTAGGCGCGGGCATCGCCGGTTCCGGCACCGCCTTCGCCCTGGCCGACTGGGGCCACGAGGCGATGCTGCTCGAGCGCGCGTTCCCCGCCTCCGGCCCGACCGGCAGTTCCTCGGCGCTGTGTCATGTCTTCTATCTCATGCCCGAGCTACAGCTGCTCGCCAGGCGGGGTATCGAGATCCTCAAATCCATTCCCGAGACAACCGGCGAGAGCGCGGGCTGGAACGAGATCGGTAGTCTGTGGTGCTGCGGCGCCAACGCGGCAGATGGTTTCCGTACCGCGGTCGAGCAAATCAAGGCTCTGGGCTGCGAGATCGAGACGTTGCCCGCAAGTGAACTGCCCGGGCTCTGCCCCGACTTCAACTTCGAGGGCGTCGAGTTGGCGGCGTGGGAGCCGACCTGCGGCTACGCGGATTCCTATAGCGCCGCCAATGCCCTCGTAAAGGGTGCAAGGGACCGGGGATGCGATGTACGCCAGAACACCGCCGTCACGAGACTGCTCACAAAGAGCGGTAGGATTACCGGGGTTGAGATCGACACCGGCGAAACGATCCACGCCGGGACGGTGCTGCTTGCGGCCGGCGTGTGGACCAGACCGCTTCTCCAGCAGGTGGGGGTCGATCTGCCCATTTTTGTCGAGCGCCACGAGATGGCGGTGCTCGATGCCCCCAACTACGCCCGGCGCATCCTACCGGTCTGCTGGACCGACGACATCCTCATGAACTATGGCCGGCCCGATGGGAACAGCACGATCCTGTTGGGCACCTGGGCGGGCGGCGGCACGGGCGACCGCCATGACGAGGCCGGTCGCGAAGAGCGGGTCACCGACCCCAACAATTATCAGGAAGGCGTCGAAACCGACAAGGCGGTGGCGATCGTCGAGTCCTTGCTTTCGCGAATCCCTGAACTCGAGCGCTGCGGTATCCGTCCGGGATATGCCGGTCTCTATGACATGAGTCCGGACGACAACCCGATCATCGATGCCGTGCCCGGCACCGCTGGGTTGTACGTGATCTGTGGCTCCTCGGGGCACGGCTTCAAGATGGGCGCGGGCGTGGGCGAAGCCGCGGCCAGGATGGCGATGGGTTCCACGCCTGAGGTGCTCGCGCCCTTTGCCATCGATCGCTTCTTGTAAGCGAGACGCAAGACCCGTGCGGTCTTGTGTGGATCCCTTCTATATCGTCCGCTCGTAAAGCACATCGTAAAGGCTGGCTGAATCTTTGCTGGTTGGTGAAGCGGCGGAATCTTGGGTGCGTCGTCTCCGTGACGGTAGTGTTGCCTTTGGTTCGGACGCCACCGTAGGGTTGGGCGCGAGGCTTGTTAGCGACCGCGATTGGAAGGAGAGCAAAATGAAGACTTGGGTCACCGCACTGATACCGACGCTCGTCGCCTCCGCAATCTTGATGACGGCCGACGGGCGCTCGGCAGAGAAATCCTTGGACTTGAAGGGCACACCGGAGGCTGAGGTTCCGAGTGGCCCACGTGGGGACATCACGACGGCCAATCAGACGGGGGTCCGTATAACGTTCCTTGGCGCCGACGGGGAAGGTGACGGCGGATTGGTCTTGAGCGACAACACAGGAACGGATCGATTGACCCTTCAGGCCCGTGAGAGCGGTGGCAGTCTCAGCACCTCAAACGCTTCCGGAACCGAAGTGATCAATGTTAGTTCAAGCGATACGGGCGGCTGGCTGCAAGTGAACGACGGCTCGGGTACTCCTGCCGCCCTCCTTGGTGTTGATGGGGATGGTGGCAGATTGAGCACCTCGCAACCTGATGGGACGCAAGCTACGTTTCTTGGGTCGGGATCGGGTGGCACTGGCGTACTCTGGTTGAGCGGCGCAAACGGCTCCACTCTCGTTTCCTTGGGTAGTAGCGACAATGGCGGAAGTATGCATGTTAGCGACCATAGTGGCTCTTCGAAGGTCAGCGTCGGGCTCGACGCAGACGGTGGCTCGATCATCCTGTGGGATAACGCGGATAATACGGTAGTGCACCTTGCGGCGTTGTCGACCGGCGGTGGCTGTGTCGCCGTCGGCGGATCGCAAGTGCACGATGTCGCCGAGGTCTTCGATCTCGAGACGCGAGACGGTGTCGTCCCCGGGACGGTCATGTCCGTCGATGCCCTAGGCAGCGGCGCCCTGATGCCGGCGGCGGTCCCCTATGACCGCAAGGTCGTCGGCGTGATCAGCGGGGCCGGCGAATTCCGGCACGCGATGTTGATAGGCACGCGCGAGGATGGCACGCACGACCTGCCGGTGGCGCTGTCGGGCCAGGTTTACGTCCGCGTATCCGCCGAGAACGGTCCGATCTCCCCAGGCGATCTACTGGTAGCCTCGTCCACCGCCGGAGTGGCGATGGCAGCGACAGATATCGAACGGTCCATTGGCGCGGTGGTTGGCAAAGCATTGCAGGCGTTCGCGGGGAATGACACCGAGGGACTTATTAGGATGTTGGTGATGGCGCGGTAATGTCGATCCATCGTCGCTATGGCCACCGTATGGATCGCCGAGATATATGGGCGGTGATTGCGTTTGAGCCTGAGGCCCCCTAGGGGGTGGGCTGGGGGGTGAGTTTCGGCTCTCGACCGTCCCAAGGCGAGTTCCGGCTCTTGACAGGCGCAAGATCACGCCTGTTCCGCCACCGGATATCGGGGAATTGTTGGGGAAAAACGACCTACTAGTTCCGCAAGCCGCAGAGAATATGGCGTCCCCAGGGGGACTC
>CAYUNL010000258.1:0-3933 GCA_964446055.1 uncultured Alphaproteobacteria bacterium | reverse complement strand
GGTGGGCCAGCATGAGCTGGAGGTTGGCGGCCTGGCCGAGGGTGTAGCCCCAGCTCTGGATCTCGACGTTCATGCCGTGCGCTTCGGCCACCGCCATGATCTTCTGCATCGCCGTCACGCCGCCCGCTATCGTGGTGTCGGCGCGGACGCTGGTCCAGCAATCGAGGTCGATGACGTGCTCGATGAGGCGGGCATCGAGGATGAAGTTGCCGTTGGCGATGATCGGCACCTTGACCCGCCGCTTGAGCTCGCGATAGCCCTCGAAATCGAAGTCGGGCAGTGGCGCCTCGAACCAGTAGTAGCCAAGCTCCTCAAGCTCCTGGGCCGCCTTGAAGGCGTCCTCGCGGTTGTAGCGCGATTCCACGTCGAGCATGAAACGGATGCCGGAATCGCCGAACCGGGCGTGCACGGCGCGCACCATCGGCATGTCGAGATCGTACTCGCAGAAGCAGTGGAACTTGACCGCCCGAAACCCCTGTTCCTGGACCTCGGCCACATAATCGACGTAGGCCTGGGGCGAGGGCAGGCGCGGCGTCGAAGCATACGACAGGATCTTCGAGCGCGGGCCGCCGAGCATCTGGTAGAGCGGCAGGCCAGCGTGCTTGGCCAAGAGGTCCCACAAGGCGATGTCGATGATCGACTGGGCCTGTGGCGCCCGCGGCAAATCGAGTGCGTGCAGGCGATGCCAGATCGCTTCGCGGTCGAGCGGGCTGGCACCCACGACGTGGTGCAAGAGCCGGCGCATGGTTTCGGCGACGGCGGAGGTAAACCCGTACTCCGAAACGCTCATCGCCCCGGCCACGCCCTCGAGCCCGCCCTTAGTGGTGATGCGGGCGATGGTGTTGGTGACGAACTGCTCGGTGATGTCGGTGGCCCAGGTGAAACGCTCGGTCTCGGGGCCGACCGCGTAAATCTGGACGCGTTCGATTTCAAGGTCGTTCATGGCCGCCACTCCATTGGCTGACAGTTCCAGCCAGGCGCGGGACGCGACCAAGCGGTACGCCGCACCTGGCTGCCGGCATTGCTTCCCCAGCGCCGGCGCTCAACAGGCTTCCCCATAGTGGTACGCCAGGGCCGCGTCGAACATCGCCGGTCCTTCAAGGCGCGTGTCATGGTCCCTCCCTCACCGCTTGGTGGTGTCCTCGTAAGTGAGGAACGCGGCTGCCTCCACCGCCTCCCAGTCGGTGCGGATGCCGAGCCCGGGACCGTCGGGCGCGTGCACGTAGCCGTCCTGATCGGTGCGGATGACGTCGATCGAGCCGTACTCCATCGCCTCGCAGGGCATCGGCTGCTCGAAGAAGGTGCAGTTGTTGTGGGCCAGCATGAGCTGGAGGTTGGCGGCCTGGGTGAGGGTGTAGCCCCAGCTCTGGATCTCCACGTTCATGCCGTGCGCTTCGGCCACCGCCATGATCTTCTGCATCGCCGTCACCCCGCCCCCCACGGTGGTGTCGACGCGGACGTGGGTCCAGCAATCAAGGTCGATGACGTGCTCGATGAGGCGGGCATCGAGGATGAAGTTGCCGTTGGCGATGATCGGCACCTTGACCCGCCGCTTGAGCTCGCGATAGCCCTCGAAATCGAAGTCGGGCAGTGGCGCCTCGAACCAGTAGTAGCCAAGCTCCTCAAGCTCCTGGGCCGCCTTGAAGGCGTCCTCGCGGTTGTAGCGCGATTCCACGTCGAGCATGAAACGGATGCCGGAATCGCCGAACCGGGCGTGCACGGCGCGCACCATCGGCATGTCGAGATCGTACTCGCAGAAGCAGTGGAACTTGACCGCCCGAAACCCCTGTTCCTGGACCTCGGCCACATAATCGACGTAGGCCTGGGGCGAGGGCAGGCGCGGCGTCGAAGCATACGACAGGATCTTCGAGCGCGGGCCGCCGAGCATCTGGTAGAGCGGCAGGCCAGCGTGCTTGGCCAAGAGGTCCCACAAGGCGATGTCGATGATCGACTGGGCCTGTGGCGCCCGCGGCAGATCGAGCGCGTGCAGGCGGTGCCAGATCGCTTCGCGGTCCATGGGGCTGGCGCCCACAACATGGTGCAAGAGCCGGCGCATGGTCTCGGCGACGGCAGCGTTAAATCCGTGCTCAGAGAGGCTCAGCGCTCCGGCCACGCCCTCGAGCCCACCCTTGGTGGTGATGCGGGCGATGGTGTTGGTCACGTACTGCTCGGTATGGTCGGTGGCCCAGGTGAAGCGCTCGGTCTCGGGGCCGACCGCGTAGACGCGGACGCGTTCGATTTCGAGGTCGTTCATAGCCGCCACTCCTTTGGCTGACGGGACCGATCAGGCGCGGTACGCGACTACGGGGTGCGCGGCGCCCGGCCACCGGCATCGTTCCCCCGATGCCGGCACTCATCAGGCTTCCTCAAAGTGGTGTGCTAGGGCGGCGTCGAACATTGCGACGACGTTCTCCGGTGGAACCTCGGCTTGAATATCGTGGACGCTGTTGAGGACGTAGCCGCCGCCGGACCCGAGAATCCCGATGATGCGACGGGTCTCGGCGGCGACCTCCGCGGGCGTGCCCTGGGGCAAGAGCCGTTGGGTGTCGATGCCGCCCCAGAACGAGATGCGCGCGCCGAAGTCCCGCTTCAGCCGTTCGGGCTCCATGCCGGCGGCGGCCACCTGCACCGGGTTGAGCGCATCGACGCCGATATCGATGAGGTCGTCGACGAAATCGGCGACCGCACCGCAGCTGTGGAACAGGATCTTGAGGTCGCCGTGCTCCTTGACGGCAGCGATTGCCCGGGCGTGACGCGGCTTGACCAGTTGACGATAGATCTCGGGGTTGAAGAGTGGCCCCAACTGGGTGCCCAAGTCGTCCGCGACCAGGACGATGTCAACGTTCTCGCCGGCTGCATCGAGGGCGCGGTGAATGATCCCGATCCACAGGTCGGTGAGGATGTCCATCTGCCGGCACGCGTACTCGGGATGGCGGTGCAAGTCCTTCAACCAGGTCGCGAAGCCGCGCTGGCGTTGCGCGGTGGCGGCGCACAGGCTCGAGGGGTTAAGGATGATCGCGCAGTCACTGACGGCGCGGAGCGCCCGCGCCCGCTCCGCCAGCCCACGGTAGCGCTCGGGATTCTCGGGCTCCGGCCAGTTCCAGCCCTCGAGCTCTGCAAAGTCGGGCTCTTTGTCGAAGAAGGGGCCATCCACCGCCATGAAATAGCCGCCCGGCGCCCGGTGCCAGATGGTTCCCAACTCATCGCCGATGGTGTCCTCGTCAATCTCGTCGGCCGCCACGCCGAAACCGAGGAAGCGGGTATCGACGCCAAAGCGCTCCAGCACCGATCCGTCGGGCAGCGCCAGCTGGCCGGTCTTCTCCATGACCGTGGTCTCGTGCTCGAGTCCGAGGCAGTCCTTGAGGCGCTCGTACGCCTCGATGGTGATCGACGAGGCGCGGGTCGAACCGAAATCGATGGCGACGCGGTCGGTTTCCTGGTGATTGAGCGCCGCCAGAATCCGCTCTCTGTGGGTCCAGCTCATGGCACTTCCTCCGAGGCTTTGAGCGGGGGTGCGCACCGCTTTCGTGGCGGGTTTTCCCCGCCCGGCTCGCCAGCACGAACCACCCTTGGCTGTACCATGTCTAGTGGGTCTTAGTCCAACGATTCGTGGGATACGAAGCGGACCTTCAAAGGCTCGCCGTCCACCTTGCCGTTGTTGTAGCCGCTGTCCCGGCGTCCTTCCTTGGGGTCGGCGAAGGGGTGAGAGTCCTCGCCTCGGCGTCGACGAAGAATAGGCCCTCAAGGTTGGCGAGCAAGAGCCCGCTTCCGGTCGTCCATAGCGAAACTTTGGCGACTAATCGGTGGGAAGGAAAGGGCAATCCGGGTCCGCCGGATCACCCGGCGCCAGATCGCGCGGTCGCGCCCCGCCCGGTCCAAAGCGGCGTCTCTTCAGTGCGCGGTGGCAAGGCCGGCATCGAGCATGGCGACGAC
>CAYUNL010000257.1:0-3941 GCA_964446055.1 uncultured Alphaproteobacteria bacterium | reverse complement strand
TTCGCCGCGCGGCACCGGCCTCGTTGACGGTGACGATCCAGGTGGCCACCGTAGAGGCCGTACGTACAAGCTTGGCCGTGGGCGGAGTCCGCAGGCTACCATCGGCGATGATTCGCACCGCCGAGGCGTGGGCGAGGCCCGGCAAGCGGCAGGTTAGTTCGGGATCGTCGGCGATCGCAGTGCCGACGCCGACCATGACGGCGTCGTGCTCGGCGCGGAGACGGTGGGCCCGGGCGCGCGCCGCCTCGCCGGTGATCCATTGGCTCTTGCCAGAGCCGGTGGCGATGCGCCCGTCGAGGGTGGTCGCCGTCTTCAACGTCACCAAGGGGCGGCCCCGTTTGAGGCGCCACAGATACCCCGCGTTCAATTGCGCCGCCTCGTCCTCGAATGCGCCGCATTCCGTCGCGATGCCGGCGCCACGAAGGGTGTCGATGCCGCGGCCGGCGACCCGAGGGTCGGGATCCTCGAGGGCGACGACGGCGCGGTCGATGCCGGCGGCGACCAGCGCGTCGGCGCACGGCTCAGTTTCGCCGCGATGAGCGCAAGGTTCCAAGGTGACGTACGCGGTGGCGCCGGCCGCGTCAGGGCCGGCGCGCCGCAGCGCCTCGCTCTCGGCGTGTGGCCGACCCCCCGGTTGGGTCCAGCCGCGACCGACCACCCGACCGGCGCCGACCAATACGCAGCCTACCGCCGGATTGGGCCAGACGTTTCCGAGACCCCGCGCGGCGAGGCCCAGCGCCGCCATCATGTGGCCGGCGTCGTCAGGCTCAGTCTTCGCTGCCACCGCTCAGCTCGCCGATGAACTCCTCGAAGTCCTTGGCCTCGCGAAAGTTCCTGTAGACCGAGGCGAACCGCACGTAGGCGACCGAGTCGAGGTTGGCCAGGCCCTCCATGACCATCTCGCCAACTACACTCGAAGGGATCTCCGCCTCGCCCAAGCTCTCCAGTCGCCGCACGATGCCGCTGATCATGCGATCGATGCGCTCAGGCTCAACCGGCCGCTTTCGCGTCGAGATCAGTATCGAGCGCAGTAACTTGTCGCGATCGAAGGGCACCCGCTGGCCACCCTTCTTGAGAATGGTGAGCTCACGCAGCTGGATTCGCTCGAAGGTCGTAAACCGCGATCCGCAGCCCGGGCAAAACCGCCGTCGCCGAATCGCCGAGTTGTCCTCGGTCGGACGCGAGTCCTTCACCTGGGTGTCATCGTGGCCGCAAAACGGACAACGCATGATTCCCCCCCTTTTGCCCGCCCCGGCTATCTAGCCAGCGCGGCCGCCCGTATAGATCGGGAAACGCCTGCAAAGCGCGAGCGAGCACCCGCGCGCACTCTTCAGCGTCTCGGCCAGGTCGTCAGGCGTTGACGCCAGCCGATCGAGCACGTCGCCGATCACGCCACCCACCTCCTGGAACTCGCCGACCCCGAAGCCCCGCGTCGTGGCCGCTGCCGTACCCAGCCGGATGCCGGAAGTTACCGTCGGTTTCTGCCGATCGAACGGGACAGCGTTCTTGTTGACGGTTAGGTTCGCCCCGTGCAGAGCGTCTTCGGCGATGTCCCCGGTCAAACCCTTCGACCGCAAGTCGACCAGAATCAGATGCGTATCGGTGCCCCCGGAGACGATATCCAGACCGCGTCCGCGCAAGGTTTCGGCCAGGGCGCGCGCGTTCTCGACGACGTGCCTGGCGTAGACGCGAAAACCGGGTCGCAGGGCCTCTTTCAGTCCGACCGCCTTGGCGGCGATCATGTGCATCAGCGGCCCTCCCTGCATGCCCGGGAAGACCGCCGAGTTGATCCTTTTCGCCAGCCCCTCGTCGTTGGTCATGACGACGCCGCCACGGGCGCCACGCAGCGTCTTGTGGGTCGTCGTGGTTACCACGTGGGCGTGGGGTATCGGACTGGGGTGCGCTCCGCCGGCGACCAGGCCGGCGAAGTGCGCCATGTCGACGACCAGGGAGGCGCCCACCGCGTCGGCAATCTCGCGGAAGCGGGGAAAATCGATGACCCGCGGATAGGCCGATCCGCCAGCCACGATCAGTTTGGGCTTGTGGGCCTCGGCCAACCCGGCGATCTCATCGTAATCGATGCGCGCATCCTCGGCGCGGACCCCATAGGAAATCGCGTTGAACCACTTTCCCGACTGGTTGGGGCGGGCGCCGTGGGTGAGGTGGCCGCCGGCGGCGAGGGCCATGCCGAGAAACGTGTCGCCCGGTTCCATCAGCGTCATGAACACGGCTTGGTTCGCCTGACTGCCCGAGTGCGGCTGCACGTTCGCATAGCCACACCCGAAGAGTGCCTTGGTCCGCTCGACGGCCAAGTTCTCGACCTCATCCATGTACTCGCAGCCGCCGTAGTAGCGCCGGCCGGGGTAGCCCTCGGCGTACTTGTTGGTCATCACCGAGCCCATCGCCTCGAGTACCGCCGGGCTGACGATATTCTCCGAAGCGATGAGTTCGATGTGGTCCTGCTGGCGATCAAACTCGGCGCGGATCGCCCGCGCGATCTCGGGATCGTCGCCGTTTAGATCGGCGGCAAAGAACTCGCGATCGGTTTGAACCGCGTGCTCGACGGCGGACGTGGATAGCTCCGAGCCTGCCATAACGCGGCCGAGACCTAGCCCAATTTCTCGACGCGGCGGATGTGGCGACCACCCTCGAAAGCGGTCGTAAGAAAGGCCCGCAAGCAGGCTCTGGCAGTCTCGGGCTCGGTCGCTCGGGCGCCGAGGGCGAGGATGTTGGCGTCGTTGTGACGGCGCGCAATCTCGGCCGAGGCCTCGTCGTGACAGAGCGCAGCGCGCACGCCGGGGTGGCGGTTCGCCGCGATGCTCATGCCGATCCCGGTGCCACAGATTAGGACCCCGCGCGCCGCCTTCCCGGCCGCGACCGCGCCGGCAACGGCGTGACCGACATCGGGGTAGTCGACGGGGTCGGTGCCGCCGGTGCCGAGATCGCTGGTCTCGAAGCCCATATCGGCAAGGTCCTTCTTCAACGCGGTCTTGAGCTCGAAGCCGGCATGGTCGGCGCCAATCGTAATGATCTCTTTGGGCATTGGGGGCGGTGCGCGGTCCACCTCTCGTGGGGGCTCTAATACCATATGTCGGTGACCTGTTCCAGCACCCCACAAAGTGTCGCACGACCTAGGCCGAAGTCGCGGAGAAATCCGTTTGACCGCGTGGACGCGCGGACTATTGTTGGAGCCTAGGCTGCTCTAAGCGGCACACATCAATCTGGGAGGATCGAATGAGGACCTTGTTCAAGGGATCGCTGGTCGCCATCGCGGCCGCCTCCGCCATCGCGGCTCCGGCCGCGGCCGAGGTCAAACTCGGCTCGCTCTCGGCCATCACTGGACCGATTCCCGAACTCGTGGCGGACATCGTCGACGCGGAGAGGGCTGCCGTCGCCGACATCAACGCCAACGGCGGTGTGCTGGGCGACACGCTTTCGCTGGTTGTCGCAGATTCGCAATGCGATGCGAAGGCTGCCGTCGACGCCGCCAACAAGCTGGTGAACGTCGAGCAAGTGGTGGCCATTGCCGGGGCGATCTGTTCGGGCGGCACGATCGGTGCCGTCGAAGCGGTGACCGTTCCGGCCGGTGTCGTCTCGGTCTCGCCCTCGGCAACTTCGCCGGCGATCACTGGGCTTGACGACAAGGACCTAGTGTTCCGCACCGCGCCGTCGGACGCCTATCAAGGCGTTGCGCTAGCCGGTCTGGCGCGCTCGATGGGCTACAGCAAACTCGCCGTCACTTACGCTAACGACGATTACAACGCCGGCCTGGGCCAAGTGTTTATCGAGGCCTTCAAGGCCGCCGGCGGCACCATCACGGCCGAACAGGTGCACGAGCCCAACAAACCCTCGTACCGCTCCGAGCTTGCGACGCTTTCGGGCGGCGGTGCCGAGGCGTTGGCCTTGTTCGCCTATTACGACGGCTCGGGTCTCACCATTTT
>CAYUNL010000256.1:0-3944 GCA_964446055.1 uncultured Alphaproteobacteria bacterium | reverse complement strand
ACGGCGGCGGCGCCTTCTCGGGCAAGGACCCGACCAAGGTCGACCGCTCGGCCGCATACGCCGCCCGTTACATCGCGAAGAACGTGGTTGCGGCGGGGCTCGCCGCCAAATGCCTGGTGCAGCTTTCCTATGCCATCGGCGTGTCGAAGCCGCTTTCGGTCTACATCGACACCAACGGCACCGGCGAGGTCGACGAGGCGCGGCTTTCGGCCACGGTGCAGGAGCTGGTGGACCTCTCGCCGCGCGGCATCCGCGAGCACCTGCGCCTGAGCCGGCCGATCTATGCGCGCACCGCCGCCTATGGGCACTTCGGCCGGGCGCCCGACGCCGACGGCGGGTTCTCGTGGGAGCGCACCGACCTGGCGGAGACGCTCAAGGCCGCGTTCTAGGCCGCGGCGGGAAGGAAACGACAATGGGCTGGGACAAGCCGAAGGTGGCGGTGCTCGGGGCCGGCGCGATGGGCAGCATGTTCGGCGGGCTGTTGGGCGCGGGCGGGCTCGAGGTGACGCTGGTCGACGTCTGGGCCGAGCACGTGGCCGCGGTGCGCCACGATGGTCTGCGATTGATCGGCGATGATGGCGAGCGGATGGTCGCCCTCGAGGCCACGACCGAGCCGGCCGAGGCGGGCGAGGTCGACGTGGTCTTGGTCCACTGCAAGGCCTACCACACCGCGGCGGCGGTCGAGGCGGCGCGGCCGCTGTTCGGTGCCGAGACGGTGGCCATCAGCTTCCAAAACGGGCTCGGCAACGAGGAGACGATCGGCGGCGTCATCGGCGCGGAACGGGTGCTGGCCGGCACCACCGCGCAGGGTGCGAGCATCCTCGGGCCCGGTGCGGTGCGCTACTACGGCGACCTGCCCTCGCAGATCGGCGAGCTTGCGGGCGGGACCTCGGAGCGCGCCGAGCGCATCGCCCAGGCGCTGACCGCGGCGGGTCTGCAGACCACCGCCAGCACCGACATCCGCCGCGACATGTGGAAGAAGCTCCTGGCAAACGTCGCCCTGAGTGCGCCCTCGGCGCTGACAGACCTGAGCATCAGCGCGCTGATGGCGGTGCCCGAGCTCAAGGCGACCTCGCTCGCAGCATTGGACGAGGCCGCCGCCGTCGCTCGCGCCGCCGGTATCGAACTCGACGCCGAGGATACGCGGCGGGTGCTGGCCAAGATCACCGGCGCCGGCGGCACCAGCGCCAACAAGTCGAGCATGTGCGTCGATGTGCTGAAGCGGCGCAAGACCGAGGTCGAGGTCATCTACGGCGCGGTGGCGCGGCTGGGTCGCGAGCACGGCGTCCCGACCCCGGTCAACGACACGCTGAACTCGGCGATCATCGGGGTCGAGACTCACTTCGCGTAGGCGGTCGGTGTGGCTGCACGATCGGCTCGAGTGGGCATACCTCGACTCGCCTGCGACGGGCGAGCCCGGTTCTCTGTGATCTCGACGCAGGGTCGAGTCGATCTGCAGCTGGTCGCCTTTGTTTCAGACCCTGTGCGCACGCGCCGGCATCGAGTAGTTCAGGGTGGCCAGGCCGGCGAACATGAGGGCCAGTGCGGCCCACAGCCAGGGGCTTAGGGATTCACCGAAGATGATCATGGCGAAAACGATACCGGCGATGGGCGCGATGTAGTTCACGCTAGAGAAGAAGACCGGACCCTTGAGCCGCACCATTTCGAACATGAAGAAGAAGAGAAGGGCGAACAGCGCGGCGATGACGAGGACCATCGCGCCGCCGAGATCGAGGCCGGCATCGAAGAACCACCAGCGCCCCTCGGCGGTCATCGCGGCCAGCAGGAAGATCGCGGCGAACAACGGCATGGTGGCGCCCATCACCAGCGAGGGCGTCTGGGGCGGTCGCAGGGCCGCGGCGCAGACGTTCGAGACGGCGAAGCAGGTGGGCCCGATCAGCGAGACCAGTACCCAGCCGACCATCGAGCGTTCGGGGAGGCTGGATTCGGGCACGACCACCAGGAGGACGCCGGCGATGCCAAGCGCGATGCCAGCCAGGCTGCGCACGCGAAACCGTTCGAGACCGAGCGGCAGCGCCAACGCGTAGGTGATCATGGGCGTGAGGATCAAGCCGAGGCTAAGGACCGAGGCGGGAATCCGGGGCGCGACGAAGGCGAAGACGGTCATCGGGACGGCCACACCGGTGGCGCCCATGACGACGTAGACACGTAGATGGCGGAGGGTGAGCGGCGGCAGCGTGCCGAGCACGAGGCCGAACAAGAGAAGCGCGACGCCGGCGAAGAGCGCGGCCCAGAAGACGTAGGCGATGAACGGAACACCGGCCTCGGCGGCGAGCCGGTTGATGGAAAAGGCAAGGCCGGTGCCGACGCCGTTGACGGCCAGCATGACGAACGGCCACGCCAGGGTGGCGAGCGCAGCGAGACGGGGCGCGCGCGGCGAGGAGGTGGGAAAGGCGTTCACGATCGGAGGGCCAAAGGTGGGGAGCGAGTTGCCGACATTCTAGCGCCGGGACCCGAATGCGCTACCTCGACGGACGCCGCCCGGCCCAATACGTGCCGTCACCGAACCCGATATACTGCTGCCCGATTCTGGAGGTGAGACGATGTTGAAGACGACGGCGGAGATGGTGTTGCCGACGGCGCTGGTGGGATCGATCCCGCGGCCGTCGTGGTACACGCGCAGCCTGGCGGGCGGCGATTTCAAGATGGCGATGAGCGACCGCGGCTTTCGCGAGCAATACATCGACGCCGTCGGCGCCTACGTCAACGACCAGGAATGCGCCGGACTCGACATTCTGGTCGACGGCGACGCCCGTTTCGACAACGACGTCGGCGGGCGGGGGTGGTTCTTCTATCCCTTGGACCGGCTGGGCGGCCTGGAGGGGCACTCGGACACGATCGACAACTGGGTCGATCACTACCGCCCGGGCCATATCTTCTGGGAGCTTATGGAGGCCTACCAGACCCGGGTGCTGACGAGCAAGGTGAGCCCGGGCCCGCTGCATTACGCGGCGATCTGGCAGACCGCCCAGAAGCTCACCGACAAGCCGATGAAGTTCGGCGCCATCGCCGTCGAGCCGGTGTTCTACATGATCCAGGACCGCCGCGTGGCCTACGATTCCGACGAGGAATTGCTGTTCGACCTGGCCGACATCTTCAATGCCGAATACCGGGCGCTGGCCGCGGCCGGCTGCCCGATCATCCAGATCGAAGAGCCGATGTTCCACATCACCGTGCCCGAGCACCTGATCGGGGAGGAGCTGTTGATCGAGGTGTTCAACCGCTCGGTCGCCGGCGTCGAGTGCGAGATCTGGTGCCACACCTGCTGGGGCAACCCCGCCCAACAGTCGATCGCCAACGAGGACACCACATACGAGCCGGCGCTCGAGGGCCTGTTCCAGGTCGATGCCGACGTCTTGACGTTCGAGTGCGCCTCGACCGGCGGCAAGGACCTGGCGGCGATCGGCCGTATCAAGAGCGACAAGAAGGTGGCGGTCGGCGCCATCAGCCACGTCAAGACCCAGGTCGAGACACCGGAGGAGGTGGCGGCGCTCTTGCGCAAGGCGCTCGAGCACATCCCGGTGGAGCGGCTGATCGTGACCACCGACTGCGGCTTCGGCCGCGAGGGGCTGTCACGCCGCATCGCGTTTTACAAGATGGTGGCGCTGGTGGAGGGGACCAATATCGTGCGCCGCGAGCTTGGCCTGGCGCAAGCCGAGGTCCGCGCCTCGGACCCGCGGCTCGCGTTCAGCTTCGAGAGGTAGCGCTTGGCCGCGTATCGGGAGGGTGTTTTGAGTTGCAGGACGGCCAGAACGCTGTTAGTGGCCGGAACAAGAATCGAACCGACACGCAAGTTGGGTGCGTCGCGAATTGGCAGGGGTCCTACGCAGACATTGCTACTGCGCCAATCATTCAGTATTTTTCTGCCGATGGTAGTTATTCCCGAAGGTCCCACGACTTGTGCGTGGCATGGCTGACATTTG
>CAYUNL010000255.1:411-3982 GCA_964446055.1 uncultured Alphaproteobacteria bacterium | reverse complement strand
GTGACGTTTTACAGCATGTTCAACCTGGCACCGGTCGGCGAGCATCACGTGCGGGTGTGCACGACCACCCCGTGCCAGCTGCGCGGCGCCGGGGAGGTGTTGGCAAGCTGCGAAAAGGCGCTCGGCGTCTCGCTCGGCGAGAACAGCGCCGACGGCAAGTTCACGCTCGGCGAGGTCGAATGCCTGGGCGCCTGCGTCAACGCACCGGTGCTGCAAATCGGCGACGATTATTACGAGGACCTCGACGGCGAATCCGCGACCGCTATTCTCGAGGCGCTCAAGCGCGGCGAGACACCGACACCGGGTCCGCAGGGCACGCGCCGCACCTCGTCCCCGGCCTCGGGGCCCAAGACCCTGTTGGAGGCGAGTGGGTAGAACCATGCTGAGCGACAAGGACCGCATCTTCACCAACCTCTACGGTTTCGACGACTGGCATCTGGCCGGCGCGCGCCGGCGCGGCGATTGGGACAACACCAAGGAGCTGTTGGCCAAGGGCCGCGACTGGGTCGTCGAGCAGGTCAAGGAATCGAGCCTGCGAGGACGCGGCGGCGCCGGCTTTCCCACCGGACTCAAGATGTCGTTCATGCCCAAGGAACGGGGCAGTTTGCCGGGCTACCTGGTGGTGAACGCGGATGAAGGTGAGCCTGGAACTTGTAAGGATCGCGATATGATGCGCCACGATCCTCATAAATTACTTGAGGGTTGTCTGTTGGCCGGTTTCGGCATGGGTGCCGAGGCCGCCTACATCTACATCCGCGGCGAGTTCTACCGCGAGGCCGAGGTCCTGGAGACGGCGATCGAGGAGGCGCGCGAGGCCGGCTTGATCGGCAGAGATGCCTGCGGTTCGGGCTACGATTTCGATATCTTCGTTCACCGTGGCGCCGGGGCCTACATTTGCGGCGAGGAGACGGGGCTCTTGGAAAGCCTCGAGGGCAAGAAGGGGATGCCCCGGCTAAAGCCGCCGTTCCCCGCGGCGGTCGGCGCCTGGGGCTGCCCAACGACCGTCAACAACGTCGAGACCATCGCCGTCATCCCGGCCATTCTGCGCCGTGGCGCCGAGTGGTTCGCCGCCCTCGGCCGCCCCAACAACACCGGGACCAAGGTCTTCTGCATCTCGGGACATGTCGAGGAGCCCTGCAACGTCGAGGAGGAGATGGGCGTCCCGCTGCGCGAGCTGATCGAGAAGCACGCCGGCGGCGTTCGCGGCGGATGGCAAAACCTCCAGGCCGTGATCCCCGGCGGCTCGTCGGTGCCGCTGATACCGAAGTCGATCTGCGAGACCGTCCTCATGGACTTCGATTCGCTGGCCGAGGTGCGCTCGGGTCTTGGTACCGCCGCGGTGATCGTCATGGACAAATCAACCGACATCGTCGCCGCTATCGCCCGGCTGTCAAAATTCTACGTGCGCGAAAGCTGCGGCCAATGCACGCCGTGTCGCGAAGGCACGGGCTGGATGTGGCGAGTCATGGAGCGCCTGGTGCGGGGCGACGCCGAGGTCGAGGAGATCGACCTCTTGCTCGAGGTCGGCTCGCGCATCGAGGGCCACACCATCTGTGCCCTCGGCGATGCGGCGGCGTGGCCGATCCAGGGTCTGATGCGCCACTTCCGCTCCGAGGTCGAACACCGCATCCTCGACCGGAAAATCGACCGCACCCCGGCGGCCGGCGAGGCCGCCTAGCAGCGCTCATGCCTACACTCACCGTCAACGGCGACGAAATCACGGTCGAGCCCGGCACCTCGGTGTTGCAGGCGTGCGAGGCGGCGGGCGCTGAGATTCCGCGATTTTGCTATCACGAGCGGCTATCGATCGCCGGTAATTGCCGGATGTGCCTGGTCGAGGTCGAGAAATCACCCAAGCCCATCGCCAGCTGCGCGATGCCGGTTGCCGAGGGCATGGTCGTGCGCACCGACAGCGACATGGTCCGAAAGGCGCGCGAAGGGGTGATGGAGTTCTTGCTGATCAACCATCCGCTCGACTGCCCGATCTGCGACCAGGGCGGCGAGTGCGATCTGCAGGACCAGGCCATGGCCTATGGCATCGGCATCGGACGCTCGCTCGAGCACAAACGCGCCGTCGCCGACAAGGACATCGGTCCGCTGGTCAAGACGCTGATGACGCGCTGCATTCACTGCACGCGCTGCGTCCGCTTCGCCACCGAGGTCGCGGGCGTCGAGGAGTTCGGTGCCACCGGCCGCGGCGAAGACATGCAGATCGGCACCTATGTCGAGAGCGCGGTGCGCTCCGAGCTATCGGGCAACATGATCGACTTGTGCCCGGTCGGAGCGCTGACCTCGAAGCCCTACGCCTTCGTCGCCCGGCCCTGGGAGCTGCGTCACGCCGAGGGCATCGACGCGCACGATGCCGTCGGCTCCAACATCCGCATCGATTTCCGCGGCCGCGAAGTGATGCGCATCCTGCCGCGGCTCAACGAGGTGATCAACGAGGAGTGGATTACTGACAAGACGCGGTTCGCATGGGACGGACTGGGCCGCCAACGTCTGGACACCCCGTTCGTGCGCCGAGGCGGCCGGCTGGAACCGGCGACCTGGGAGGAGGCCTTTGCCGAGATCGCCGCGCGCGCGAAGGGCTTGGATGGCTCACGCATCGGTGCCATTGCCGGCGACCTGGCCGACGCCGAATCGATGCTCGCGCTCCGCGACCTGATGAGGGCGCTCGGCTCGCCCAACATCGATTGCCGCCAGGACGGCGCCAAGATCGGCGGCGGCGCGCGCGCGGGGTATCTCTTCAACACCACCATCGCCGGCATCGAGGATGCACAGGCCTGCCTCTTGATCGGAAGCGATCCGCGGTCCGAGGCGGCGCTGGTGAACGCGCGGCTGCGCAAGCGCTGGCTCGCCGGCGGTTTCGCCGTCGCCTCAATCGGGGCCGCGGCGGATCTCACCTACGGGGTCGAGCGCCTGGGCGCCGGGCCCGAGACCCTGGCCGAGGTCGCCGCCGGCCGCCACCCATTCGCTGAAACCCTGGCCTCGGTGGAGCGGCCGATGCTCGTCGTGGGGCAGGGCGCTCTGGCACGCCGCGACGGCGCGGCGGTGCTGGGAACGGCGCGCTCGATCGCCGAGCAAACCGGCATGGTCGGAGAATCGTGGAACGGATTCAACGTCTTGCACACCGCCGCGGCGCGCGTCGCCGGGCTCGACCTGGGTCTGGTCCCGGCCGACGGTGGCCGCAACGTGGCCGAGATGATCGAAGCGTTCCGGGCCGGCGAACTCGCGCTCCTCTACCTTCTCGGCGCCGACGAAACCGCCCTGACCGCGGAAGATCGAAACGCCGGCGGCACGATCGTCTATCAGGGACATCACGGCGATGCCGGCGCTCAGGTCGCCGACGTCATCTTGCCGGGCGCCGCATACACCGAGAAGGACGGCACCTACGTCAACACCGAGGGGCGGGCGCAGCGCGGCCGCCGCGCGGTGTTTCCGCCGGGCGACGCCCGCGAGGACTGGACCATCCTGCGCGCGCTCTCCGAAGCGATGGGTGCGACGCTGCCCTACGATTCGCTCAACGCGTTGCGGACGGGCATGGTCGAGGCGGCGCCCCACCTGGCCGAAA
>CAYUNL010000255.1:0-401 GCA_964446055.1 uncultured Alphaproteobacteria bacterium | reverse complement strand
TAGCGACGCCGGCGCCGTGGGGAGCCTTCGGCGAATCGGGCGACATGGATGCCGCGCCGTTCATCAGGCCGGTCGCGGATTTCTACCTGACCAATCCGATCTGCCGCGCCTCCGAAACCATGGCCGCCTGCAGCGCCCGCTTCGTCGAGGGCGGGCGCCAAGCGACGGGTACCGATGGTTGAGACCGGGTTCTGGGCCGGCTACGCCTGGCCCCTAGTAATCATCGTCGCCAAAGTACTGGCGATCGTGCTGCCGCTGCTGCTCGTGGCCGCCTATGTGATATGGGCCGAGCGCAAGGTGATGGCGCTGGTCCACCTCCGCCTCGGGCCCAACGTTGTCGGCCCTTTCGGCCTTCTGCAATCCTTCGCCGACCTGCTCAAGATGGTGTGCAAGGAGACCAT
>CAYUNL010000254.1:0-4000 GCA_964446055.1 uncultured Alphaproteobacteria bacterium | reverse complement strand
CCAGTACATGGCTGACCAGGTGGAGGCGGCCGCAACGGGCGGCCGCGCAGCCGGGCTCGAGGCGGCGCGGGCCGCATTTTACCGGGGCGACATCGCGAGCACGGTGTGCGCCTACCACGCGGCAAACGGCGGTCTGCTGACGATGGACGACATGGCCGGCTATCGGGTCACCGTCGAGCCGCCGCTGGCCGTGCGCTTTGGCGACAGCGAGGTGTACGCCTGCGGGCCGTGGTGCCAGGGGCCGGTGCTCTTGCAGGCGCTGCAGATCCTCAATGGCTTCGACCTCGCGGCGCTGGGGCACAACACGCCCGATTACGTCCACACGGTGACCGAGGCGATCAAGCTAGGCTGCGCTGACCGCGAGCGCTACTACGGCGATCCCAAGTTCGTCGACGTGCCGATCGAGTGGTTGCTTTCCGAGGGCTACGCGGCCGAGCGGCGGGCGTTGATCCGCAACGACGTGGCCTTCCCCGAGCTGCCTGAGCCGGGCGCAATGTCCGGCGAAGCGCCGGCGGCGGCGCCACGGGCGAGTGCAGGGGCCGCCGGTGTGGCGCTCGACACCTCGTACGCCTGCGCGGTGGACCGCCACGGCAACGTGTTCTCGGCGACGCCGAGCGATGTCGCCCACGACACACCGGTGATTCCCGGCACCGGACTGAGCGTGTCCTCGCGCGGGGCGCAGTCTTGGGCGGTTTCGGGCCACGCCAGCGCCGTGGCGCCGGGCAAGCGTCCGCGTCTGACCCCGAATCCTGCGCTAGCGCTCGGCCCCGAGGGGCTGCAGATGCCGTTCGGCACTCCGGGCGGCGATGTCCAGAGCCAGGCCATGCTGCAGGTGTTCCTTAATCACCGCGTCTTTGGCATGGATGTCCAACAGGCGGTGGAGGCGCCGCGCTTCGCGAGCCTGAGCTTCCCCAACTCCTTCGAGCCCCACGCCTATCTGCCGGGACGCCTGCAGATCGAGGGGCGGATCCCACAGACCACGGCGGATGACCTTGCCGGGCGAGGCCACGACGTGGCCGTGTGGGACGACTGGACATGGCTCGCGGGCTCGATGTGCGCGATCGTCAAGGACCATCGCTCGGGTATATTCAGCGCCGGCGCCGACCCGCGGCGCCCGGCCTACGCGCTGGGCTGGTAATCGGCAGGGAATCGGGAGAGCAGGCATGGGCGAACTGGATGGCCGCGTCGCGTTCGTGAGTGGGGCCGCGCGCGGCATCGGCCGTGCCATCGCCACCCACTTCGCACGCGAGGGCGCCGACGTCGGCGTGGTGGATCTCGACGAGGAAGGCGCAGCCGAGACGGCGCGGGAGATCGCCGGCCTGGGGGTCAAGAGCCACAGCGTGGCCGCCGACGTGGGAGACGAAGAGGCCGTCAAACGGGGCTTCGCCGCGCTCACGGCCGCGCTGGGCGATGCCAACATTCTGGTCAACAACGCCGGCATCTCGACGTTTTCCACGGTCCTTGAAATGAGCGCCGGGCAGTGGGACGAAATGATCCGGGTCAATCTGCGCTCGATGTTTCTGTGCTCGCGCGAGGTTTTGCCGGCGATGCGAAAACGGCAATGGGGCCGCATCATCAACGTCTCCTCGAACATCGCACACACCGGCGGCAGTTTTCAGTCGCACTACGCGGCCGCCAAGGCCGGCGTTCTGGGCCTTACGCGTGCGCTGGCCCGCGAGGTCGCGCGCGAGGGCATCACCGTCAACGCGCTGTGCCCGGCGAGCGTCGATACGCCGATGACCAGCGTGCTGCCCAAAGAGTGGTTCGACGAGTTCTTCGCCCGCCAGCCCCTGGGCCGCTTTGCCGACGTCGACGAGATCGCCCCGACCGCGGTGCTGCTGGCCTCGGACGCGGGCGCCTATTACACCGGGGTGTCGATGAACATGAACGGCGGCGACGTGATGATCTAGGCCGAGGAGGATTTGGTCATGGGCAAGCTTGACGGACATACCGCCATCGTCACCGGCGCCGCCCAGGGAATCGGCCGCGCCATCGCCAGCCACTTCGCCCGCGAAGGGGCCGACGTGGGGGTGGTCGATCTCGATCAGGGGCGCGCGAATGGGGTCGCGGACGAGCTCGCGGCCATTGGCGTGAAGAGCCGCGGCATCGCCGCCGACGTGGGCGACGAGGCGGCGGTCAAGCGTGGCTTCGCCGCGCTCACGGAAGCGCTCGGCGAGGCCGACATCCTGGTCAACAACGCCGCCGTCGTCACCTTTGTCCCGCTGGTCGAGATGACCGCGGCGGACTGGGACGAGGTCATCCGGGTAGACCTGCGCTCGGTCTTTCTGTGCTCGCGCGAGGTGCTGCCGGCGATGGTGAAGAAGAAGTGGGGGCGGATCATCAACGTCTCCTCGCAGCTCGGGCACCGCGGCGCCGGCACGATGACGCATTACTCGGCGGCCAAGGCGGCGGTGCTGGGGTTCACCCGCTCGCTGGCCCGCGAGGTGGTGCGCGACGGCGTCACGGTCAACGCGCTGTGCCCGGCGAGCGTCGATACCCCGCAGGGGCGCTCGCCGCCACCGGGCTACAACGTGGAGCACTTCCGCAGCCAACCGCTGGGCCGTTTCGCGACCGTGGACGAGGTCGCGCCGACGGCGGTGCTGCTGGCCTCGGACGCGGGCGCGTACTACGTCGGTGCCTCGCTCAACGTCAACGGCGGCGACGTGATGATCTAGGCCAGGGAGGATCGGTCATGGGTAAGCTCGACGGACGCATTGCCATCGTCACCGGCGCCGCCCAGGGCATCGGCCGCGCCATCGCCACCCACTTCGCGCGCGCGGGCGCCGACGTGGGCGTGGTCGATCTCGATCAAGGCCGCGCCGACGAGGTGGCGGCCGAGCTGGTGGGCTTTGGCGTCAAGAGCCACGGTGCAGCGGCCGACGTGGGCGACGAGGCGGCGGTCAAGCGCGGCTTCGCGGCGCTCGGCGACGCCCTCGGCGAGGCCGACATTCTAGTCAACAACGCCGCCGTGTTGAGCTTCAGCCCGCTGGTCGAGATGAGCGCCGCCGACTGGGACGAGGTCATCCGGGTGGACCTGCGCTCGGTGTTCCTGTGCTCGCGCGAGGTGCTGCCGGCGATGGTGAAGAACAAGTGGGGCCGCATCATCAACCTCTCCTCGCAGCTCGGCCACCGCGGCGCCGGCACCCTGGCGCATTACTCGGCGGCCAAGGCCGCGGTGCTCGGCTTTACCCGCTCGCTGGCCCGCGAGGTGGCGCGCGACGGCATCACCGTCAACGCGATCTGCCCGGCCAGCGTCGACACCCCGCAGGGTCACTCGGCGGCGCCCGAGTACATCGAGGAGCACTTCCGCAACCATCCGCTCGGCCGCTTCGCGCACGTCGACGAGATCGCGCCGACCGCGGTGCTGCTGGCCTCGGACGCGGGCGCCTATTACGTCGGCGCCTCGCTCAACGTCAACGGCGGCGACGTGATGATCTAGACGGCCTGTAGCGCCGGCCCGCGCCGTAGGCGCCGATGCAGAATCCTTCGTCGCGGCCCCTACCAGCAGCGGCAACATTCCTACCCCTCGATCGCGCCGCCACGATCGGTTTCGACCGCCGCCAAAACCCATTAGCGACCCAATAAGTCGCTTTTGGCTTTCCGCCGTTCTGCGGCGTCTCGCGATATTTCGTAGTCGTTGAAGTCGCGCCATGCGATCAGTAGGTTGCACTCGCGAAGCGATGCCGGGTAGTAACCGTTCGGCGGATCGTACGCTTCGCAGGCGAATTCTGCGTGCCACCCCGAGACGTGCCACATCTTGCCCACCGGCTTGAGGATGATCGCGACCCCCACTCCGTGGGTTGCGCACTCATCTGGGCCAACATCGTAGCAAACGGCGAACCGGAGATCGACGTAGCCGGGGCGGAACCACGTCTGGTCCGGCGGCAGCCTCACGAGTCGGTTCTCGATGTCAGCAAGATGGCGGTCTTCGATCTCCAGCATGTCATAGGGTTGGTAGGTGTACACCCAGCTCGCGTCCTCGCCCTCGCCCTCGCCCTCG
>CAYUNL010000253.1:0-4019 GCA_964446055.1 uncultured Alphaproteobacteria bacterium | reverse complement strand
CAGATGTATCTCATTCCCCTGTTTTTCGGGTTTCAAAAGATCGGTATCCTCAATACTCAGTTCGGCATGGTCCTCGTCTACACCGCGATATGCATCCCCTTTCCGGTTTTGGTTTTGAGGAATTATATGAACGGCCTTTCAAGGGAAATGGATGAAGCAGCGCGCATGGACGGCGCTAGGGAGTTCAAGATTTTCTGGCACATTGTATTGCCGAATTGCCGGGGTCCGATGGCGGCGACATTTCTACTGCAGTTCACTTGGATCTGGAGCGATCTGTTGTTCTCCACGGTCTTGGGGAACCGCACGGAGGTCCGATCGATTATGAACGCCTTGCAGGTTTTTCAAGGGAATTATTCTACGACGGCGCCAAACGTTGTGTTGACAGCAACAGTGATCGCGAGCGTTCCCGTGGTCTTGTTATTTTTCCTTTTGAGGAAACACTTCATGGAAGGAATGCGCGTGTCGAGTGTTTGAAAACCGCGCGGGGGAGGCCTCGATGAGTCTCAGCGACGAACAGCTAGCGCAATACTTCGACGATGGCTTCCTGATCGTCGAGGACGTGTTCACCGATGAAGAGCTGCGGCGTTGTTGCAGAATCTCGGCCTGCGCCGCTGGTGTCCCCCCTGTTACGATAGGGAATGCCGCAAAGTGACTACGCCTTCCGATATCGGGTCCGCAACTGGCCGGATTACAACCGTGCACTGGTCAACCGAGGCCAGCTGACACTCTGGTTCGACGAAGACTCCATCGCAGCGTGGCGAGACGCAGGCCCCAGCCACGGACCGGGTAGGCCGAAGTCAATCCGACGCCGCGATTGAGTTTGCCCTCGTGCTAAAGTCGGTGTTTCACCTCAGTCTCCGAGCAAGGCAGGGCTTCCTGCGCTCTCTGGTGGAGTGCTGGCGCTCGATCTGCCGGTGCCAGACTACACCACGCTGAGCCGACGGCAAGGAGCCCTAGGCGTGACGCTGCCGGTGCATCCTTCTGGCCGACCTCGACATGTCGTCGTCGATGCAACGGGTCTGAAAGTTTACAGGGCCGGCGAGTGGCACATCGGGAAACACGGGTCGGCTCGGCGAAGAACTTGGCGAAAGCTGCACCTGGGCGTCGACGAGACCACCAAGGAAATCGTTGCCGTGAACGTGACCGCCAGCAACGTCCACGACAGCCGAAGACTGCCCGCCTTGCTCTCCATGGTTCCCGACCAGGTCGCCCAGATCTCCGGTGACCGGGCTTACGACACCCGGGCTTGCTACGAGTCTGTCCCCGACCACGGTGCCGTGGCGACGATCCTCCCAAGACGAAATGCAAGACGCAGCCGAGGTGCGGACCCTCCTGCTTGGCGCCTAATGCGCGACGCCAACCTGCTCGCGATCAACAGCCAGGGCCGGTATGGGTGGCGGGCATCGAGTGGCTGTACGCGCCAGAGTCTGGCCGAGAATGCGGTCTCGCGATTCAAGGCCGTTCTCAGTACAAAGCTTTCGGCCCGCTCGAAGGGCCGCAAACGCGCGCTCGTCGCCATCGCCCGCAAACTCGCCGTCATCCTGCATGCCATGTGGATCGACGGCACCCCGTTCTCGTTCACGGAACCGGAGGCCGCAATGAACTGACGATACCTAAACCACCGGTTCTCGGCGAGATTGTTCCGCTTGCGTGGACGAGGTCTGGATGAAGCCAAAAATGTCTGCTGACCCAAACAACGGAGCTTGACTCTCATGCCCGATTAAAGAAGCGGACGCTACGAACCTTCGTGCGTGCAGCGCGTTCTTGTGCATTGGACATGGCTGGGCGCAAGTGCCAGATTCCGCTGGGCGGCGGCGCAAGGACAAGCTGGAAGGGCGGGCCGATGGGCATGGAACGCTGGGTTTTGGGGTCATCGGCATCGGTGGATCGCCCCAAGCGGTCGCTGCGTCGAGAGCACGGTCGGTGACAACCGACTACGACGATACGGATCGGGATGTCGCGGCGGTCACCTACGAAACGGGAGATGACTCGGTGGTCGTCATCATCGGCTCAGGCGCCGGTGGTGGCGTGCTGGCGAACGAGCTGTGCCACAAGGGCATCGACGTCGTGATCCTCGAGGCGGGAAGGCGCTTCGATGTGAGCGAGTTCGAGAACGACGCATACGCCATGGACGCAAAGCTCTCGTGGCGCGACAAGCGGGTATTCACCGGATCCTCGGTAATCGCCCAGAGTATTCCCGACTCTCCGCTCTTGATGTGCAAGGCGGTGGGCGGATCAACCATACATTGGGCGGCCTTGTGCCCACGGCTACTGGACTACGAGTTCGAGACGGCAACCATCTACGGCGCGATCCCGGGCGCCGGGATCGCCGACTGGCCGATCGGCCTCGATGACTTGGCACCGTATTACCACAGGGCCGAGGACAGGATGGGGGTGACGGGCACCCATGGGATTCCCCGACATCCCCCGACCAACAACTACAAGGTGATGGCCGCCGGCGCCCGGCGCATCGGCTACGCAGACGTGCGCGTCAGCGACATGGCCATCAACACGAAGCCGCGGGACGGGCGCAACGCCTGCGATCAGATCGGCTTTTGCACCCAGGGCTGCGCCTCGGACGCCAAGTGGACGACGGCGAACTCGGAGCTTCCCAAGGCGGAGGCCACGGGACGATGCGAGCTACGGGCCAAGTGCATGGCGCTGAAGATCGAGCACGATGCCGAGGGCCGGGTGAACGGGGTCGTGTACGCCGACGAACGCGGCCGCCACCAGTTCCAAAAGGCACGCCTGGTCTGTGTCGCGGGCAACGCGATCGAGACGGCGCGGCTCCTCTTGAACTCGGAATCGAGCGCTTTTCCCCACGGCCTGGCGAACTCTTCGGGCATGGTTGGCGCGTACTACATGCGTCACGTCGTTGGCAGCGTCTTCGCCGAGTTCGACAAGCCGGTGAACATGCACCGTGGCGTCCAAGTCGCGGGCCTGGTGTGCGACGAGGCGCGGCACGATCCGGAACGCGGGTTCGCCGGGGGCTTCAACATCCTGGCCGCCAACTGCGGGCTGCCGGTCTATGCCGCGAGCCTCAAGCCCAGGGCCTGGGGCCGGGCATATGCGGGCTGGATCGAGGCCCACGATCACCTTGCGATGATGACCTTCTGCGGCGAGGATCTGGCGATGGAGAGCAACCGCGTCACGTTGCACGCATCCGAAAAAGATCAGCACGGGCTGCCGATCCCGTGCCTCCACATTGACGACCATCAAAACGAGGTCGCGATGAAGAACTACGGGTTCAGGAAGCTTCGAGAGCTCTACGACGCGATGGGCGCTCGGCGCGCGATCGAAAACCACTCCGAGGTCATTTACCACCACCTCGGGGTGTGCCGGATGAGCGAGAAGCCGCGCGATGGGGTGGTCAACCCGTGGGGCCAGACCCACGACATCCCTAACCTCTTCATCTCGGATGGAAGCCAGTTCCCCTCGAGTGGGGCGGCGAACCCGACGCTGACCATCGTGGCGCTGGCCATCCGCCAGGCCGAGTACATCGCCGAAAAAATGCGCGGCAATGAGATCTAGCGCAAAGGCATGGTGAGCGGTTCTGTGATCGGCGTATCCACTACCCGGTCGTGCCCGACATCACCCACCGGGCCCTTGGTGATGCCCAAAGGTCTGCCCCTGCATTTTCCCTGATAAACACACAGAAGGACGACACATAAGTGGCGGACCAAACTTAATCGAACGAGCTACTCGCATTGACGACAGCCATTGTGTCGTCTCACGTATCCAATAACGCCGTCCCGGTTGGGGAGCTGACGCAGTTGATCCAGCACGTCTACTCGGCCCTGGCGACTGCGGACACCGGCGGTGCGGTTCGAGCGAGCCCCAGACCAAAACCCGCCGTGCCAATCGGGAGGTCGGTGAAACCAAACTACATTGTGTGTCTGGAGGACGGTAAGAAGCTCAAGAGGCTTTGTCAGACAAAACTGATCCGGCATGCAAAGGGAGCCGGTCTGAGGCGGTCAGGCCGCTAGCTGACGCCATTCGGCCAGGGCGGCGGAGCGGTT
>CAYUNL010000252.1:0-4024 GCA_964446055.1 uncultured Alphaproteobacteria bacterium | reverse complement strand
GGTACGATTCTCGAGTGCGACGAGGCCGATTGGGAGCGTTCGTTCGACGTCAACGTGACCGCGATGTACCGCCTCGTCCGCGCCTTCCTGCCGGCGATGATCGCGGCCGGCGGCGCCAGCATCGTCAACGTCTCTTCGGTGGCCTCGGACGTCAAGGGGGTTCCCAACCGCTTCGCCTACAGCGCCTCGAAGGCGGCGGTGATCGGGCTCACCAAGGCACTCGCGGTCGATTTCGTGAAACAGGGGATTCGCTGCAACGTGATCTGCCCCGGCACGGTGCACACACCGTCGTGGGAGGCGCGCGCGGCGAATGCGCCGGATCCCGATCAGGCGCGCAAGGACTTCATCGCCCGGCAGCCGATGGGGCGCCTGGGGACCGCCGAAGAAGTCGCGGCGCTGGCCGTCTATCTGGCTTCCGATGAATCGGCCTTCACCACCGGCGCGGTGCACGTCATCGACGGTGCGATGTCGGCCTAGCCGGCTTTATCGGATCGCCGAAGATGAACTTCCTGCCCGCGACCGTGGCCGCCTATGAAGATCCGATCGCGACGGTCCGTCTTGCGGGTGGCGCCGAGGTTGCGGTGAGGACCGCGGGCGGCGGCATCCGGGCGGGCGCCGAGGTGACCTTGGGGATCCGGCCCGAACACATGATCGGGGGTGGCGGCACAGACGCCGAAATCCGGGGCGAGGTCGACGTCATCGAGCGACTTGGCGACGAGAGCTATCTTTACGTCCGCCTCGGCGAGCAAGGCGACGTCGTGGTCCGCGGCGGCGGCGATTCACCGGCCGTCAAGGGCGAAGGGATTGCCATCGGCATACCGGCGGCGGCTTGCCATCTCTTCGATGCCGCGGGAATGACGATTGACGCCCCGGCCCAGGATTGACGCTTCGGGCCGTTGCATCGACAATAGCGCCGCCCGTGGCGGAACGTTCGAGGACTGACATGGCCGATACGCCGCTCGTAGAGATGCGAAATATCTACAAGGCCTTCGGCGGTATTCACGCCGTCGAGGATGTCTCGGTGTCGGTAGCGCCCGGGGAGGTGCTGGGGATCGTCGGTCACAACGGCGCCGGCAAATCGACGTTG
The DNA here is from genome assembly GCA_964446055.1 of uncultured Alphaproteobacteria bacterium. Lineage (GTDB taxonomy): Bacteria > Pseudomonadota > Alphaproteobacteria > VGEJ01 > VGEJ01 > CAYUNL01. Next base: position 2,937 of record CAYUNL010000252.1, on the reverse strand, counting down.
GTCAAGATGCTCTCGGGCGCCTACCAGATGGACAGCGGCGAGATCTACATCAACGGCGACCGCGCGACGATAAACAATCCGCGCGACGCTAGACATTATGGGATCGAGACCCTTTACCAGCACCTGGCGCTCGCCGACAATCTCGACTCCGCTGCCAACCTGTTCCTCGGCCGCGAGATTCTCACCCGATACGGCACCCTCGACAACGAGGCGATGCACGCCGCGACGCGCCAGGTCATCGACCGCATCAACCCGAACTTCCGGACCCTCAAGGAGCCCGTTCTCAACCTCTCGGGCGGCCAGCGCCAGTCGATCGCCATCGGCCGCGCGCTTTACTTTAACGCCAAGGTCTTGATCATGGACGAACCGACCGCGGCGCTCGGCCACCGCGAGAGCGCGATGTTCAAGGAGCTGGTGCTGCGGCTGAAGTCCGAGGGCATCGGCATGTTCATGATCAGCCACGACATCCACGATGTTTTCGACATCTCCGATCGCATCACGGTCATGACCAACGGTCGCCTGGTCGGTACCCGCTACACCGCCAAGGTTACCAAGGACCAGGTGCTGGGCATGATCATCCTCGGCAAGCAGCCCGAAGACGAAACCGCCGAGGACATCGCGCAGCTACACTGATCGCGCCCCGGTCGGGGTGTACATCGAGCCGTGTCCAGCCCGCCGCCCTCGCAACGGGCCTCCGCGCTGGAGGCCTCGATCGGCCGGCAGGTCCGGCTCTTTCGCAAGAAGCTTGATATGACCGTTGCCGAGCTCGCCAAGCAGGCCGATCTCTCGGCCGGCATGCTCTCCAAGGTGGAGAACGGGCGCACCTCGCCCTCGCTCGCCAGCTTGCACGCGCTCTCGGCCGCGCTCAACGTCCCGGTCACCGCCTTCTTCCGCCGCTTCGAAGAGCAGCGCGCCGCGACCCACGTCCAGGCCGGCCAGGGTCTCAAGATCGAGCGCCGCGGCACGCGAAGCGGCCACGAGTACCGGCTCCTCGGTCATTCTTTCGCCAAGACCGTGACGATGGAGCCCCATATCGTCACCCTGGTCGAGCCTTCCGAGGTCTTTCCGCTGTTTCAGCACGCCGGTACCGAGCTGGTCTATATGCTGGAGGGCGAAATGGAATACCGCCATGCCGGCGCCGTCTATCGCCTGGCTGCCGGAGATTCACTTTACTTCGACGGGGAAGCGCCGCATGGCCCCGAGACTCTCCTTACCCTGCCGATCCGCTTTCTATCGGTGATCGCCTACGCCCCGGCCAGCTCATGACGCCGTTGCCCCGCTTTGACCCCGACTGGGCGCTGTTTTTCGATTTCGACGGCACCCTGGCCGAGATCGCCGACACGCCCGGGCGGGTGCAAGTCGAGGCCCGGCTCGGCCCCAGCCTGCGCCGCATGTTTGAGGCGCTGGACGGCGCCGTCGCCATTATCAGCGGTCGCCCGATCGCCGAGATCGACGCCTTCCTCGACCCGCTGGTGTTGCCCGTCGCCGGGCTGCACGGCCTCGAGCGGCGCACCGCCGCGGGCTCGATCGTGCGCGCGGCGGCCGCAAACGGGCTCCTCGACGAAGCCCGTCTCCGCCTCGCCGCCATTGCCGCGGCGAACCCGGGCGTGTGGATGGAGGACAAGTCGCTCACTTTGGTGGTTCACTACCGGGCCGCGCCGCATGCCGCCGAGGCCTGTCGCCAGGCCGCCGAGGAGGCGATACGTCACGCCCGCGGCCAACTTCACGTTCTTGACGGAAAGATGGTGTTCGAGATCAAGCCCACCGGCGTTGATAAGGGCGCGGCAATCGCGGCGTACTTGAGCGAGCGGCCGTTCGCCGGGCGGACCGCGGTCTTCGTTGGCGACGACGCATCCGACGAGGACGGCTTCGCCATCGTCAATCGCATGGGCGGGCACACGGTCCGGGTCGGTGACGGAACCGGGACTGCGGCCCGCGAACGGGTGCCTGCGGTAGCCGATGTCCTGGGCTGGCTGCGCCGGCTGTCGAGCCAGAGCGTTACGGGGAGTGCCAGCGGTGGCGGATGATCTGCAACTTGGCGTAATCGGCAACTGCGCCTTCGGCGCACTCATCGACCGGCAGGGTGACGTCGTCTGGTGTTGTCTCCCGCGGTTCGACGGCGATCCCGTGTTCGCTCGGCTTCTCGATGGCGGGGCCGGCAACCGCGACGATGGCGCCTACCGGATCGAACTCGCCGGCTTTGCCCGCGCCGAGCAGGAGTATCTCGCGAACACCGCCGTCCTTGTCACCCGCCTCTTCGCCGAGGATGGATCGGCGGTCGAACTCACCGACTTCGCGCCCCGTTTTTTCCAACATGGTCGGACCTATCGACCGACCATGATCGTCCGCATGGTCCGCCCGATCGCCGGAATCCCACGGGTGCGGATCGCGATCCGACCGCGCTTCGAATATGGCGCGCAGGCGCCCGAGATCACCCACGGCTCGAACCACATTCGCTATGTCGGGCCACACTTCGCGTTGCGCCTGACCAGCAACGCGCCGCTCGCCTACGTCCTCGACGAGACGCCCTTCATCCTTGAAGAGCCGATCAGTCTGATCTTTGGCCCCGATGAAACGCTGCAGCGCTCGATCACCGACACCAGCCGCGTGTTCCTCGACATGACGGTGGCCTATTGGCGGGACTGGGTCAGGCAGTTGACGGTGCCGTTGGAGTGGCAAGAGGCGGTGATTCGGGCCGCGGTCACCCTCAAGCTTTCGAGCTTCGAGGAAACCGGCGCCATCGTTGCTGCGATGACCACGTCGATCCCCGAGGTCGCGGACAGCGGCCGCAATTGGGATTACCGGTACTGCTGGCTGCGCGACGCCTTCTTCGTCGTGCGCGCGCTGAACCGGCTGGGCGCGGCGAGCTTTCTCGAGAACTACCTTCGCTATCTCCTCAATATTCTCGTCGTCACCGACGGCGGCGCGCTCCAGCCG
>CAYUNL010000251.1:2791-4026 GCA_964446055.1 uncultured Alphaproteobacteria bacterium | reverse complement strand
TCGTCGCCATGCTGCATTCCACGGCCACCCAGTGGCGTCACCGCTTCGCCCTGGACATCGCCCTGGAGCGCGGCGCGGTAATCCTGAGCGGCATCCTCAGCGGCTCCAAAAGCTACGGCGCCGAGACCATGACGGTGGCGCGCGCCGCCGGCGACGACCAGGGCGACCCCGACGAGGAGACCCGCGAATACACCGACGACAACTCCTGGCGCGACGAGATCGCCGAGTTTGCCAGCGCCGTGATCGATGACCAACCTATCGTCAACGGGTCCTCGGAAGACGCCCTGAAGACCATGCAGATGGTCTACCGCATCTACTGCGCCGATGCCGAGTGGAAGGCACGATGGGACCTCAGCGACGGAGCGGAAGCGCTGGAGTGAGTTAGATGCTGCGGAAATTTCGGGTTGCTACCTTGGTCTTCCTCGCCCTCGGCGTGGCCCTTGTCCTTCAGGAGTTCGCGGTCCGCCTGGCCTTGCCCGCCTTCGATCCCGCCGGCCATCTCAGATTCGCGCGCTCCACCGGCGACCTGCCGGCTCTCGGCCCGCCCGGCGAGGTCCACCGCCTGGTCAAGAATTCAGGCGACTACGACGTCGCCGTCCGTTTCAACCGCCACGGGCTCAGGGACGTGAAGGACATCGCAGATGCGGGCGCGGACGATATTCTCCTGGTCGGAGATTCCTTCGCCTTCGGCTGGGGCGTCGAGGAGGCTGATCGCCTATCCGAACGGCTTCAGAAACGCATCGGGCGCCGCGTCTACAATGTCGCCATGCCGGCCGACATTGACGGTTACGAGAAGCTGATCGGCTTCGCCGAACGCCGGGGCGGACGCGTCGGAAACGTCATCCTCGTCTTGAACATGACCGACGACCTGAGGAATTACGACGCTCCGGAAGCAGCGGCGCCCGCAACCACGGCGACCGAGGGTGCTGCGCCGGTTAGGGGAATTCGCCTTGGCGAGATAAAAGGATTCCTGCTCGACCATTCCGGGCTTTACTTCCTGGCGACCTCTCTCATCACACAGGTCGATTGGCTGCGCGTGATCGCCCTAAGGGCGGGCCTCATCGTGCCCCTCGAACAGATTGCGAAACGCGCCGTCGACGGGGCGGTCATCGACTCGACGGCGCGCCGCGTGGCCCGGCTCGCCCGGCGCTTTCGCACCACCATCGTGATTGCGCCCATGCGCGGGCTGTGGATCGGCGCCAACACGGAGAACGAGCGCCGCATCCACGAGCGCT
>CAYUNL010000251.1:1266-2781 GCA_964446055.1 uncultured Alphaproteobacteria bacterium | reverse complement strand
TTCATCGACCGGCTAGGCGCGCTCGGCCTCGACATCATCGACATGCGCCCCCTCCAGGAACGCGGAGGCAAACCAATGAAGTACCACTTCGCCAACGACGGCCACTGGAACCCGTCTGGCCATGCCTTGGCGGCCGAGGCCCTGGCGGCACGCCTCGCCGACCGCAGCGGGGAATGACGACCACGCCGAGCGGGCACCTGTCCGAAAATTTCCATGCTGTTTAGTTCCGTCGAGTTCATATTCCTGTTCCTGCCCACGGTCGCCGCCGTTTACTTCGGGTTGGCGCACCTCATGGGACGGCGAACGGCGCTCGCCTGGCTCGTCGTGTCATCGCTTGTTTTCTACGGCTTTTGGAACCCGCCCTATCTGGCCCTTTTGGTGGGCTCTATCGCCGGCAATTATTTTCTAGGCCAAACCCTGGCGAGGCGGGCCTCGAAACCGCTTTTGGGGCTGGGCGTCGCCTTCAACCTCGGGATCATCGCGTACTTCAAGTACGCGGACTTCTTCATCGGAAACGCCGGCACCCTGTTCGGCGCCGAGTTGCCGGCGGCGGATATCGTGTTGCCGCTGGCCATTTCGTTCTTCACCTTCCAGCAGATCGCCTTTCTGGTGGACGTCTACCAGGGCAAGGTGGACGACCCCGACTTCCTCCACTACGCGCTTTTCGTCAGCTTCTTTCCTCAACTCATCGCCGGACCCATCGTCCATCACAGCGACGTCATCCCGCAGTTCCGTAGCGAAAAGGCTTTTCATCCCAACTGGTCCGGGCTCTGGGCCGGCCTCGCCATCTTCCTCGTCGGTCTGCAAAAGAAAATCGTCCTCGCTGACGGCATCGCCGCTTACGCCAATTCCGTCTTCGATGGCGCCGCCGCAACCGCGCCGACGTTCTTTCCGGCCTGGATCGGGGCGTTGGCCTATACCTTTCAGCTCTATTTCGACTTTTCCGGCTACACCGACATGGCCATCGGGTTGGCCTTGATATTCGGCATTACCCTGCCCCTCAACTTCGACTCGCCCTACAAGGCGGTCAACATCATCGATTTCTGGCGGCGCTGGCACATGACCCTGGCACGTTTTCTCAGGGACTACCTCTATGTCCCCCTTGGCGGCAACCGCAAGGGACAGCCTCGGCGCTACGCCAACCTGATGGTGACCATGTTGTTGGGCGGTCTGTGGCACGGGGCAAGCTGGACCTTCGTGTTTTGGGGCGGCCTGCACGGCGCGTATCTCGCAATCAACCACGCCTGGCATGCCTTGCGGCGGCGCATGGGTCACGATCTCTCGCACTCGACGGCGCTCGGTCGCGGCATCTCCCGCGCGCTGACGCTGCTCGCCGTGATTGTCGGCTGGGTGTTCTTCCGTGCCGACGACTGGCACACCGCCACCAATATTCTGGGCGGCATGTCAGGGCTCAACGGCGTAACGTTGCAGTCGGCCTCCGCCGCATCCCTGGGCGGGTTGGCGCCCTGGCTCGAAAGCCTGCAGCAGAAGGCGCCGCGGCGGATCGCGGAGACC
>CAYUNL010000251.1:0-1256 GCA_964446055.1 uncultured Alphaproteobacteria bacterium | reverse complement strand
GGGCGTGGTGTTCCAGGGATCGCCGTTTTCCCCGGTGGCGTTTGCCTGGTTGGCGACGTTGCTCATCGTCGTGCTGTTTTTTCCCAACACCCAGGAATGGGCGGCGCGGGGCAACGCGGTTCCCGACTTTCTGCGCGACCGCATGAGGGTTTGGGTGCCCCCCTTCGTCGGCGCCAGCGCGGTGGTGGTGCTTCTCATCGTCATCGCCAAGGGATCGGCTACCAACGACTTTATCTACATGGTTTTCTGAAAGAGCTTTCGTGACATGACCAACATCATCGGTGTCGTCCCGGCACGCATGGCCTCGTCGCGCTTCCCGGGCAAGCCGCTGTTTCCCATCCGCGACCGGGCGATGGTCGAGCACGTGTTCGAGCGCTCGCGCCTGTTCGGACGCTGGGACGGCCTTTACCTCGCTACCTGTGACGACGAAATCGCCGAGTTCGGCCGCGCCAAGGGCTACCCGGTGGTAATGACCGCGGACACCCACACGCGCGCCCTCGACCGGGTGGCCGAGGCCGCCGAAAAATGCGGCCTCGAAGTGGCCGACGACGATATCGTGGTCTGCGTCCAGGGCGACGAGCCGATGATGCGCCCCGACATGATCGATGCCGTCATCAAGCCGATGGAGGACGACGCCGAGGTTTCCTGCACCGTGCTCGCCATGGACATCGCCGACGATACCCTGTTCCGCAACCCGGACACCGTGAAGATCGTCCACGACCTGCGGGGCGACGTGCTCTACACCTCACGCAGCCCCATCCCTTATTGCCAGACGCTGACCCCAGAAGTGGGCGCCCGGCGCATTTACGGCATTCTCGCCTTCCGCTGGTGGAAGCTCAAATGGTTCACGGGCGAGGATGAGACACCACTCGAATTCATCGAATCGTGTGATTCCAACCGCATCTGCGACCACGGCGGTGGCCAGCGCATTGCACCCTATCCATCAATCCCGTCTTATTCCGTGGACAGCCCGGCCGACCGCGACAAGGTCGAGCGCGCCATGGCGGACGACCCGTTATGGGGTAAGTATTGAGCCCGCAAGCAGCCGAGGCCCGGGGCGGCGAGGCCGAAGGCTTGCTGCGCTGTCCGCAATGCTTTGCAGCAAAGCTCGTCGTCGCCCCCGACGAACGCCTTTGCTGCGGCGCGTGCTCGGCGGCATTCGCAGGGGACCCCGAAACCGGCGCCTATTCCCTGATCGCCGAGGCCACCCTCGGCGGCATCAAGGACGACATCCAGAAATGGTGGGGCGATCTCTA
>CAYUNL010000250.1:0-4026 GCA_964446055.1 uncultured Alphaproteobacteria bacterium | reverse complement strand
AAACAATGAAGTTGAAAACGTGTTAGGCCACGGGATTCGCCTTAACACTTGTTAGTGTGCCGGCCCGCCGACGAGACTAGAGTGTGACCGTCGGTCCGCCATGGGCCGTTGCACATACGAGGAGGCGACGACAATGTATCGTCAAGGCGAAGGGTGGTGGCCGTGAGGACTATCCTCGTGCACCTCGAGCGCGACCAGCGGAACGACGCTCGGACCCGGATCGCCATCGATCTCGCGGTTCGGCACCAAGCCCACCTCGTTGGCCTCTTCGCGCACTCGGAGCCAAGTTACTACGGACTCGGCGGCGCGGATGCGAGTCTTATGCAGGAGATCATCGACCGCGCTGCAAAGGAGGCGCTCGAGGCGGGAAAGACCTTGCGCGCGGAGTTCGAACGTGCCGTGGCGGCCGACGATCTGTCCTTCGAGTGGCGCTCCGAGGCCGGCAACATCCCGGGCAAGCTGGTTCGACATGCCTACCATGCCGATCTCCTGATCCTCGGACAGTTCGACCCCAAGGAAATGAATCAGTTCGTCGACCCTACGCTTGCCGGCGATGTGGTGACGGCGGCTAGCTGCCCGGTCTTGATGGTTCCGTTCGCGGGCATCTTCGAGGGCGTCGGGCGGAACGTGATCGTGGCGTGGAATGGAAGCCGCGAGAGTAGCCGCGCGGTGCGCGATGCCATGCCGATCCTCAGGGCCGCGGATCGAGTGATCGTCTACTGTGTCGGGCCCCCCGATGACGACGATCCCGCAGGCGCCGACATCGCCGCCCATCTCGTACGGCACGGGGTCAACGTAGAAGCCAAGCGTGCTGCGGGCGATGGCGGCGACGTTGGCGCAGCCCTGCTCGCCGCCGCGGCAGAAGGCGCGGCGGATCTCATTGTGATGGGCGCCTACGGGCACGCGCGTATTCGCGAGTACCTTTTGGGTGGCGTCACCCGCGCCATGCTGCGCGACATGACGCTCCCCACCTTACTGTCCCACTGAACGAGTGTCGGCCTGGCGCTGGATCGCGGTGCGCCCCTTCGCCTCGGGTTTGGCGCGTTCCTTGGATTTGTGGCACATTCGCCGGTATGCATGGCGGTCCTGAAAAAGTCACGAGCGTTCGGTTCGTCGCCTTCGATTTCGACGGCACGCTGGTAGACAGCCACGCGACCATCGTCGCCGCTATGATGGAGGCGTTCGAGGGGTGCGGGCGGCCAGCGCCGGCGGCGAAGGCCGTGCGGGACATCATCGGCTTGCCGCTCGAGCCCGCGATCGCGCGGCTGCTCCCCGCAGGTGCCGAGGACCCGGTCGAAATCTCGGCCATCGGTGGCCACTATCGCACTGCGTATAAGGCGAAGACATCCCGGCCCGACCACATCGATCCGCTTTTCCCCGGGGTATCGGCGATACTCGATACGCTGGACGCAGCCGGGACCTCTTGCGGCATCGTAACCTCGAAATCGCGCCGCGGGCTTACCCGGGCGCTTGCCCTCCACGCCTTGGAGGCCCGCTTCGTGACGCTGCAGACGGCGGACGACGGGCCGGGCAAACCGCACCCCTTTCTCCTTGAGCGCGCCATGGCCGAGGCCGGGGCCTTGCCCGCGACCACGTTGATGATCGGCGATACCACCTACGACATCGAGACCGCCCGGAGCGCAGGCGCGGACGCCATAGGGGTCGCTTGGGGGGCACACGAGCCCGAGGCACTGCGCGCCGCCGGAGCCCGCACCGTCCTGGAGCACATCGACGAACTTCCGGCTGTCCTCGGCCTGACGTGATACGCGTATTTATCCCTGCGCGAAACTTGACTATGGGGACGTAATTAACGTAAAAAGCCGCGCATGACGTCGCCCGCGGAATCGATCATCGCCAAATTCGGAGGTATGAGCGCGCTTGCGCGGGCCCTCGGGCATCGCAACCCCACCACGGTCCAGGGCTGGAAGCAGCGCGGGTTCGTTCCGGCCCGCCGCCAGGGCGAAGTACTTGAGGCGGCACGCGCCAAGGGGATCGATCTCTCTCCCGCCGAGTTTCTCGCTGCCGCCCCGGTCGTGGCGCAAGCACTATCCGAGCCACCCGCCGCCGTCCCCGCGACGCGTGACATCATCGCCGAGCTTGATTCGATGCGCCAGGGAGCTCTCGGTGGGGGTGGGGCGCGGCGCGTTGCGGCGCAACACGACAAGGGCAAGCTCACGGCGCGCGAGCGCCTCGAAGTGCTCCTGGACGAGGGCTCGTTCGAAGAATACGACATGTTCGTCGAGCACCGCGGGACCGAGTTCGGGCTCGCCGACCAGCGCGTCCCTGGCGATGGCGTAGTCACCGGTCACGGCACGATCGCCGGGCGGCGGGTGTTCGTCTTTAGCCAGGATTTCACGGTTTTCGGTGGCTCGCTGTCCGAAGCTCACGCGACCAAGATTTGCAAGATCATGGATCACGCGACCCGCGTTGGGGCGCCAGTCATAGGGCTCAACGATTCGGGCGGTGCACGTATCCAGGAGGGCGTCGATTCGCTCGCAGGATACGCCGAGGTGTTCCAGCGTAACGTCTTGGCTTCGGGTGTTGTGCCGCAGATTTCGGTCATCATGGGGCCGTGCGCCGGCGGGGCGGTGTACTCGCCGGCCATGACCGACTTCATTTTCATGGTCCGGGACTCCTCTTACATGTTCGTCACTGGTCCCGACGTCGTCAAAACCGTTACCCAAGAGACGGTGACGCATGAGGATTTGGGTGGCGCCACTACTCACACCACCCGATCAGCGGTCGCCGACCTCGCGTTCGCCAATGATGTGGATGCCCTCGTCCAGCTGCGCCGGTTTTTCCGCTTTCTTCCCGAATCCAACCGACATCAACCGCCGCGGTGGGAGAGTCCAGATCCGCCTGAGCGCACCGAGTCCGCGCTCGACAGCATCGTTCCGGCCGCGCCGAACAAGCCCTACGATATGATCGAGGTCATCGAGCATATCGTCGACGAGGGTGATTTCTTCGAGCTTCAGCCCGCCTTCGCGCGAAACGTCATCATCGGCTTCGCACGCATGGCCGGCGGCACGGTCGGTGTCGTTGCCAACCAGCCGCTGGTGCTGGCCGGCTGCCTCGACATCGACTCCTCGCGCAAGGCCGCCCGCTTCGTTCGGTTTTGCGATTGTTTCAACATCCCGATCGTGACGTTCGTCGACGTGCCCGGATTCCTGCCCGGAACCGCACAGGAACACGGCGGCATCATCAAGCACGGTGCCAAACTCCTGTTCGCCTTCGCCGAGGCCACAGTGCCCAAGGTTACGGTCATTACGCGCAAAGCGTATGGTGGTGCATACGACGTGATGAGCTCGAAGCACCTGCGCGGCGATGTGAACTATGCCTGGCCGACCGCCGAGATCGCCGTGATGGGTCCGAAGGGCGCGGTGGAGATCATCTTCCGCGGTGAGCTCGGCGACCCCGCCAAAATCGAGGCGCGTGCCGAGGACTATCGCGCCCGCTTCGCCAATCCTTTCGTCGCCGGGCGCCGCGGCTTCATTGACGACGTTATCATGCCTCACGGAACGCGGCGGCGGATTTGCCGCGCCCTCGACATGTTGCGTGACAAACGCCTCGAAAACCCGTGGAAGAAGCACGCCAACATCCCCCTCTAATGTAGGCTCGGTCCCGCCGCTCCGATGTTCTCCAAAATCCTGATCGCCAACCGCGGCGAGATCGCCTGCCGCGTCATCCGTACCGCCCGGCGGATGGGGGTAGCGACGGTCGCGGTCTTCTCCGATGCCGATGCCGAGGCCCGTCACGTGTGCGAGGCGGACGAGGCGGTGGCCGTCGGTCCGCCGGCCGCCGCAAAAAGCTACCTTGCCGTCGAGCGTATCGTCGCGGCGGCGCTCGACTCCGGTGCCGAGGCCGTGCATCCCGGCTACGGCTTCTTGTCCGAAAACCCCGCGTTCGTCGTCGCCCTCGAGCGAGCGGGAATTGTCTTCATCGGTCCCGGCGCTGGCGCCATCGCCTCGATGGGAGACAAGATCGAAGCCAAGAAGATCGCGGTGCGCGCGGGCATTGCGACGATTC
>CAYUNL010000249.1:0-4033 GCA_964446055.1 uncultured Alphaproteobacteria bacterium | reverse complement strand
GCCGTGCGTGCCCCCGCCAACCCCCTCGACGCGCACATTGGCGCCCTCGAACGTCCCGTCCTTCAACTCGCCGCGCATGAAGTTCATCGACGGTGAGCCTATGAAGCCGGCCACGAACAGGTTCGCGGGATCGTTGTAGATGTCCTTCGGCGCCGCCAGCTGCTGCACGACGCCCTCATCCATCACCGCAATCCGGTCGGCCAGCGTCATCGCCTCGATCTGGTCATGGGTCACGTAGATCGTGGTGATCCCAAGCTCATGCTGCAGGTGCTTGAGCTCTGCCCGCATGTGCACGCGGAGCTTGGCGTCGAGATTCGATAGCGGCTCGTCCATCAAAAACACCTGAGGCGTCCGAACCAACAGCCGGGCCAGGGCCACGCGCTGCTGCTGACCGCCCGAGAGCTGCCGCGGCAGCCGGTCGAGCGTGTCCTCGAGCTGCACCCGCTCCGCCGCCTTCTGCACCGTCTCCTTGCGTTCCGCCACCGGGCGCTTGCGAATCCGCAACGGGTATTCGATGTTCTGAAACACCGTCATGTGCGGATAGAGCGCATAGGACTGAAATACCATCGCCACGTCGCGGTACTTCGGCAAAAGACCCTTCACCAAGCGGTCGCCGATATAGATCTCGCCCTCGGTTTCGGTCTCGAGGCCCGCCACCATGCGCATCGTCGTGGTCTTGCCGCAGCCCGAGGGGCCCAGCAGCACCAGAAACTCGCTGTCGGCGACGTCCAGGTTCAGGTCGTCGACCGCGACCAAGGTGCCGAAGCGCTTGGTGATCCCCTTGAACGATACGTTGGCCATGGCCTAGGTCCTCCGCCTCACGTCTTGACCGCGCCAAAGGACAGCCCACGCACAAGATGGCGCTGCACAATAAACGCGAAAATGATGACGGGAACAAGAGATACGAACCCCGTCGCGCTCATTTCGCCCCATTCGACTTGCAATCTGGTGATCCGCCCGACGATGCCGATCGGCAGCGTTTGGTAATGCTTGGTCTCGGTCAGAATCAGCGCGAACAGGAATTCGTTCCACGACAGAATTAGGCAGAAAATAGCCGTCGCCGCCAGCCCAGGGCGCGCGGCGGGCAGGATCACCCGCCAGAACGCGCCCATGCGCGTATCGCCGTCCACCATCGCCGATTCGTCCAGCTCGTGCGGGATCTCCTGGAAATAGCTCTTCATCATCCACACTACGAACGGCAAGTTGAACCCTGTATAGGAGATGATCAGCGCCGTCTTGGTGTTGTGGAGCCCCATCCAGGTGAAGAACACGAACAACGGCAAGATGGAGACGATCGGCGGCATCATGCGCACCGAAAGGATGAAGAAGGAGAGGTGGAACTTCAGGTTCCCGGGGTAACGAAAGCGCGCCAGCGCGAACGCCGCCATGGTGCCGATAACCAGCGATAGGATGGTCGTCGCCGCGGCGACGATGGCGCTGTTGCGCAGGTACCACAGGAAATCACGCTCGAGGAACGCGCTCTCATAGTGTTCGGTCGTGGGCCTGTCCATCGGGAAGAACATCAGGTCGAAGGAGAACATGTCGATCCGGGTTTTGAACGAGTTCCCGAACAGGTAGGCGATCGGCCACACCGTCCAGACCAGGGCAACGATGATGACCAGCGCGACCAGGATTTTCGTCACGGTATCGCGTTGGAGGCCGATGTTCTCCAGAATCCCGCGGCGCGGGGCTGCGGTTGCGACGGCCGTCACGTCGGACTCTCCTCGCGCTGCATCCGCACGATGAACCAAGCGCTGAATAGGAGCGTCGCCGCCAGCATCAGGATAGACGCGGCAGCCGCCCGTCCGACCTCGAACTCGCGAAGACCGACTCGGTAGATAAAGTAGGTGATCGTATCGGTCGCGTTGGCCGGACCGCCGCGCGTCAGCACAACGACCTGGTCGAATAGGCGCGAAACATCGATCACCCGAAACAAGATGATGATCGCAGCCAACGGCCGGAGATAAGGCCAAGTGACGTCGCGAAATTTTTGCCAGCCGTTGGCGCCGTCGAGCGCGGCCGCTTCGAGCGGCTCGCGCGGCTGGGCCGCAAGTCCGGCCAGGGTCAGGAGAAAGACGAAAGGCGTGTTCTCCCAGATATCGACCAGGATGATCGCCGGTCGCGCGATCTCCATGCTTGCCGTCCACATGACCGGATCGAGCCCGAAGAACTGGAACAGCATGACGTTGAGGGTTCCGAACTGCGGCTGATAGAGGATACGGAACGTGATGGCCACAGCGATCGGCGGCAGCATCATCGGCATGACCAGGATCGTCTTGACGAAATTGAGCCGCCGGATGTGTTTATCCACCAGCACGGCGAAGGAAACCCCAAGCGCGAACTCGATCGTAACCCCGAAGACGATGAAGATCGCCGTGTTCTTGACCGCGTTCCAAAAGAACTGCGTGTCCGAAAGAATGGAGATGAAATTCGCGAAGCCGATCCACTCGTTGGCGCTGGTGTCGGCGGGATTCCAGTCCTGGAACGCGACCGAGAACAGGAAGATCGTCGGCGTAACGACTAGGAACACCAACACCACGAGCGCCGGCGTGATCAATAGCCAACGCAAGTTGTTCTCGATAAAACGTTCCATTACGCCCCTGCCGCGCCCGGTCTACGCCGACGGATTAGACGTTCGATGTAAAGGTGAGGAGTGACCCGCAATCCCCGCGCAACCCGATGGCGGGCGCGGGTCACTCTCTCTCCCGATACTACGCCGCTAGCCTTTGGCGACGATCTCTACGAGTGCCGCTTGCGCGTCCTCAAGGGCCTCTTCCGGGGTCTTCACCCCAGCGACTGCCTCGGACAAGAACACGCCAACGCTGTTCAGAATCTCAAACCACCGCTTGTGACGGGGCGACGGGTGTGAGAAATAAAGATTCTGCAGCAGGACGGGCCAACTCTTGAACCGCTCCTGCGCCAGCAATTCGGTGTTGTTGAACACCGACAGCCGCGTCGGCGGAATGTCGTACTTGTCGGCCGCATAGATCTGCTGCTCGGGCAGAGTGGCCCAATGCATGAACTCGAACGCCAAATCCTTGTTCTTGGAGTCCGCATACATGCCGACCAACCAGTTGCCGATGTAGGCCTGCCCGACGTGGGTGCCCCACGGCAAAACGGTATACGCCATCTCGCCGACCACTTTCGAGGATTCGGGGTTCTCGTACTCGGCGGCCCAGTTCGGCCAGTTCACCGAGGCAAGCGCCGCGCCCTGCAGAAGGTAGGTGGCCATCTCGTCGGAATCGAAAGCCTCGACGCCCGGCGGTGAAACGTCCCGAAGCTTCAAATAGAGATTGAGCGCCTCGAGTGCGGCGGGCGTGTCGAGCGTCGGATTGCCGTCCACGTCGAAGAAGTCGCCGCCATAGGCCCACAGGTGCGGCAGGAAGTTGGACACGACCGGGTCGCCCTGCTGGCCGCGAACGACCATGCCGAATTTACGGCCATTGCCGCCGTCGCTGATCACCTTCGCGGCCGCGTACACTTCGTCCCACGTGAACGGCGGTTCATGGTCCATCCCCGCTGCCGCATACTCCGCCGGATGGTAGAAGAACATTTGCGCGTTGCCGACCACCGGAAGCGCCTTGAGAACGCCGGTCCCATAGGGATCGCGGCCCAAGGCGACCGAGTTGGCGATAAAGTCCGAATCCGGTCCGTCGGTGGCGAGCAGCTTTTGGTAGAATGGGACCAACGGCTCCATGAATCCGTTCTCGAACATTGGCGGTGACCAACTGTCGTCGAACAGCAACATGTCGTAGATGCCGGAGTGAGTTTGCCCGGCGTTGAACGCCTTCTCGAATAGGTTGTCGTACGGCGCCTGCACGATCTCGAAATCGATGCCCTTCTCTTCGGCGAAGACCTTACTCAGATCTCGAAGGCCACCCGAGGGATTGTCTCCCGGAGCGACTGCGATCGTGAGATCGGCCGCCATCGTGCCGCCCACAAAGGCCACGGCCAAGCCGGTGCCCGCGAGCAGCTTCATCAGACTATTCATCGTGGTATCTCCCCAAACGAGTTATCCGGCCCAGTCCCGGCA
>CAYUNL010000248.1:0-4059 GCA_964446055.1 uncultured Alphaproteobacteria bacterium | reverse complement strand
CTGGCGGCGTGCACGGGCGCCAGTTTGTCCTCGCTCGTTCCCGTGAGAACGACGTTGTAGTCGCGATCGATGAATGCCTTGGCCAGGGCGTGCCCCAGCCCGCCCGGTGGCCGCCCGCCGAGAGCAGCGCGAAAGCCCCCGCGCTTCGCGCCCGCGTAGTTCGCGTGCACGGGCCGTCAGTAAATTCTGGTCGCCGCTTCGAGAGTCTTTTTGATCTGGCGCAAATAGGCGATCGGCGTCTCGAGGTACGGCCGGAGGTCGGATTTGGCGGTGTCGCTCAGGGCCACCGGCGGGTCCGAGTGGGTGTAGCCCCGCTCGGCATAGAAGTTCTCCTGGGTGGTCAGAGGCATGTAGATCGCGAGGTAACCCTCGTAGCCGACGTCCCTGAGGACCCGGACGATACCCGGGAAGTCGGCGTGGCCGGAGCCGAGGCTGTAGTGGTTGGTTTCGTTGACGTGGACGTGCCTGATGTAGGGGCCGACGTCGCGCAGGGCCTTCAGCATCGGGCCCTCGGAGATGTTCTTGTGGTAAACGTCGGGCTGGATTCCCAGGTTGTCGAGGCCGAGCTCGTCGATGATCCCCTTCGCCTCGTAGACGCTGGTGAGGACGCCCGGATAGGCCTCATAGCCGTTCACGGGCTCCAAGAGAATCGTAACCTCGCGCCGGGCCGCATACGCCGCGATCTCCTCCACGGCCCTGAGGAAGTTCTCCCTCAAGGTTCGGATCGGGGTGCGGGGAAAGCCGAAGTCGTACGCCGGTGGCTGCACGGCGCAGACCTGGAAGAAGCGCGCGCCCATCGCCCGGCAGAGGTCGATCGATTCCCGCGCGTAGGCGATGCCCCGGGCCCTGGCCTCCTCGTTCTCCCCCGCCATGTCCCTTACCTCGCCGCCGTGAAAGGGCGCCCACGCCCCTAGCAGCGCCGGCACCTTAAGGCCCGCCGCCTCGACCGTGGGTCGGAGTGTTTCCGAATCCATCCTCCGCGGATCGCCGGGCAAATCGGCACCCTCGTAGCCGGCGTCCTTGATGGCGCGGAGGATCTCCCCGGGCTCGGCCAGGAAGTCGTGGCCGAGGAAGCTCAGGGTGTCGCACACAACCGAGTACTTGAACGACATCGGGCGGTCTCCTTCCCCGGTGCAGCTTGGTATCCGAGCAGCCTCTCTCACGAGGCCGAAAGCTTGAGGGCCCGGACGCGTAGTCTTAGCTGCTCTGGCCGCGGAGTGGAATCTTTTCGTTGTTGGCGAGGTAGTCGACCTGCCCTACGTAGTGCTCGCGGCCGCGATCGAAGGTCTGAGGTAGAAGTCGTCGCCTTGCCGGAGCCAGGTCGTGCACACCGAGTAGTCGTTCATCTCGCCCATCTTGGTGGCGGTATCCCAGGACTGAATGATCTTGGGCAACAATGATGGCATCCCGCGTCGGGGCGCGACTAGTCAATTGCGCGGTCATCATCATCGAACGGCAGGCGAAGCGCTCGACTCCGCGCCGCGACAGCGCCGTCGTCTTCTCGACGTGGCGCAGCGAAAGTGAACTCGAACCGACTCGCCAACCGGGCTCACCCAAGATTGATGGGAGCGACCAACGAATGACGGGGCAAGGAACTGAACTCGCCGAGTCCTATCGCGAGATGGGGGTCATCGTCGTGCCCGGCTTGGTGGGTCCCGGTTCCGCCACGTCTTCGCCGCTATGACCACGGCCAACCGGCCTGGCAACACCCTTGATCAAATCGCTCGCCTTTTCGCCGATCATGATCGCTGCCGCGTTGGTGTTGGAGCTGATCAAGCTGGGAATGATCGAGTTGTCGCAGACGCGAAGACCATCGACGCCGCCAACGCGCAAGCATGGATCGACCACCGCCATCTCGCCTGCGCCCATCCGGCAGGTCCCGCCCGGATGATAGGAGGTTCGGCCATGGGCTTTCACGTAAGCCGCGCAGTCCGCATCCGTTTGCACGCGATCGCCGGGAAAGTGCTCGCGCCCACCAACCGCCGCGAAGGCCTTCTGGCCCATGATAGAGCGCATCAGCTTGAAGCCTCGGATCGACATATCGAGGTCATAGGGATCCGCGAGATAGTTGGGGTCGATCAAGGGCTTCGCCGCCGGATCGGCGCTTTGCAGCGTGACGCCGCCCCGGCTCCGTGGCCGTACAAAGTAGGTGTTGAGCGTGCAGCCCGAACCCGACGGCACCGGAGGCACGCCCGGTTCCACCCCGGCCGCCGGCAAGAAATGAAACTGCGTGTCGGGCGTTTTCGCGCTTTCGTCCGCATACCAGAACGCTCCGCCTTCGACGATGGTCGACGTGACCGGCCCGGTTCCGAACAGTTGGTATTGTAGCCCGGCCCAAAGCATCCAGCGCCAGTCCCGATACTTGTCGAGGCCCAGCATCGAGTCGACGCGATAAACCAGGTCGACGTCCAGATGGTCCTGCAAATTCCGTCCAACCCCCGGCAGATTCGCCACGCTCTCGATGCCGTGCTCGCGAAGGTGGTCGGCGGGGCCGATGCCCGAAAGCATCAGCAGCTTGGGCGAGCCGATGGCCCCCGCGGCCACAATGACTTCGCGCTCCGCGCGAACGTTCGTGACGCGGCCGTGGTCGAGATAGTCCAGGCCGACGGCGCGGCGCCCCTCGAAACGGATTCTGATCGCCAGGCAGCCCGTGCGCACCGTGAGGTTGGCGCGACCGCGCACGGGGGCCAAATAGCCGGTCGCCGTCGAGCAGCGGCGCCTGCCCCGGGTCGTGGTCTGATAGACCCCGGCGCCGGCCTGTGACTTGCCGTTGAAGTCGGCGGTATATTGAATTCCCGCCTCTTGGCAGGTCTGGACGAAAACCCTGGTGAGCCGATCGGGCGCCATCGTCGAGATGCCCAGCGGCCCGCCGACGCCATGATAATCATTGGCCAGGACGTCGTTGTCTTCCGACTTCACGAAATAGGGTTGCACGTCCTTGAACGCCCATCCGGTGCAGCCTTCCTCGTCAGACCAGCGGTCGTAGTCTTCCGGACAGCCGCGGGTAAAAACCTGGCCGTTGATCGAACTGCCGCCGCCGATCACGCGACCCTGCAGGAACAGCATATTGCGATCGTTGGCATGTCGTTGCGGCGTGGTCTGGTAATTCCACGTCAGATCGCCGCCGTACAGCTTGAACAGCCCTGCCGGCCGATGGATGTTGGGATTTCTGTCCGCCGGGCCGGCTTCAAGCAAAAGCACGGTCGCATCCGACATCTCGCTCAACCGGCAGGCAATCACGGCGCCGGCCGCCCCGGCGCCGACAATGATGTAGTCATAGGCTTGCACGGTGGGAGGCCCCCAGTTAACCAGTTTAGTGGCATCCATAGCAGCATGATCAGCGCTAGGATGGCCAGGGCGGTCTCGGCGCCGCCACCGCTGATCGCCGCCAGTCACCAGGAGACGCAGATGCAATTCGCCTTGTTCGGCGCCGGCCGGGTCGGATGGGTTCACGCCCAGAATATCGCCAATCACCCCGACGCCAAATTGAGCCACGTCTATGACGTCGACGGTTTGGCGTCGTGGCGGATGGTAGCGGCTCTTGGCGGCAAGGTCGCGGAAACCCCGGAGGAAATCTGGACCGCCGACGCCGTCGACGCTGTTCTCGTCGCCTCTTCGACCAACACCCATATTGACCTGCTGCGCGGGGCGATGCGCGCGGGCAAGGCCGTCTGTTGCGAAAAGCCCATCGACATCGATCTGGCCAAAGCCCGGACGTTCGCGGTGGAGGCGCGCGACGCTGTGGCGCCGATACTCGTCGGATTTCGCCGTCGTTTCCTGCCCGAGCTCCAGGCCATTCGCCAGCGCATCCTCGGCGGTGACATTGGCCCGGTGGAGGTCGTGCACATGATGGCCCGCGACTTCCAGCCGCCGCCGCTCGCCTATGTCAAAGTGTCCGGCGGCTTTGTGCGCGACAAGGCCATTCACTATCTGGACCTGCTGTGCTGGCTGACGGGCGAGGCGCCGGTGGAGGCGTACACGACCGGCGCGTGTCTGGTGGACCCCGAGATTGGGTAAGTCGGCGATGTCGACACGGTCATGATCACCCTGAAAATGCCC
>CAYUNL010000247.1:0-4062 GCA_964446055.1 uncultured Alphaproteobacteria bacterium | reverse complement strand
TCGCCGAACGGATACTTGGCCGTGCCGCCGGCGCGCGCCATGTACTCCCACTCGGCCTCGCTTAGAAGGCGGTACTCCTTACCCGTCTTAGGGCTTAGCCAGCGCACATAAGCCCTGGCGTCATCCCAGTTCATGCAGACCACGGGATCACGATCCGTCTGGCCAAAACCGGGGCTGCGCCAGTCGTGGGACCTGCTCTCCTTCCAGTTGTACCTGGCCTTCTTAAAGTTGCCACCCGTATAGAAATAGCATTCTCCGCTGGCGTTGTAGCCGGTGGCGTTGACGAATGTCGCGAACTCGCCCCGCGTCACCTCGAACCTACCCACCGCGAACTTGTTGGGGATCGTGACCGTGTGAACAGGCTTCTCGTCATCATCTCCGCCGCCGCCGAGGTCGCCCATACTGAACGTTCCCGCCGGGATGACCACCATCTCGGGGCACTCGACACAGTCTTGGAAGCTCTGGCCAGGGTCGAACTCCCCCGCCGATGCTTGGCCGAAGCCGAGAAGCATAACCAATGGAACAGCTAGGAACCGAAGTTTCGCCATGTTATCCCCGTTGGCGGACACGACGGCGGTGCCGCAGACTGTCCAAGCGACAACCGTGAACTGCCTTGATCTAGATTAATTAGCCGCCCTAGGGCGCGGTGCTGAAATCTGAGCGGCGATGGGCTGCGCCTGTCGCCCCGCAAATGTCCGAAAAGGGTCAGAACCGGACATATGCACTTGAAGCCACGACCGGGCATTGGGGGCCGGACGCTTATGAGTCCACGGTCTAGCCACTTGAACAATTTAGATTCGTAGTGCACGCGCGACATTAGGACGCGCGCGAGTCTGTGATCGGGGTGCGCTGGACGGCTCTTGAGCGCGCCTTATATAGTGGACCGCGTGGAAACGCCCGCTTGGCGCGGTTTCGAGCGGGATTCGGCCTGGCTTCTGGCGTTGAATGGATTCTGTGGCGGAATTTCTGTCCATGGGCGGCTACGCGACTTTCGTGTGGCCGGCGTTCGCCGTCTGCGCGGTCGTCATGGTGGCGCTGGTGATCGCGAGCCGCCGCGCGCTTGCGCGCGAGCGCCGGCTCTTGGAGAGCCTCGATACCGGGCGCCGCGAGCGCCGCGGCTCGCCAGCCGAGACCCCTGCCGCCCAAGGGGCGCCAAATGAGTCGTAAGCGGCGCCGGTTGTACGTGGTGCTGGCCGGCATGGGCGCCCTCGCGGTCGCGGCGGCGCTGGTGTTGACCGCGTTGGAGGATAGCTTGGTCTTCTTCTATAGCCCCAGCGAGGTCGCGGCCGGCGAGCTGCCGCCGAGCGGCCGGCTTCGACTTGGTGGGTTGGTCGAGGAGGAGAGCGTGGTCCGCGAGAGCGACGGGCTGACCACCACATTCCGCATTACCGACCTTAGCAACGTCGTTCCGGTCAGCTATCGCGGGCTATTGCCCGATCTCTTCCGCGAGGGCCAAGGCGTGGTCGCCGAGGGAGCCTTCGGCAGCGACGGCGTGTTCGTCGCCTCCGAGGTGCTGGCCAAGCACGACGAGACCTATATGCCGGCCGAGGTCGCCGAGGCGCTCAAGGCATCGGGTCAGTGGAGAGGCGACGAATGATCGCCGAGATCGGGCATTTCGCGTTGATCCTGGCGCTGGCGCTGGCGCTGATCCAGGGCACGCTGCCGCTTATCGGCGCGCAACGCGGCATCACGCGCTGGATGGAGATCGCGCGCCCCGCCGCGGTTGCGCAGCTTGGATTCGTCGCCGTCGCCTTCTTTGCGTTGATGACCGGCTACCTGGTCTCGGATTTCTCGATCGAGAACGTCGCGGCGAACTCTCACACGGCCAAGCCGATTCTCTACAAGATCAGCGGAGTGTGGGCGAACCACGAAGGCTCGATGGTCTTATGGGTCCTTATTCTGGCGCTGTTCGGCGCCAGCGTTGCCGTCTTTGGTCGTAACCTTCCGCCGAGCCTGCGCGCCCGTGTGCTTTCGATTCAAGCGCTTGTCGCGGTCGGCTTCCTGGCGTTCTCGCTGTTCACATCGAACCCATTCGCGCGGCTTAATCCGGCGCCGATCGAGGGCGCCGGGCTCAACCCGTTGCTGCAGGATCCGGGACTCGCGTTTCATCCCCCCTTCCTTTATCTCGGCTATGTCGGCTTCTCGATGGCTTTTGCGTTTGCCGTGGCAGCGCTGATCGAGGGCCGGGTCGATGCGGCCTGGGCGCGGTGGGTGCGGCCGTGGACGCTGGCCGCGTGGTGTTTCCTCACCATCGGCATCGCGCTGGGCAGCTGGTGGGCTTACTACGAGCTCGGCTGGGGCGGCTGGTGGTTCTGGGACCCGGTAGAGAACGCCTCGTTCATGCCCTGGCTTGCGGGTACGGCTCTGTTGCATTCTGCGATCGTGGTGGAAAAGCGCAACGCGCTCAAACGCTGGACGATCCTGCTGGCGATCGTCACGTTTTCGCTCAGTCTTCTCGGCACGTTCTTGGTCCGCTCGGGGGTCTTGACCTCGGTTCATGCATTCGCCACCGACCCCTCGCGCGGGGCCTTCATCTTGGCCTTTTTGGTACTGGTGATCGGCGGTTCGCTGGCGCTTTATGGGGTGCGCGCGCCGGCCCTCAAAGGCGGCGGGCTGTTCGCCCCGATCAGCCGCGAGGGCGGCCTGGTGCTCAACAACCTGTTGCTGACCACCGCTTGCGCCACGGTGTTCCTCGGCACCCTGTACCCCTTGTTCCTTGACGCCATCTCGGGTGGTCAGGACAAGGTTTCGGTCGGACCGCCCTACTTCAGCGCCACCTTCCTGCCGCTAATGATGCCGCTAGTGGCGGTGATGGCGGCGGGGCCGCTGTTGTCTTGGAAACGGGCCGACCTCGGCGGCGTGCTATCGCGGCTGAAGGTGGCGCTTGCGGCCGCGGTGGTCGTGGCACTCGCTACCTGGTACTGGCTCGCCGAGGGTCCGGTGCTTGCAATCCTCGGGCTGGGTCTTGCGGCGTGGCTGTTCGTCGGCGCATTCACCGAACTTGCCGAGCGCCTTGGCGTCGGCCGTGTGGGCATCCGTGATTCGTGGCGCCGGGCGCGCAAGCTGCCGCGCTCGGCCTATGGCATGACGGTGGCCCACGCCGGGTTCGCGCTCATCATCTTGGGCATCACCGGCTCGACGACGTGGGAGGTCGAGAAGCTGCAGGTCATGCGTCCGGGCGAGAGCGTGGACGTGGCCGGCTACTCGGTTCGTTTCGAAGGCGTCCGCGAGCTGCAGGGTCCGAACTACACCGCCTTGCAGGGCGCCTTCGCGGTGAGCCGGGACGGCCGCCCGATCGCGCTGTTGACCCCCGAGAGCCGGTCCTACCCGCATCCGCCGATGCAGACGACCGAGGCGGCGATCCGGCCGACCGCCGGCGGCGATTTGTACGCCGTGGTCGGCGATCCCGACGGGGCCGGCGGCTGGGCGACGCGGCTCTACCACAAACCCTTTATCCAATGGATTTGGTTCGGCTCGCTGGTCGCCATGATCGGGGGGCTAATCTCGCTCACCGACCGCCGCCTCCGGGTCGCCGCGCCGCGCCGCAGCGCCGCCGCCGCACCGAAGCTTGAACCCAAGCCCGCCTGAACCATGCCCGTACGCCTGGGCTTCCTGGTCCCGTTCGCGCTCTTTGCGGCCATCGCCACGGCGCTCGGCGTCGGCCTGACCCTGGATCCCGGCACCATCCCCACCGTTCTCAAGGGCAAGGCGGTACCCGAGTTCGACTTGCCCCCCGTACTGGGGCGCGAGGCCGGCCTCGCCAGTGCCGACCTTCGCGGCGGCGGGGTGAGCGTGGTCAACGTGTTCGCGTCGTGGTGCGTGCCCTGCCGCATCGAGCATCCGCTGATCACCGGGCTCAGCGAGGCCGGCATCTCCGTCTACGGCCTCAACCACAAGGACCGGCCCGAGAACGCGGCGCGCTGGCTGGATGACTTCGGCGATCCCTATGCCCGCACCGGCGCCGACCTCAATGGGCGCGTCAGCATTGACTGGGGTGTCTACGGGGTTCCCGAGACCTTTGTCGTCGACGGCCAGGGCATGATCGTCGAAAAGCACGTCGGC
>CAYUNL010000246.1:3469-4075 GCA_964446055.1 uncultured Alphaproteobacteria bacterium | reverse complement strand
GGCTGGTTCTGCCCCTGCCACGGCTCGCACTACGACACCTCGGGCCGCATCCGCAGAGGGCCGGCGCCCCGCAACCTCGACGTGCCGCCCTACGTGTTCGTCAACGAAACCACCGTGAAGGTCGGGTAGGAATCAGCGTGGCAGGCGACAACCCGATCCAGTGGAAGAACCCGGTGGTGCGGTGGGTCGAGTACCGCATGCCGGTGTTCACTTTTCTCAACGACGCGGTTGGGACCAACTACCCCTCGCCCAAGAACCTGAGCTATTGGTGGAATTTCGGTTCGCTGGCGGGTCTCGCGCTGGTCATCCAGATCGCCACCGGCATCGTCTTGGCGATGCACTACATCCCCACCGGCGAGCTCGCCTTCGACAGCACCGAGCGCATCATGCGCGACGTGAACTATGGCTGGCTGATCCGCTACATCCACTCGAACGGCGGCTCGATGTTCTTCCTGGTGGTCTACATCCATATCTTCCGCGGCCTGTACTACGGTTCGTACAAGTATCCGCGCGAGCTGTTGTGGTGGCTCGGGCTGGTCATCGTCATCTTGATGATGGCGACGGCGTTCATGGGCTACGTCTTGCCGTGGGGGCAGATGAGCTACT
>CAYUNL010000246.1:1192-3459 GCA_964446055.1 uncultured Alphaproteobacteria bacterium | reverse complement strand
ACCGTGATCACCAGCCTGTTCTCCGCCATTCCCTGGGTCGGCGCCGACATCACGACCTGGCTGTGGGGCGGGTTCGTGGTCGATACGCCGACGCTCACGCGCTTTTACAGCTTGCACTACCTGATCCCGTTCCTGATCGTCGGGCTGGTGATCCTGCACATCTGGGCGCTGCACGTGCACGGTTCGAACAACCCGTTGGGGATCGACACCAAGGGCCCGCAGGACACGCTTCCCTTCCATCCCTACTACACGGTCAAGGACCTCGCGGGTATCGGCGTCTTCCTCGTGGTGTTGAGTTTCTGGGTGTTCTATTTCCCCAACTATTTCGTCCACCCCGACAACTACATCCCGGCGAACCCGCTGGCGACGCCGCCGCACATCGTACCGGAGTGGTACCTCTTGCCGTTCTACGCGATCCTGCGGGCGATCCCCAGCAAGCTCGGCGGCGTGATCTTCTTCGCCGCCTCGCTGGTGATTCTGTTCCTGGTGCCGTGGCTCGATACCTCGCGGGTACGCTCGGCGCGCTTCCGGCCGATCTTCAAGCAGCTCTACTGGATCTTCGTCGCCGATGTATTGATCCTGGGGCTGGTCGGCGCCGCCCCGCCGGAAGGCGCCTGGATCGTCGTCGGCCGCATCGCGACCGCGTACTACTTCATTCACTTCATCGTCCTCTTGCCGCTCGTCGGCTGGCTCGAACGCCCGCGCGTCTTGCCCGAAAGCATTGCCGAACCGGTACTCGGCTCCGGCGGCGCGGCGGCCGCGGAGCCGGCAGCGCAGTCGGGCGAATGAGGGGCGAGGCAATGGTTCTTCGGATCGCGTCGGGCGCCTTGGTGGGTGCGCTTTTCCTGGCTCTTGCCGGCGCCGCCACGGCCGCCGAACAGGCCGATTTCGACAGCCACGATTGGTCCTTCTACGGCATCTTCGGGACCTACGACCGGGCCGCCGTGCAACGCGGCTACCAGGTCTATGCGGAGAGCTGTTCAAGCTGTCACGGGCTGCGCTTGCTGGCCTACCGCAGCCTTATCGGCATCGGATTCTCCGAGGCCGAGGTCAAGGCGATCGCCGCCCAGTTCGAGACCACCGACGGCCCCGATGCGGACGGTGAGATGTACGAGCGGCCGGCCCTACCGTCCGACCGCTTCGTCTCGCCCTTCGCCAACGACAACGCCGCCCGCTCCGCCAACGGCGGCGCGCTGCCGCCTGATCTCTCGGTCATCGTCAAGGCCCGCTCGCGCGGCCCCGACTATCTTTACGCGCTGCTCACCGGCTACGCCGAGGCGCCGGACGATCACCCGGTCGCCGACGGCATGAGCTACAATCCGGTGTTCCCCGGCGGCGAGATCGCCATGCCGCCGCCCCTGTTCGAAGACGCCGTGGAATACGCCGACGGCACGCCGGCCACCGTCGCGCAGATGGCCGAGGACGTGGTGGGCTTCCTCCACTGGGCGGCCGAGCCCACGCTCGAGGAGCGCAAGCGGGTCGGCATCAAGGTGATGCTGTTCCTGATCATCCTGAGCGCGCTGTTTATCGCGGTGAAGCAGAAGGTGTGGCGGAGCGCGCACTAGGCGGCCTGCCGGGGTTCGGGTCAGGGGCCGCCGCGTGCGGCCCTTTTGCTGGCCGCTTCCGGTTGATCGGCCATGCGAACCCTGAAAGACTTCGCGTTGGGGGGAGGCAAGGGTGACCGACGGCACGCAAGAAACCCGCATCGGCGTCATTGGCGGCAGCGGAATCTATGACATCGAAGGGCTGGAGGACGCGCGCTGGGAGGCCGTGGATTCAGCCTTCGGGGCGCCATCGGATTCGCTGCGCACGGGCGTCTTGGACGGCCAGGCGATCGCCTTCCTGCCGCGCCATGGCCGCGGCCACCGCCTGCCGCCGGGCGCGGTCAACTACCGCGCCAACATCGACGCGCTGAAGCGGCTCGGCGTTACCGACATCGTCTCGTTGAGCGCAGTCGGCTCGTTTCGCGAGGCCCTGGCGCCAGGCGCCTTCGTCATCATCGATCAGTTCATCGATCGCACCTTCGCGCGCGAGAAAAGCTTCTTCGGCGCCGGCCTGGCGGCGCACGTCTCGATGGCGCACCCGGTGTGCGGGCGGATCGGCGATGCCCTGGCCGCTGCCGCCGGTCTGGCCGAGATCGATGCGGTGCGCGGCGGCACCTATCTGGTGATGGAAGGGCCGCAGTTCTCGACGCTGGCCGAATCAGAGCTCTACCGGGCTTGGGGGTGCGACGTGATCGGTATGACCAACATGCCCGAGGCCAAGCT
>CAYUNL010000246.1:0-1182 GCA_964446055.1 uncultured Alphaproteobacteria bacterium | reverse complement strand
AGCCGAGATTTGCTATGCCACCGTCGCCATGGTCACCGACTACGATTGTTGGCATCCCGAACACGACAACGTCGAGGTGGCGAGCGTGATCGGTGTCCTCAACGACAACGCGGCGCGCGCCCGGCGTCTGGTACGCGAGGTCGCCAAGCTCCTCGGGGGCCGCAGCGAAACCTGCCGGCAGGGTTGCGACCGGGCGCTCGATGCCGCACTAATCACCCCACCCGAGGCGCGCGACCCGGCGCTGGCCTCGAGGCTCGACGCCGTCGCCGGGCGGGTGCTTGGCTGATGCCGATCAAATCGCTCATCCGCACGATCCCGAACTACCCCAAACCCGGGGTGATGTTCCGTGATATCACGACCCTGCTGCAAAACGCCTCGGGCTTTCGCAAAGCAGTCGACGAGCTGGTGCAACCCTACGCGGGTGCGCGCATCGACAAGGTGGCCGGCATCGAGGCGCGAGGGTTCATCGTCGGCGGCGCGGTGGCGCATCAGCTCTCGATCGGGTTCGTGCCGGTGCGCAAGCAGGGTAAGCTGCCGTGGAACACGATCGGGTTCGATTACGATCTCGAGTACGGCACCGACCGGGTCGAGGTTCACGTCGACGCCGTGGCCAAGGGCGACACGGTTCTGTTGGTCGATGACCTGATCGCCACCGGCGGCACCGCCGTGGCGGCGGCAAAGCTGATCGCGGAGGCCGGGGCGACGGTGGTGGGCTCGGCCTTCGTGGTCGAGCTGAGCGACCTCGGCGGACGCAAGCGGGTCGAGGA
Organism: uncultured Alphaproteobacteria bacterium; assembly: GCA_964446055.1. Classification (GTDB taxonomy): domain Bacteria; phylum Pseudomonadota; class Alphaproteobacteria; order VGEJ01; family VGEJ01; genus CAYUNL01. Next base: position 415 of record CAYUNL010000246.1, on the reverse strand, counting down.
CCTGGGCATCGAGGTGCGCAGCCTCTGCACCTTCGAGGGCGATTGAGCCCAGCGTCGGCGCAATATGAAGGTGGGCGAGCAGCACTACCGCACCATCTGGGTGGCCGAGGATGGGCGCTCGGTGGAGATCATCGATCAGACGGAACTGCCGCACCGCTTCGCGACGTTGCGCCTGACCTCGACGGCAGACGCGGCGCGGGCGATCCGCACCATGCAGGTCCGCGGCGCGCCTTTGATCGGCGCCACCGCGGCCTATGGGATCTGTCTGGCGCTGGTCGAAGACAGCTCCGATGCGGCGCTGGAGGAGGCCTGCGCGGCGCTGGCGGCAACCCGGCCGACGGCAGTAAACCTCGCCTGGGCGCTCAGCGAGATGCGCGCCGCGCTCGCGGGCACCCGGCGCAATGATCGCGTAGGC
>CAYUNL010000245.1:0-4094 GCA_964446055.1 uncultured Alphaproteobacteria bacterium | reverse complement strand
CGCGGGCGAGCGCCCAGACCCAGCTCTACAAACGCGGCCTTAGCATGGGTATTGCCGGCCGCCAGGTCGACGGTATGGACGTGCTGGCGGTCCGGGCCGCGGCGGCCGAGGTATTGCCGAGCGTGCGCGGCGGCAAGGGTCCGGTGATCCTGGAGATGATGACGTACCGCTATCGCGGCCACTCGATGTCGGACCCGGCGCAATACCGCTCCCGTGAGGAAGTGCGCGGGGTCCGCGCCGGCCGCGACCCGATCGACAACGTCCAGCGCCTTCTGGTCGACGGCAAAATGGCGACCGAGGAGGAACTCAAGGAGATCGACCGCGAGATCAAGGCGTCGGTCTCGGAGGCCGCCGAGTTTGCCGAGAAGAGCCCCGAACCCGACGCCGCCGAGCTCTACACCGATATCTACGCCTAAGAGGGAGCGCGCCGAGATGGTGTTGCCAATCCTGATGCCGGCACTGTCGCCGACCATGACCGAGGGAACCTTGGCGCGTTGGCTCAAGGCCGAGGGCGACTCGGTATCGGCAGGTGAACCCATTGCCGAGATCGAAACCGACAAGGCGACGATGGAGGTCGAGGTCGTCGACGACGGCGTGTTGGGCAAGATCGTGGTTGCCGAGGGTACCGAAGGAGTGGCGGTGAACGAGGTCATCGCCGTGATGCTCGAGGACGGGGAGGGCGCCGCGGCGTTGGCGGACGCGGCCGTCGCCAGCGTCCCCGCCGCCGACGAGGGCGACGAGGCGGAGCCGCGCCCGGTCCCCAACCAGGTGCCCGAGGACTACCCCGAGGGCGAGCAGACGCCGGGTCATGCGCCGGAGGCGGCGCTGCCGGGACCCGAGCCCGAGATCCCAGCAGGAACCGAGATGATCACCCAGACCGTGCGCGAGTCGCTGCGCGACGCAATGGCCGAAGAGATGCGGCGCGATCCGGACGTGTTCTTGATGGGCGAGGAGGTGGCCGAGTACCAGGGCGCCTACAAGGTGAGCCAGGGCCTGTTGGCCGAATTCGGGCCGCGCCGGGTGATCGATACGCCGATCACCGAGAGCGGATTCGCCGGCATCGGCGTGGGCGCCGCGTATGCGGGACTGAAGCCGATCGTCGAATTCATGACCTTTAACTTCGCGATGCAGGCGATCGACCACATCATCAACTCGGCCGCCAAGACGCTCTATATGTCAGGCGGCCAGATGCCGGTGCCGATCGTATTTCGCGGACCCAACGGGGCGGCGTCGCGGGTTGCGGCCCAGCACTCGCAGAACTACGCGAGCTGGTACGCCAACGTACCCGGGCTCAAGGTGGTAGCCCCCTATTCAGGGGCCGACGCCAAGGGACTGTTGAAGTCCGCGGTGCGCGATCGTGGCCCGGTCGTGTTCCTGGAGGACGAGATCCTCTACGGCAACAACTTCGAGGTCCCCAAGCTCGATGACTTCACCGTGCCGATTGGCCGGGCGCGCATCGTTCGCCAAGGCGCCGACGTTACCGTGCTCGCCTATTCGATCGCCGTGGCCCGCGCGCTCGAGGCGGCCGAAAGCGTCACCGCAGACGGCATCGACGTCGAGATCATCGACCTTCGCACGCTGCGCCCCTTGGACCGCGAGACCATCGTGGCGTCGGTACGAAAGACCCACCGGGCGGTCATCGTCGACGAAGCCTGGCCGTTTTGCGGCATTTCCTCGGAACTTTCGGCACTTTTGATGGAGCACGCCTTCGACGACCTCGACGCGCCGGTCGCGCGCATCACCGGCAAGGATGTGCCGATGCCATACGCGGCCAATCTCGAGCGGCTGGCGCTGCCGCAAGCGGGCGAGGTTGCGGCCGCGATCAAGGCCGCGTGCTATCGCTGATGGAGGGTCAGGCGCAATGACGATCAATATCACTATGCCCGCGCTGTCGCCGACGATGACCGAGGGGACGCTTGCCAAGTGGCTCAAGGCCGGTGAGCCCATCGCCGAGATCGAAACCGACAAGGCGACGATGGAGGTCGAAGCGGTCGAGGACGGCGTACTGGGCAAGATCGTGGTGTCGGAGGGCGTCGAGAACGTTGCCGTAAATACGATCATCGGCGTGATGCTGGCCGAGGGCGAGGACTCCTCGGCGCTCGAGGGCGTTTCGCTCGAGGCCCCGGCTCCGGCCCCGGCGCCGCCCGCGCCGGCGGAGGAGGCAGCACCGGCGGCGGTCGAACCGGTGGCGCCAACTGCCACGGCGCCGCCAGCCGCGCGCGACGGTGAGCGCATCAAAGCCAGCCCCTTGGCGCGCAAGATGGCGGCCCAGGCCGGCATCGACCTCGGCACGCTTACGGGGAGTGGGCCCAAGGGCCGCATCGTCAAGGCGGATATCGAGGCCGCGGTGGGTGGCGCGCCGGCCGCTGCCGCGGCGCCGGCGACCCCAGCGGGGGCGGCGCCGGAGGGGAACTACACCGAGGTGCCGCTCAGCAATATGCGCAAGACCATCGCGCGGCGGCTGACCGAGTCCAAGCAGACCATCCCTCACTATTATCTGAGCGTCGATTGTGAACTCGATCGCTTGTTGGCGTTGCGCAAGGAGCTGAACGCGCGCGACGAGGGTTTCAAGATATCGGTCAACGACTTCGTCGTGCGCGCGGTGGGACTGGCGCTGAGGAAAGTCCCCGAGGCCAACGCAGGCTGGAGCGAGAGCGCGATCCACCAGTACGACACCGTCGATGTCTCGGTCGCGGTGGCGATTCCGGACGGGCTGATCACGCCCATCGTGCGCGACGCCGATCGCAAGGGGCTGGCCAGCATTTCGGCGGAGGTCAAGGACTTGGCGGCGCGCGCCCGCGACCGCAAGCTGTTGCCGCACGAGTACCAGGGGGGCTCGTTCTCGGTCTCGAACCTCGGAATGTTCGGCATTCGCGAGTTCGCCGCCGTCATCAACCCGCCACAGTCCGGCATATTGGCGGTCGGCGCGGGCGAAAAGCGCGCGGTGGTCAAGGACGACGCGCTGGCGGTGGCGACGGTGATGACTTGCACGCTGTCGGCGGACCATCGGGTCATCGACGGCGCGATCGGCGCTCGGCTGTTGGCCGCGTTCAAGGCCTACGTCGAGGAACCGCTCACGATGTTGCTGTAGCCATGGCGAAGAGTGGGGCCAAGACCGGCTTCGACCTCGCCGTCGTCGGCGGCGGACCGGGTGGCTACGTCGCCGCGATCCGTGCCGCGCAGTTAGGCCTCGAAACCGTTGTGATCGAACGCGAGCACCTGGGCGGCATCTGCCTCAACTGGGGCTGCATCCCGACCAAGGCGCTGCTGCGCGCCTCCGAGATCAACCATCTATTGCACCGGCTCGACGAGTTCGGCTTCTCGGCCAAGGAGATCGCCTACGATCCCAAGAAGGTAGTGGCGCGCAGCCGCAAGGTTGCGGCGCAGCTCTCAGCCGGGGTCGAACACCTGTTGAAGAAGAACAAGGTCACGGTCATCGACGGCACCGCCCGCATCGCCGGCCAAGGCAAGCTCGCGGTGGCCAAGGACGGCAAAGCGGTGGGCGAGTTCACGGCGAAGAACATCATTCTGGCGACCGGCGCCCGCGCCCGTGACCTCCCCGGCCTCGAGGCCGACGGCAAGCTGGTGTGGACCTACAAGGAGGCGATGGTGCCCGAGGCAGTGCCGAAATCGCTGCTGGTCATCGGCTCAGGCGCGATCGGTATCGAGTTCGCGAGCTTTTACCGACAGCTCGGTGCCGAAGTCACGGTGGTCGAGATTCTGGAGCGCGTGGTCCCCGTCGAGGACGAGGAGATCTCGGACCTCGCGCGGAAGGCCTTCGAAGGCCAAGGGATGACGATCCACACCGGCGCTACTGTCAAGGTACTGAAACGGGGCGCCGATTCGGTAAGCGCGGAGATCGCGTTGCACGATGGCAAGACCGCGAAGGCAACCTTCGAACGCGTTATCCTGGCGGTCGGGATCACTGGAAACGTCGAGGACATCGGCCTCGAGGAGGCCGGTGTCAAAGTGGACCGCGGCCATATCGTCGTCAACGAGCGGCTGGAAACCGGCGTGCCCGGCCTGTACGCCATCGGCGACGTGGTCGCGCCGCCGTGGCTCGCCCACAAGGCGATGCACGAGGGCGTGATCTG
>CAYUNL010000244.1:0-4181 GCA_964446055.1 uncultured Alphaproteobacteria bacterium | reverse complement strand
GTGCCGTGCACGCTCTTGCCCTACGATCCCCAGTTCCAGCTCGGTGAATCGCTCACCGAGAGCGGTGGCGCGGTCAGACTCAACCACCCCCATTGCGCCAAGTTCTGCGTCCTCGGCGGCGGCGCGTGTAGCGCCTGATCGAAAGCCGCGCCCTGCCCGCTTGACGGCGGGTAACGGCGCGTCTATGAGTCCGCGTTCGTGGTGATTTGAGCGATCAGCTTGCGGCCACGTTAAACAAACGGCTAAAGCGGTTGGAGAGAAGCGAACGCCCCGGCCGCGCGGTCCGGGGCTTTTTTGTGGGCGTTCTTGAAGAAGGGGGGCGGTCATGGTTCAACCCACGGCAAGCGAGGCCGGCAAGTGGCGGCGCCAGACGCGCCTCGCCCGTGGCGGCACCGTGCGCTCGGCCTTCGGTGAGACGTCCGAGGCGCTCTATCTGACCTCCGGGTTCCGCTACAACAACGCGGAAGAGGCCGCGGCCCGTTTCAGCGGCGAGGCCGAGGGCTTCGTCTACTCACGGTTCTCCAATCCAACGGTACGCATGTTTCAGGACCGCATGGCGCTGCTGGAGGGCGCCGAGGCCGCGTGCGCCATGGCGAGCGGCATGGCCGCGGTGAACGCCGCGCTGCTCTGCCAGCTGAAAACCGGCGATCACGTCGTCGCCGCCCGCGCGCTGTTCGGCTCGTGCCGCTACATCCTCGATGAGGTGTTGCCTCGATTCGGGGTGGCCGTAAGCCTTGTCGACGGCCCCGATCTCGATCAGTGGCGTGCCGCGGTGCGGCCCGAGACCGCGTGCGCGTTCGTGGAGACGCCGGCCAATCCGACGCTGGAGATCATCGACATCGCCGCCGTGGCCGATATCTGCCACTCGGTCGAGGCACGGCTCATCGTCGACAACGTGTTCGCCACGCCGATCCTTCAGCAGCCGCTCGAGTTGGGCGCCGATATCGTGGTCTATTCGGCGACCAAGCACGTCGACGGCCAAGGAAGATGCTTGGGTGGCGTGGTCCTGGCCGACAGCGTCTTCTGCGACGAACTCCTGACCCCGTTCCTCCGTCACACCGGCCCCAGCCTCAGCCCGTTCAACGCCTGGGTGCTGCTGAAGGGGCTGGAGACCCTAGAGCTCAGAATCGAGCGCCACTGCGCCAGCGCCGAGGCGGTCGCACAGTTCCTCAAGCGGCAGTCCGGCGTGGGCCGCGTGCGGTTTCCCAGCCTCGGCGACCATCCCCAGCGGGCGCTCGCCGCGTCCCAGATGCGCGGCCCGGGCTCGATCGTTACCTTCGAGATCGACGGTGGCCGCGAGGGCGCGTTCCGATTCCTCAACCGTCTCCGGCTGATCGACATCTCCAACAACCTCGGCGATGCCAAAAGTCTAGTCACCCACCCGCGCTCGACCACCCACCAGCGACTGGGGCCGGAGGAATGCACGCGGCTGGGCATCACCGAGGGCATGGTACGGCTCTCGGTCGGGCTCGAGGACCTGGCCGATATCGAAGAGGATATCTCTCAGGCGCTGGTCGCGGCGTGAAAGCCGGCGCCATTCTCGTGCAGCCTGGACAAGGTAGGCGGGCACCCAATATATACTCACCGGACGTGACGGGCGGTCCACCATCGGCGGAGTGTGAGGTCATGTATCGGACGACGACGCGCGCGATCGAGGTGACGGTCAAGCCCTTCTACCTCGAGGACCAGTCCTCGCCCCGTGAGGATCACTTCGTGTGGGCCTATTGGGTGCGCATCGAGAATCAGGGCCAGGAAACCGTGTGCCTGCGGAACCGTCACTGGAAAATCACCGACGCAATGGGACGCATGCAGGAGGTGCGGGGTCCGGGCGTCGTCGGCGAGCAGCCGCGCCTTGAGCCGGGCGAGGTTTTTGAGTACACCAGCGGGACTCCGCTGAGCACGCCCTCGGGCATCATGGTCGGTTCCTACGAGATGGAGGATGCCGGGGGGAGCATGTTCGATGTGGAGATTCCGGCGTTCTCGCTGGACAGCCCGCACGAGGGTGCCAAGATCAACTAGCTGAGCCGCCGGCCGCGGATTTCAGCGTTGCGGCGTGCCGCGTCAAGCGAGACCGAGGAGGCGATCCTGTGAGTTCAGCGACCAAGCTCTCGCTCAAGCGAGCCGAAGAATCCGCCGCTCTGCCGCGGGTCCGTGGCGCCACGCGCGAGGCCGCCGAGGAGGCGGTTCGTACTTTGTTGCGCTGGGTCGGCGAGGACCCGGCGCGCGAGGGCCTTGTCGATACGCCGGCACGCGTCGTGCGCGCCTGGGAAGAGTACTTCGCCGGCTATGACGAAGACCCCGTGCAGATCCTGCAGAAGACCTTCGAGCAGGTGGAGGGCTATGACGAGATGATCGTCCTCCGCGACGTCGGGCTGAACTCGTTCTGCGAGCATCACATCGCTCCGATCATCGGTCGGGTTCACATCGCCTATCTGCCAAGCGACCGGGTCGTGGGTATCTCCAAGCTCGCGCGCATCGTCGAGGCCTATGGGCGCCGCCTACAGATCCAAGAGAAGATCACCGCCCAGATCGCCAACGCCGTTAACGAGGTCTTGGTGCCCCACGGGGTGGCGGTCGTTGTCGAGGCGCAGCATCACTGCATGACGACGCGGGGCGTCCGCAAGACCGGTAGCGTCATGGTCACCAGCCGTATGCTCGGCGCTTTCCGCGAAGACGCGCGCACGCGGCGCGAGTTCCTGTCGATGATCGGCAACCCCGCGAGTCGTTCGATCGACTGAATCCGCCGGCGGCGGGCGTTGGCCCGTGCGGGCGCGACCCTGCGAGGAGCAGTGAGCGACCTTCGGCCAGTCCTGTTCGTGGTCGGCATTCTTCTCGTCACGTTGGGTGCAGCGATGCTGCTGCCGGCGCTCGTCGATGCCGTTGCCGGCGAAGATGCGTGGCGCGCCTTTCTCGCCTCGGCGGCGTTGTGCCTGTTCGTCGGTGGCGGCTTGGTTCTCACCAACCGCGGCGGACGATCCGAGCTCTCGACACGCCAAGCCTTTCTCCTGACGACGTTGAGCTGGGTGGTCATCGCCGCTTTTGGCGCGCTGCCACTCACCTTCTCGGGCCTTGGGCTGAGCTACACCGACGCCTTTTTCGAAGCGATGTCGGGGATCACGACGACTGGGGCGACGGTGATCTCCGGTCTCGATACGGCGCCGCCTGGACTTCTGTTGTGGCGGGCGCTCTTACAGTGGCTCGGCGGCATCGGCATTATCGTGATCGCGCTGGCGATCCTGCCGATGCTTCAAGTCGGCGGCATGCAGCTGTTTCGCCTGGAATCGTCGGAAGCCTCGGAGAAGGCGTTGCCGCGCATCGCCCAGGTCGCGGTGGTCGTCGGCTTGATCTATCTCGGCTTGAGCGCGATTTGCGTCTTGGCGCTGTGGGCGGCGGGCATGACCGCGTTCGAGGCCATCGCCCACGCCATGACGACCATCGCCACCGGCGGATTCTCGACCTCGGACCAATCGATCGCCCATTTCGATTCGGCGGCAATCGATTGGATCGTCACCGTGTTCATGATCGTCGGTAGCCTGCCGTTCATCCTCTATTTCGCGGTGCTCCGGCAGCGCGCGGCCGATCTCGTGCGCGACAGCCAGGTCCGCTGGTTCTTCATCATCGTCGCCGGATCGGTCGCCGGTGTCGCGCTGTGGCTGTGGCTCGGCCGCGCGACACCGCCCTTTGAGGCTATCCGCTACGCCGCCTTCAACGTCGTCTCGATCATTACCGGTACCGGCTATGCCACGGCCGATTATGGGATGTGGGGCGCGCTTCCGGTGACCGCTTTCTTCTTCTTCATGTTCATCGGCGGTTGCGCCGGATCGACCTCGTGCGGGATCAAGATCTTCCGCTACCAGATCCTGTTCGCTTTCGCCGGCACCCAGCTCCGGCGCTTGTGGCAACCCCATCGCATCTTCGTCGCCCGCTACGGCGGCAAGCCGATTCCCGATTCGGCGGCCGACGCGGTGATGACGTTCTTCTTCGCCTTCGGATTGGTCTTCGCGATCCTCGCGGCCGGGCTCTCGCTGATGGGGCTCGACTTCATGACTGCGGTCTCGGGAGCGGCCACCGCAATCGCCAACGTCGGCCCCGGGCTCGGCGAGGTGATCGGTCCGAGCGGCAACTTCGCGTCCCTGCCCGATGCCGCCAAATGGCTACTCGCGGCCGGCATGCTCCTGGGA
>CAYUNL010000243.1:0-4188 GCA_964446055.1 uncultured Alphaproteobacteria bacterium | reverse complement strand
GCGTAGATTTGATAGAGATCCGGCAACACGCCCAACGAGACCTCGGCGCCGGTGGTGGCGCGAATCTCTTCCGCCGTGGCATGCAGGCCTTCCGCGCCCCGGGCGTTGACGATCACCCGGGCGCCGGCGCGGGCGAGCGAGAAGGCGCAGCCCCTGCCGAGACCCTTGGAGGAGGCGCAGACGATGGCGGTTTTGCCGGCAATGCCAAGATCCATAGCGGTCAATTCTCCACTCGGGGCCGGGCTAGCACCGTACGGGCGAGCGGTACGGTGATGTTGCGCCGCGCCGCGAGCGCGGCGGCATCGAGCGCAGCGATTGCCTCGCGCGCGGCCTGGAAGGTGCGTTCGAGGTGGGTCGAGAGATAGGCGATGACATCGGCCCCGACCCGCAGCTGGCGATCGGCACAGAGCTTGACGAGGACGGCGGCGAAGGTCTGGTCATCGGGCGCCGCGACCGCCACCGCGGGCAGCGCGTTGAGGCGCGATTTGAGGTCGGCAAGATCGAGCGGCCATTCGGCGGGCGGCCGCCGGGCGGTCAACAAGATACCGCCAGTCTCGGCGGCGAGGACGTTGTAAAGGGCGAGGAGCAAGCGTTGATCGACGCCCCGGTCGGCATCTTCGACCACCACCGCCGCCCGGCCGCCCGAGATGTCGGCCTCAGAGAGGCCGCCGGCGTTGAGGAGGCGGGCGCCCGAGTTGGCACGCCAGACGTGGGCGAGATGGGTCTTGCCGCACCCCGGCGGGCCGTGGAGGACGAGGCCGCGCCCCGGCCACTCGGGCCAGCGGTCGATCCAGGCGAGTGCCGCCTGGTTGGCCGGAGCAACCAGAAAATCCTCGCGCCCGAGCGCCGGGCGATGGCCCAATTCGAATGCCAGCTGGGCCGGGCTCATTGCCTGCCGCCGTGATAGAAGGGGCCCGCGAGATAGCGCCCCAGCGCGAAGCGCACGAGCACGCCGATGATCGCCGCCACCGGCACCGCGATCACGACGCCGAGGAAGCCCATCAGCGCGCCACCGGCAAGGAGCGCGAAGATCACCCACACCGGGTGCAACCCGACGCGATCGCCCACGAGCTTCGGTGTGAGGAACATGCCCTCGGCGAGCTGACCAATCAGGAACACCACCACCACCAACACGATGGGCAGCGGATCGGGCCAAAACTGCATGAACGCGAAGCCCACCGAGATCGCCAGCGTGAGGATAGTGCCGACATAAGGAATGAAGGCGAGGAGGCCGCCGATGAGGCCGATGACGATGCCGAAATCAAGGCCCACGAGGGTCAGCCCGAGGGCGTAAAAGGCGCCGAGGACGAGGCACACCGTGGCCTGGCCACGCAGGAAGCCGGCGAGCGCGGAATCGATCAACTGGAGCTGTTCGCGCACCGTATCGGCATGGCGGCGCGGCAGCCAGCCATCGATGCGGGCCACCAGACCGTCCCAGTCGCGCAACAGATAGAAGGCGATCACCGGGGTGATGAAGACCAGCGAAATGAGGTTGAAGAGCGCCAGCCCGCCACTCCAGATTCCGCCCAGCACCTTGCCAAACCACGCGACGGCGGTGCCGGCGAAGCCTTTGGCGGTGAGCTGTACGCTGTCGAGCTCGGTGCCGGTGAGGTCGCGGAAGGCCGAGCCGAGCGCCGGTCCGATGGTTTCCTCGAGCCGCCGGGCGAGCTCCGGCAGGCCCTCCAGGAACCCCACGAATTGATCGCGCAAGAGCGGGAAGAGCGCCACCAACAGGGCCGCGGTAAGGGCGAAGAAGAGCGCGGTGATCAGCGTCGTCGCGATCGTCCGACCGAGCCCCCAGGCCTCGACCCGGTCAACCACCGGATCGAGGAAATAGGCGATCAGGAGCCCGGCGATGAAGGGCAGGAGGACGCTGCGGAACAGGATCAGCACGACCACGACGGCGACAAAGCCGGCAACCCAGAACACTAGCTGGCGCCGCGCCGTCATCCCGAAGTCTCAACGCGGGACACGGTGCGTACCCACTGCACCAGGTAGGTTGCGCCCGAGAGCACAGTCGTCGCCCCGACCACGTAGAGCAGCGCCGAGACCGTGTCGCCGAGCGAGAGTTCGAGTCCCAACTCGGCCAATACCGCCGCCGCGAGCAGGATCTGGGCCAGCGTATTCGCCTTGCTGATCAGCAAGGGTTGGAAGTCGTTGCGCTGGCCGAGCGCATAGGTGAGCAAGAGCGCGCAAACGATCAGCAAGTCGCGCGAAACCACCAAGATCACCAGCCAGTCGTCGAGGTAGCCCGCGGCCCCCAGCGTGATGTAGACGCTCACCAAGAGCGCCTTGTCGGCCAGCGGGTCGAGGTAGTAGCCAAGCCGCGTGTTCATGCCGAATCGCTTGGCGATGAAGCCGTCGATGGCGTCGGAGGCGCCGGCCGCGGCGAACAGCCAAAAGGCGGCGCTCATGTGGCCGGATACGATGAACCAGATCGTCGCCGGCACCGATAGAAGCCGCCCGAAGCTGATGAAGTTGGGGAGGTTCACCGGCTGTCAGCGCGGGTTTCGGTTTCAGGGCGGTCCACCCCGCCGATGAGGCGCAGTGTCCAAAAGCCGTCGTCTTGGGCAAGGTCGAGATCGTTCTGGGCGAGCGAGAGTTTGAGCTGGGTGGGCGCGCCGAGAAAGTGAAGCACGATCTGGGCGCGCATACGGGAGAGCTCGCCGAGCTCGACCTGGCTGATCACCGCCACCGCGCGCAAGCGCTTGCGAATCTCGAGCCACTCGTCGAGGTCGCGAAGCGGGACCGCCACCGACAGTCTGGCCTCGTCGCCGAAGCGGAGCAAAGTGTCGCGCTTCCAACCCTCACTCATGCGCTCGATCACGCGCGCAACCCCGTCCGCCAGCAACGCATCGGTGCCCTGGACCGGGCTCCCGGCAAGCCCGTCGACGATGACGCGCTCTCCCGAGCGGCCGAAGCGCTTGAGCGTGATGTCGAGGCGCGGGGCGTCGTTCGCGAAATCGATCGCCAGGACGGCGTGCGCAACCAGCGTATCCTCGACCCCGTAGCGGGCCCCGATCTCGCCCAGTCGAGCGGCGTCGCCGGCCAGCGCCTGAGCCGGGCCAATCGCACCGACATCGGCAAGATCGCCGTCGGGCAGAAGCAGCGGCAAAAGGCTGTCGGGGTCGATCGGATGGCGGTTCCACGCCGCCCGCCACGGGTTCGGCGCGTCCCACAGGAACTGGGCGCCGGCGGCCTCGTACACGGGCAGCACGAGAACCGCCTTGGAGCGGGTCTCGGAGAAGGGAATGCCCTGCCGACGGAGCACCCGGCGCACCTCCTCTTTCTTAAAGCGGAACGTTAACTTCGCGATATAACGAGTTGATGATCTTTTTTCTTCTTGCACCACAAGATCTTGCACAAGGGTTGCGATCACGTCGTCGGTAAGGTCTGGGTGCCGCGCATAATCGGCGCTCAACGTGATCCGCCTCAGCAGCCTGTCGAGGGCCCGCCGCTGCCCTGCGGCGATGGCCTGAAAACTGGCCGCCGCGGCGGTTTCGGCGGTGACGTCGACGGCCACGTCGGCAACCGCGAACACCTCATCGACCGCCGCCCCGCCATGCCCCGAGGCAAGCGCGATCAAGCCGCCCACGGCGAGCACGACGAGTGTGCGTGGGCAGCTGGGGCCGCCACGAAGTCCCATTACAATCCGCCCAGGATCAACTATGTTCACCGCAACCGCTGGCAGCATATCCGATCAGCGGGAAGGCCATCAACGGGTGAGCACGTACGCGGTCGAGGTTCCTGACCGATACGGGCGGCGCGCCGGGAAAATAAGCATGGGAACGGGCGGGACGTGGCAGGTCTAAAGATCGCGGTCATGATCTCGGGTCGCGGCAGCAACCTGCAAGCGCTGATCGAGGCTTGCGCGGCGCCGGGACATCCAGCTGAGATCGTCCTGGTGGTGTCGAACAACCCGGACGCCCAGGGGCTGGGCAGAGCAGCGGCGGCCGGGATTCCGTTCCAGGTCATCGATCACCGCGACTTCGAGGGGCGCGAAGATTTCGAGACGGCGCTCGATTCGGCGCTCACCGAGGCGGGCGTGGAGCTGGTTTGCCTGGCTGGATTCATGCGGCTCCTGACCGAGCTCTTCGTGGGCCGTTGGCGCGACCGCCTGATCAACATCCATCCCTCTTTGCTGCCGGCGTTCAAGGGGATCAACATCCACGAGCGCGTGATCGCCGC
>CAYUNL010000242.1:0-4295 GCA_964446055.1 uncultured Alphaproteobacteria bacterium | reverse complement strand
AGGTGCCGGAGGAGGCGAAACCCGTCTCCGAGCACCATGGCGAGGGCGGCGAGCGCCTGGCCGGGGCCGAAGACGCCGTCTCCGATCACCGTCGTCGGGAAGTCCCCGAGCGCCGCCGGCTTGGGCTGGCCGACGAAGTACGGTCGATCGACCAGCAACACGGGGCCTCTCTCTCTTGCTGCCTCGTAGAGCCCAATATCGGCGTCGTCACCGACATAGTCGGCGGCGAAGAAATGGCGCCGCACGGGGGGGGTCGCGTGCCGCGTCCGCGACAGCACCCACAGGGTGGCATAAATTAGCACCAGGGCACCTGTCAAAACGTTGACTGCCACCCGTGGCACCCATGACGGCGCCGCGAAGGCGGGCAAGGGGCGCCCGCGATAGGCTTCCGTCGCCGCAACGAGCTCGGGGGTGAGACCGATGAGCCGCGGCGCCGACCCCTCGTAGTGCTCGGCGATCCGCGTCAGCACCAGAATGGGCAGGATCATCCTGTGCGTGCGGCCGCAGGTGACATGCTTGTAAGCAAGGGCGTCGCGGCCGAGGACGCGGTCGGCTTCATCAAATCCGTGGTAAGCGTTCTGCCAGACCTCGATGGAGCCGAAGACGTCGAATAATGCGCGGCGAGGTTCGTAGACGTCCATCGGCCTGAGTTCTGGAAACAGGGCGACTGCCCGCCGCGCCCGCTCGCTGCGCACCGCCCAATCGGCGAGGCGTTGAAGCAGGGGGCGGCTGGGCGGGAAGAGGGGATCGATCGCCAGGATGAGAACATCCCTCCGCAGAAGGGAAAGGACGGCGAAGGTCGGAGCCGAAAGCTCCGTCAGGTTGACGATATGGGTGGAACTGTCCAAGTTACGTCGGCGTGCTCAGGAGCGGTAAAACGACATCACGGCATCCGCGACGCGCTCGGCGTCGGACTCGGGCATGGCCGAGAAGAGAGGCAGGGTGACAATTTCGGTGCCCACCCGCTCGGTGATCGTGAGGTCGCTCTTGCGGGCATCCTTGAAGAACGTGAAATTGTGAGCCGGCTGCCAGTGGATACCCCAATCCACGCCCCGCGCCTCGAGGTGGTCGCGGAAAGCGTCGCGGGTCTCGGCCGGAACGCGCAGTGTGTAGATGAAGGGGATGGTGTCCGCGAAGTCCGTCTGCGGGACACGCAGGCTGTTGATCTCCGAGAAGCGCGAGGAGTAGTAGCGGCAGGTAGCGCGCCGCGTCTCGCCGATGCGCTCGATCTTCTCAAGTTGCGCCAGCCCGAGCGCCGCGTGCACGTTGGACAGGTGGTAACGGAATCCAATGTGGGCGATGTCCCGGGTCTTTGGCCGCGTGTTCTTGTAAAGCGTCGATTTGTCCCACGACTGGCCGACGAGGCGCGCTTCGTTTAGCCAGATCGCTTCCTCTTCGGACCTTACGACGACCAGCCCGCCATCGATGCAGGTGAGCGGCTTGACCGGGTCGAAGCTGAAGACGGCGATGTCGGAGAAGCTGCCCATCATACGCCCCTGGTAGCGCCACCCAAAGGAATGCGCCGCGTCGTGGACAATCCTCAAGTTGTGTTTCTCGGCAATTGCCGTGAGAGCTTCGTGATCGCAGGCCACGCTTGCGTAGTCGAGGGTAATGATGACCTTGGTTTTCTCCGAGACCAGGCTTTCTACCGATTGTGGACTCAGGCACAGGGTGTCGTCATCGATGTCGCAGAACACCGGCTCGGCGCCGGTCGCCTTGATTGCCTGGAAGACACCCGAGAAGTTGAGGGACGGCGCGATGACCTCGTCTCCAGGGCCGGCCCCGGCGACGAGAAGGGCGAGATGAAGCGCTGCCGTTCCGGTGGCGACGGCCACCACGTGGCAATCGTCGGCCTCCAGGAATTCTTTGGTCTTGGCTTCGAACTTCCCGACGTAGCTACCGCTACCGAACCATGCCAGTTCGACAGCTTTCCTGGTCGCCTCGATCTCTTCCGCCTCGATCAGCGGCTTGAATACGGGAATGGATGCAGTGCTGGTCATTCTTGTCTCCGTTCGGGAAGGGTTTTGCTATCGTGAGGGGCGGGCGCGATGCCCGGAATGGCAAGCCCGCCTCACACGATAATCTGGTAAACGCGCCTCGGCAGGTGGGAGGCGACCCGGTCGTAAAAGGCCTGGGCTTCGGCGTTAGACTCGTCGGTGATCAAGCGAATTGTTGGCCAGCCCTTGGTTTGGCCATGTGCCCGGCAGCCTTCGACAAGGGCGGTGGCGACGCCGCGGCGGCGATACTCGGGCAACACGAAGAAATCGTCGATGAACCCAACGGTGGAGCCGGACAGCGGGCGCGGCATCTCGCGAATATTGGCCAGTCCGACAAGCTCGCCTTCAGCGGTTCTTGCCACCAGCGTCTCGATGGCGTGGTGAGGGTCCGAACTCCATTTCCATACAGTCTCCGCGACTGCATCCTCCATGAGCACGTTGTAGAACATGGAATAGGCGTCGAAGAGCTTCCGCCATTTGTCCTTTTCGTCCGCCCGGACGAGAGAAACCTCGATGTCAGTCATGAGGCATTTCTTTTGACGCGCTCGCCGTGTGAATTTTCGACCTCCAAGATCACCTTGAGGACCTCGCCGCGTTTGCTCATGTCCCACGCCCTGGCAAAATCCTCAAGCGGCATCGAGCACTTGAAGAACTCCTCGAGGTCGAGCTCGGGAAGCAGGCGGATGGCCTTCTCGAAGTCTTCGGCCGTGCTACCCACCGAGCCAATGACCGTCTTATCGTAGGCGGCAATGGACTCGAACGAGAACTCGCGCTTGCCGTAGGGCAGACCAAGGAGTAGGAACGTGGCATTGGCCGGGCTTCGGTGCAGGGCGGTATCCAGGGCCTCCGGGTCCCCTGTGACCTCGGCGACAACATCGAAGTCGTCCAGTCTGTCCAGGCTTTCCGAGGTCTCGAAGGTGCTTCCCCGGAAGTAGGCGAGGCGTTGCGGATTGCGGTCGAAGACTGTTACCCGGTATCCGCCGTGTGCCATCACGCGGGCGCAGATGTGGCCGATGGGGCCGGCGCCGATGACGGCGCAGCGGCGATTCCCTGTAGCGTCGCCAAGCGCTGCCTCGAGCCGCCGCAGGCCCTTGAGGACGACGGCCAGGGGTTCGCAGAGCGCAGCGGCGCGGAGGTCGGTCGATGGCGGCAACTTGTGAACAAAGCGGGCGGGCACGGTGACATACTCGGCATAGGCACCGTCACGCCCCATGACGCCGAGCTCTGCGCGATCGGGGCAACCGATATAATTGCCGCTTTGGCACTCCCCGCAGGAGCCGCAGCTCTGGATGCATTCGACCACGGCGGAATCCCCTTCCGCCAGGCCGTTGACGTTGCTCCCGGTTGCCACGATGGTGCCGCTGAACTCATGGCCGGGCACAATTGGGTAGCTCGCTTCGCCGTTCTTGTAATAGCCGAGCGAGCCCTCGAGTAATTCGATGTCCGTCGCGCAGACGCCGACATAGGCGACATGGATCAGTATCTCGCCCGGCTTAAGCTCGGGAACCGAGACCTTCTTGAGACTGGCTTTCCCCGGTTCGTGAATGACGACGGCCCGGGCCGCGGTCTCGAAAAATACCTCTTGGCGTTCTTTGTCGGTCTCCAACGGGTTTGTCTCCAATAGACCTTTCAGAGTTCCCACATTCTTGTGCAGCCGGAAATAGACGGCTTCGCGCAGGCACTGGAGGCGCGTCAACCGCTCGAGTACTGGGTTGGCGTTGCGCGCCATGGCGCGGCCCATGTCGACCAGAGTCGCCACCGTCTCGCGGAGCAGGTGCTCCGGGATGTGGCGCCGCCCGAGGATGCCGATGCGCCGCGCCGCCACCGCTTCGCGGTAGTAGCGTCGGCGGATCTGCGCCCAGGTCTCCTCGTGGATGTGGTAGAGCGCGGCGTGCGGCTCGTAGACGACGCGATAACCGTTCTCCATCCAGTGCTTGGCCCAGTCGATGTCCTCGAGGCCGAGCAGCGTCTCATCGAACGGGCGCGTCGCCCAAAGCTCCCGGCGAATGGCAGCGTTGGCGTTGTTGACCGCGAAGCGGTTGGGGCACTCGATACGCGGTTTGGGGCCAAAGACGCGTTCGAAGTCCTCGGCTTCTCCGAAGCGCGAGCTGGCGACGCCGCAGTGCCGTCCATAGGCCATTGCGGTGCCGTCTTCGCGGAGCGGCGCGATCAGGGCACCCAGCCATCCGACGTCGCAGGGCACCGTATGCGCCGAGACCATAACCACGAAGCGCCCCACCGCGGCCCGTATGCCGATGTTCAGCGAATAGCCGAACGTGAAATCGTGGCTGCTGATGC